>NZ_CFQRNQ010000008.1:0-150333 GCF_986071375.1 Paraprevotella sp. | reverse complement strand
TTATACGAAAGGCCGCAGAAGGATATTTCCTTCTGCGGCCTTTCGCATGGCGGGTGCCGTATCTTCAGGGACCCTCTTGTGTACTGAGGATTTTCAGGAGTTGCTTTTCGCGTTGGAGTTCTTTGGTATCCTTGTCCGGTGATATCAGCATCATGCTCCGTATGATATCCTCGTTGCAGCAAGTGTAATTATAGTATTCCAACAGTTCTCCGGTCAGTTGTGCTTTGGGGATTACTTCTGTGCGTAAGTCGGCAAACTCTTCCAGTGGGATTTCGTCGCCTTGCCGGACAAAGAGGATGCGCCGGGCGATCGGATTGCGGTTATAGTCGTGTGTCAGATAGATTCCTTTCATGATTTGGGGATACTCGATGATGGGCAGTTGCAGGTAGACCACCTTCAGGGCAAGTTGCAGGCGTTTTTGTTCGTTGAACATCAGATAACCGATTTGAAACGGCGAGAACAGCCCCACGCCGATATAGTAGTCACCCGACAGGTTCTGGCAATAGACTTTGGGCATGGTGTCGCCATCTACGATAGAGGATATCATATAAGGCTCCACTTTCAGTCCGTCGGAGTAGGATGAAGAACTGTAAGACTGGTAAAGCCCGGTATAGGTGCCGGCATTGGGCAGGTATTTGATGGCTTCTTTCTCGATGTCGTCCAGGAAAGGTCGTCCGCCGTTTTTGTTGGAAACGAAACGTGGCTCGATGTGGCTCACTTTGTCGTACAATTCGTCGAGGCAACCTTGCAGTTTGCGTTTCGACACGTTGTTGACTTGTTGCAGCCCTTGGTCTAACGCACTTTCCGTACCGCATCCTCCGGAGAGCAGATTGATGTATGTGGGGAGCACGGAAGAATAGAGCGAGGAGAGTACGCTGGACGCGATGCCCGTCTCCTCGGAGATGTCCTTCATCCGTACACCGGCTTCGCGCAGTTTCTTCATTCGTTCGTAGAGTGATACCAATTTGTCCATACGTATGTTCTTTGGGGCAAAGGTACGTTTTCCATGTTACAAACCTGTTGCTTTCGTGCTTCATTACCGTGAGATGAATGTTACATTATAAATACGGGTTTGGACGGGCGTATGATATATGATGAATTAATTTTTTCAGATGGCGGTTTGGGATAGTTTTGCAGCCGAAAACAAAACTATGGTTATGGAACAAATCGTAAAGAACAAAAGATTTTCGGATGCGTTACTCATCCTGTGGGCGGGTGGTGCAGCCTTGCTTTCCTACTCTTTGGTGTATGCCTTACGCAAACCTTATACGGCGGCTTCGTTCGAGGGGTTTGATTTCTTCGGCACGGACTACAAGGTCGCGGTGACGACGATTCAGATTTTAGGTTATGTGATAGCCAAGTTCTTTGGCATCAAGTTGATTTCGGAGTTGAAGAAGGAGTGTCGTTTCAAGTTTTTCGTCTGTTCGGCGGTAGCAGCCGAGGCGGCTTTGGTCGGCTTCGGCCTGTTGGCTCCTCCGTTCAATGTGGCGGCCATGTTTTTGAACGGCTTGTCGCTCGGTTGCATGTGGGGCGTGATATTCAGCTTTATCGAGGGGCGCAAGGTGACGGATATGTTGGCCAGTCTGTTGGGGGTAAGCATGGTGTTCAGTTCCGGTGTGGCTAAGAGTTTCGGTTTGTTTGCCATGAACGAGATGCACGTGGGACAGTTCTGGATGCCTGCCGTGATTGGGGCTTTTGCTTTGCCTCTTCTCGTTTTTATGGGGTATATGTTGAAGCGTCTGCCACAGCCTACGGAAGAAGATATTGCACTGCGTAACGAACGTGTGACATTGGACGGAAACGGACGTAAACGCTTGTTCCGAGGTTACGCTCCGATTCTTACCTTGTTGTTCGTGGGCAACTTCATGTTGCTAGTGCTGCGCGATATCAAGGAAGATTTTCTGGTCAATATCCTGGATATGAGCAATCAGTCTTCTTGGCTTTTCGCCCAGGTGGATACGATTGTTACGTTGGTCATCCTCGGGATTTTTGCCGCTTTCGTCTTCTTCCGCAGCAATATTCGGGCTTTGATGTGCTTGATGGGACTGGTCATTGCCGGTTGTTTGGTCATGACATACGTGTCGCTGAATTATGAGGCATTGGATTGGCAGCCAGTAGTGTGGTTGTTTGTGCAGAGCCTGTGCCTCTACATTGCCTATCTGACTTTCCAGACGATTTTCTTCGATCGCTTCATCGCTTGTTTCCGTATCAGGGGAAATGTAGGTTTCTTCATCGCCATTATCGACTTCATCGGCTACATGGGTACGGTGACTCTGCTTTCCACCAAGGAGTTTCTGAATTTCGACATGGAGTGGTTTGCGCTTTACAACCACATGGCATGCGCGGTCGGCGCGGTTTGTGCGGTATTGTTCACAGTGGCTGCCGTATTGATTTATAAACGGTATTCCGCTCAAGGGCGTAGAAAAGAACAGACGGAGCGTACGACTTTGTATATGAATCCTCAATATAATGTAATTTGACGATGAAACAGGATTATGATGTGATAATTATCGGTGGCGGTTTGTTGGGATGCGCCACGGCTTACCAGTTGGCCAAACGTAAGGCGGGGAAGGTGTTGTTGTTGGATGCCAACGAGATAGCGTCGCAGGCTTCGTCCCGTGCAGCCTGCCTGTTGACACGGGCGCGTACCAAACCGGCTTTGATGGAAATGGTGCAGGAAACGTATGATTGCATCGATGAAATAGAGCGCCTTTTGGGGGAATCGCTCGAACTGCAGCAGTGCGGCAGTGTGACCATCTCTTCGTCCGACGCATCGCTGAAAGAACTCGAAGCATTGGAAGAAGCGGCCGTACGTTTCGGAATACCGAATGAACGTATCGACCGGAGGCGTTTGAAAGAGCTTCTTCCTTGGATGGAGGTCTCGGCGGTAGAAGAGGCGCTTTACATGCCTACGGATGCGTTTATAGATTGTGCTTTGTTATGTTCCGGTTATGCACGTGCTGCACGAAGTCTCGGGGCGGAATTGCGTCCGAATACGAAAGTAAAAGCCATTGTGGCTGTTGGAGACAAGGCGACAGGAGTGGAGTTGGCGGACGGGGAAAAAGTACTGGCACCGGTTGTCGTGAATGCCGCAGGCTCGTGGGCCAACCTGTTGATGCGTCCTTTAGGGGTAGGGCTTCCTTTTACTCCGGTACGGAGTCATTTTTGGATTACGGGAACAAACCCCGGGCGTTTTCCGGCAAACCATCCTTTTACGGTGATTCCCGATGCCCGCGCTTTCACCCGTTCGGATGTGGGGGCGTTGATTATCGGTTTGCGCGAAAGTGAATGTCAAGCCTTCAATCCCGACACATTGACGGATAAGTTGGAGGATTTCGATTTCAATAAGGCAGCCGAATGGAAAGTGCTCGACGAGTGTGCCCCGTTGCTACAGCGTTATCTTCCGGACATAGAAACGCTGGGTGTCGCGCATTATGTGGCCGGGCCTTCATGTTACGTGCCGGATGCCAAATTCATTATCGGGCAGGTGCGTCCATACGAAGGGTTGTATGCCGTAGCCGGATGCTGTGGAGGAGGCGTGGCTGCCGGTGGAGGTATGGGACGCTTGGCCGCAGAATTGATTTTGCGGGAAGAGCCGTTTGTGGATCCGGCCGGGTTTGCACCGGACCGTTTCGGGGCAGTGGACCCGTTTTCGGTTGAGTTTCAAAAAAGGTGTGCGGATGCCCGTTCCAATAAAAAAGGTGGATAGGGTTCGGATATATGGAAGATAAAAAAGCGAAAGATATGAAGCGGTATATTGTATTCTTAAAGCAAGTGCCTTTGTCTACAAAGGTAGAGATGGATCCTGTAACCCGGACGCTGAAGCGTTCGTCGGCCATGACCCGGACAAATCCTGATGACTTGTATGCCTTGCAGTTGGCAGTAAAATTGAAAAGGCAGACGGGGGCTGAGATAGTGGCGGTAAGCATGGGGCCCGCTTCGGCGGAAGAAGTGCTCCGGGAGGCTTTGCAAAGAGGGGCGGATAAGGCGGTTTTGTTGTCCTCCAAGGCATTTGCCGGAAGCGATACGTGGTGTACGAGCCTGGTACTGGCGGCAGCCGTGCGCAAGTTGGGTGAATACGACTTGTTGCTTTTCGGGAAAATGGCGGTGGATGGTGATACGGCACAAGTGGGGCCTGAGGTAGCCGGACAGTTGGATATTCCCCAAGTGACGCATTTGATGGAGGTTTCGGACATATCGGATACTTGTATGTGTGTGAGGAAGAAGGCCGGTCGTTTACTCCAACGTATGGAGGTGGATTTGCCTTGTGTCGTGACGGTTGGTCGGGAGACGGGGGAACTGGATTGTCCCACACTGGCCGGTTGGCGGTGGGCTCAGCGGCAGGCCATCCTTCATTGGGATGAATGCGACTTGGGACTGGAACCTTCGCAAGTCGGTTTGCAGGCATCTCCTACTCAAGTAGTGTCTACTATGGTGCCTCAACGGAAGAAAGACGTGGAATGGCTTCCCGACGGGGAAAAGTTTTTTGCAGTCGTCCGTGAAAGCATGAGACGCGGAATTAATTTTTAAAAAGCAAGATGAAAATGAATAAAGATAAGGATTTTATACTTCAATTACAGGCCGGGCAATGTGTATCCTGCGGAATATGTGCCGAAAGTTGTGCCTATGGGGCTATCCGTATGGGCGACTTTCCGGAGGTGGATGAAGAGAATTGCCGGTTGTGCGGCGGTTGTGTGCAGGCTTGTCCGGTTGGAGCTTGGGTGATGCAGCGTCAAGATGAAAGGCAGGAACAGCCTGTGGATGATTCCAATGGCATTTGGGTGTGGGCGGAAATCCAGGACGGTGCTTTGGCACCGGTAAGCCGGGAACTTTTGGGAAAGGCTGTGGCACTTGCGGCTTGTCGTCCCCAACCGGTTGAGGCTGTACTGATAGGCGGTGAGGTGTCCGCATGGGCGGATGAGTTGATAGCCGCCGGTGCAGACCGCGTGCACGTGGTGGAGTCTCCGCTTCTATCGGATTTTGTGGAGGAAAACTATACGGAGGTGTGGGCCGGCTTGGTGCGCAAACATCATCCTTCGGCCTTGCTTATCGGGGCTACGCCATGCGGCCGTGGTTTGTCCGCACGATTGGCTGCCGTATTGCACACCGGATTGACGGCAGATTGTACGGAGTTGGAAATGGATGCGGACAGCGGACTGTTGCGCCAAATACGTCCGGCTTTCGGAGGGAATCTGATGGCTACGATTGTCAACCCCGTTTGTAGGCCGCAAATGGCTTCCGTACGTCCCGGGGTGATGAAAGCCCGGCAGAAGGATACTTCGAGGAGGAGGGAAATCGTCTATCATGCTTATGAGGCAGGAAGAGCCGACAGCCGTGTTCGCGTGTTGGAGACCGTGGCGGAAGAAGTGGGCGGAACTTCGCTGAACGACAGTTCTATTATAATAGGTATAGGACGAGGCGTGAAAACACGGAGATGTGCCGATGAAATCCGGGAGTGGGCCGAACGTATCGGTGCGACGGTGGCCGGGTCTCGTGCGGCAGTGGAAGCCGGGTTGGTGGACGCTTCCGTGCAAGTGGGGCAGACCGGGCATACGATAGCTCCGGATTTGTATATCGCCATCGGTATCAGCGGACAGATACAGCATACGGCGGCCATCACCGGAGCGCGTTGTGTGATAGCCGTCAACCCGGACCGTACGGCTCCTATCTTCAATGTGGCGGATTATGGTTGGGCAATACCTGTGGAAGAGGCACTTCCGCAATTCATGAATATTTTGAATCGGTGCGTATGAGAAAATGGATGGCATGCGTGTGGTTGGGCATGGGAAGTTGCTTTATGACGGCACAGGCGGACGAACCTCTTACCGTGAAGTTTCGTTCGAGGGCATTGCTGGATGCCGCTGTGTCCGGTTATGGCAAGGAAAGTGTGCAGGGGTATTATCGCTTGGAAGATTTCCGTGTGGGCTTTAAAGCTACTTACAGGCAATATGAAATGAAAGCCGACATTGGTTTGGGAGGGAACAAAGTAGCCATCAAGGATTTGTTGTTGAACTATCACTTTAAACATGGTGTCCTTTCGTTAGGAAATGCTTATGAACCTTATTCCATGGATATGCTCATCAGTACGGCAGACATGCGCTTTCATCAGTCGGCCGGATCCGTATTGGCTTTTACGGACGGACGCAAGCTCGGGTTGACTTATCATTCCAGTCTGCCATTTGGATATTGGGCTACGGGATTGTATACGCATAACGACATCAATAAAATCGGTGACGGGCAGGTTAACGCTTTGGTTTCCACTTCGCGGGGCGTTTGGCGCAAGCGGTGGAAAGGGAATCTGTTGCATGTGGGCGGTGCTTTTTCTTTCCGTACCAAACCGGTGAATACGGTGGAACCGCCGACAAAAACTGTATCGAATGATGGCGTGACATCCATGTTCCCGTTTCCATTGATGGAAGCCACCGTGGATCGTTTAGGGACAGAACTCAAAGGCGTTTTTGAGATACTTTATACCGCTCCGCATTTCATGGTACAGGGAGAATACTTTCTGAACCGTCTCAATCGTACGGAAAGGGAGGCTTACCGTCCGCAGGGAGGATATGTGCAGGCAGGCTTTCTGGTTCGGGGAAGAGGGTTTGCGTATGACGACCTGTACGGTATTCCCGGCAGGCCGGGCAGTAAACAGGCGATAGAACTCACGGCACGTTTCAATTATACGAACTTGAACGATGGCAGAGCCAGTATCATGGGCGGACGGGAAAGCGACGTTTCGTTGGGAGCTAACTTCTATTTGAATGAATATTTGGCCGTAAAACTGAACGGAAGTTATGTCCTTGTAGGAGAACATTGCAATGAATTTTACAAGAAAAACCTGTTTTTAGGGCAATTACGTGTCCAGTATATTTTTTGAGGAACCCTCATCTGATTTCTCAGATTCGTAACAGACGGATGTTTTCGCAAGGGAGCATCTGTCTGTTCTTTTGTATCGGGGAGTACGATATAAAGGCATTAAAAAAGGATTTCCCGACGGGAAATCCTTTTTCTTCGGGTGACTAGTGGGATTCGAACCCACGACATTCAGAACCACAATCTGACGCTCTAACCGACTGAACTATAGTCACCATTTTGGTGTGCTTGTATGAAAAGTATCATGTTCCTTTCCTAAAGCGATGCAAAGGTACGCATTTTATTTGAAACTGCAAATGTTTCGTCGGATTTTTACTAAAACTTTTTTGAGCCACAGCCTTGAAGTCCGCGAAGGCTTATATATAATAAGGTGTACCGTCAAGCAGGCGGTACACCTTATGTCTGTTCAATACCCTATTAACGATAGAATTCCTTTTTGCCCGCTGACAGTGTATTTTTCATCAGCATGCAGATGGTCATCGGGCCGACTCCGCCGGGTACGGGGGTGATGTAAGCACATTTGGGGGCTACTTCGTCGAATTTCACATCGCCATTGAGGCGGAATCCGCTTTTCTTCATAGCGTCGGGGACGCGTGTCGTGCCCACGTCGATGACCGTGGCTCCCTCTTTCACCATGTCGGCCGTGACGAAATCAGGTTGGCCGATAGCGGCTATGATAATGTCCGCCTCACGGCATTCTTTCTTCAAGTCGCGGCTCCGGCTGTGGCATACGGTCACCGTGGCGTCGCCATACTGCTTTTGCATCATGAGCTGTGCCATAGGTTTGCCTACGATGTTGCTGCGGCCCAGAATGACGCATTTCTTGCCGCTCGTCTCGACATGGTAACGCCGGAGCAGTTCCAGGATGCCTTTCGGGGTGGCTGAGATGTAACAAGGAAGCCCGATAGCCATTCTTCCCACGTTGATGGGATGGAAACCGTCCACATCCTTGCGGAAGTCGATGGATTCGATGACTTTCTGTTCGGAGATATGGCGGGGGAGGGGCAGTTGCACGATGAATCCGTCCACGTCCTCGTCTTTGTTGAGCTTGTCCACTTCGGCCAGAAGTTCCTCTTCGCTGATAGTATCCTCGAAGCGGAGCAGGGTCGATTTAAAACCGCAGGCTTCGCAAGCCAAAACCTTGTTGCGCACGTAAGTCTCGCTGCCTCCGTCATGTCCCACGAGGATGGCAGCCAAATGCGGGCGTTTCCCTCCGGTTTCTACGATTTGTTTTACCTCTTCGGCAATTTCCGCCTTGATTTGTGCGGCGGTGGCCTTTCCGTCAATCAGTTGCATGGTTATTCCTCTTTTGGTTTACGATTATAGTTTAGGCATTTTAGGCATACCCGGAATCTTGGGCATGTTGGCCATCATCTTGCCCATTTTGCTGCCCGTCACCATTTTCATCATTTTGCGCGTCTGGTCGAACTGCTTGATGAGGCGGTTCACTTCCTGTATGTTGGTGCCCGAACCTTTCGCGATGCGTTGGCGGCGGCTGGTGTTCAGGATTTCCGGATTGGTACGTTCACGCGGAGTCATGCTCTGGATGATGGCTTCGATGCTCTTGAAGGCATTGTCGTCGATTTCCACGTCTTTGAGCGCCTTGCCCACGCCGGGAATCATGCTAGCCAAGTCTTTCAGGTTACCCATCTTCTTGATTTGCTGGATTTGCGACATGAAATCGTTGAAGTCGAACTGGTTCTTGGCGATTTTCTTTTGCAGGCGGCGTGCTTCTTCCTCGTCGTATTGTTCCTGAGCCTTTTCCACGAGCGACACGATGTCTCCCATGCCCAGGATACGGTCGGCCATACGCGAAGGATGGAACTGGTCGATGGCTTCCATTTTTTCTCCCGTGCCGACGAATTTGATGGGCTTGTTCACTACCGTACGGATAGACAAGGCCGCCCCGCCCCGGGTGTCGCCGTCCAATTTGGTGAGCACCACGCCGTCGAAGTCCAGACGGTCGTTGAATTCCTTGGCTGTGTTCACGGCATCCTGTCCGGTCATGGCATCTACCACGAAGAGCGTCTCGTCGGGGTTGATACCGTGCTTGATGGCGGCGATTTCCTGCATCATCTGTTCGTCCACCGCCAGGCGTCCGGCCGTATCGACGATGACCACGTCGTAACCTTTGGCCTTGGCTTCTTTCACAGCGTTCTGTGCAATCTGCACGGCATCCTTGTTGTCCGGTTCGCTATATACGGGGATGCCGATTTGTTCGCCCAACACTTTCAACTGTTCGATGGCCGCCGGACGATAGATGTCGCAAGCCGCCAATAAAGGATTCTTACGTTTCTTGCTTTTCAGCATCAGAGCTAGTTTTCCGGACAAGGTCGTTTTGCCGGCACCGTTCAGACCCGCCATCAGGATGACGGACGGATGGCCTTGCAGGTTCAGCTCTGCCGTTTCGCCTCCCATCAGGGTTGCCAGTTCGTTGTGTACGATTTTTACCATCAACTGGCTTGGCTTCACGGCTGTCAGCACGTTCTGCCCCAATGCCTTTTGCTTTACCGTGTCGGTAAAAGTCTTGGCCACCTTGTAGTTCACGTCGGCATCGAGCAATGCGCGGCGCACGTCTTTCAAGGTTTCAGCCACGTTGATTTCGGTGATTTTGCCTTCACCTTTCAGGATTTTAAAAGACCGTTCTAGTCTTTCACTCAAATTGTCGAACATATATCGTTTGTTTTTTTATGATGATTCTTAAAGCGGCAAAGATACGAAAAAACTTCCGTCAAAAGAGGGATGACAGCGGATAAAATCTGCTCCATAAGCCTTTTCCTTTTGGAGTTTGCGGCAGAAGGCGGGTATGCGCCTGCGTCCTCACTCCGTAGTTGCCGTTGCGGCGCTTTCCAATGCCGCTTCATAGTCCGGTTCCTGCGAAATCTCTTTGACCAGTTGGGTGTGCCGTACGATTCCTTTTTCGTCCACCACGATCACCGCACGAGCCAACAAGCCTTTCATGGGGCCGTCTGCAATCTGCAAACCGTAGTTTTTGGTAAAATCCTGGCTTCGGAAGGCCGAAAGCGGTATGACGCGGGTAAGTCCTTCGGTGGTGCAGAACCGTGATTGTGCGAAAGGCAAATCCATGGATATGCAGAGCACGACCGTGTTTTCCAGTCCCGATGTCTTTTCGTTGAATTCACGTACGGAAACGGCACAAGTGGGGGTGTCTAAACTGGGGAATACGTTCAGAATGACTTTCTTACCTTTGAAGTCAGAGAGTTTTACGTCTTGCAGGTCAGACTGTGTCAGGTGGAAGTCCGGTGCCTTGCGTCCCGTTTCTACCATTTTTCCTGTCGTATGTAGGGTGTTTCTTTTATAGATGATTGATTCTCCCTTGTTTTTCGTCTGTCCCGTTTGTACGGCCGAGGTTTTGGTGATGCCATTGGGGGATTGGGCAAAAGCAGTCACGGTGGCTCCCAATGCCAACCATAAAAATAGCGTTTTTTTCATATCCGTCATTTTTAAGTAGGTTTAATTCTCATCGAAGCAAGTATGTCGAAAGGCCACAACAAATATAAGTATAAAAAACGGAATAGGAAAGGGGGAGCGAAAATGGTAGAAAAAAGTTTGCTTATATATGTTTATTTTGTTGATATACAAATATTCTGTGTGAATTATAGGAGAGCGTTGGAGGTATTCCGGTAGAATGGAAAATCAAAGGAAGCTTTTTGTGTGGGCGTTAAATGGAGGTGCGTTGTCGTGAAATGGAATCCTTAATCTGTATTTGTTGTATTTGTAACGATTGGGAATAGAATAAAACAAGGGATTTCTTTGTGAATATAAGTTTTAATCGTTAATTTTGTGCCCGATTTTTAGAAATATTCATAGGTATGAAGAAAAAAACTCTTGTGGCTTCCTTTGGCTTGATGGTTTCAAGTTTAACTTTTGCCGGAGGGCTACTTACGAACACGAATCAGAATGTGACGTTCTTGCGCAATCCCGCGCGAGACGGTGCCATTGGCATTGACGGGGTGTATAGTAATCCGGCGGGTGTAGCTTTCTTGCCGGATGGGTTACACCTGTCCTTGAACTTCCAAAGTGCCTACCAAACGCGTGAGGTTACTTCTGTGTTTGGGCCTTTTGCATACGGTGCAGGCAATCGTGGAGAATCTTCCAAACTGTTCAAAGGAGATGCCAAAGCTCCGGTTGTTCCTTCTTTGCAGGCGGCTTACAATCGTGGCCGTTGGTCGTATTCTTTCAATTTCGCCATTGGCGGTGGAGGTGGAAAGTGCGCCTTCGAGGACGGTTTAGGCTCTTTTGAGAGTCAGGCAGCGTTGCTACCTTTATTGGGGAAAGATATGGGCATCAACAGCTATTCCATGGACAGCTACATGCGCGGACGCCAATATTATTATGGGTTTCAAATCGGTGCGGCCTATAAGGTGACGGACAACCTGTCGGCTTTCGTGGGTGGACGTTTGGTGTATGCCACGACGAACTACTACGGTTATGTGAAGAACATATCGGTGAATAATCCGGCCGATGGTGGAATGGTGAGTGCTCCGGTTTTGTTTTCAAGCCAAATGGCTTCTTATTTAGAAAAAGCCGGCCAACTGACGGCGGCTGCCGAACAGGCTGCCGCTGCCGGAAATCAGGATTTGGCGCAACAGTATGCCGAATTGGCCCAAAAGGCCGGTGCGGCTGCCAAACAAATGGGTACTTTGGCGGTAGCTACAGAAGACGTGACGCTTAACTGCGACCAGACGGGGTGGGGCTTTACGCCCATTATCGGCTTGGACTATAAAATAGGCAAGTTCAACTTTGGCGCCAAGTATGAGTTTAAGACGAAAATTCGTTTGGACAACCGTGCGGCCAACAGTGAGTCGGCTGAACGCTTGGCCATGTTGGACAAGTTCCGCGACGGGCGGACTGTGAAGGAAGACATTCCGGCACTGTTGACCCTTGGTGCGCAATACGAAATCCTGCCATCGTTGCGTGTGATGGCAGGTTACCATCATTATTTCGACAAACAGGCTTCGCAGGAAGGCGACTCCCAAAAACTTCTTGAAAGCGGTTCAAGGGAAATCCTGGCCGGGGTGGAATACGACATTTGCGACAGGTTGCAGTTCAGTGCCGGATGGCAGAACACGCATTACGGACTGACGGATGCTTATATGAAGGACATGAGTTTTAATGTCAGCTCCAACTCTATGGGGGTGGGCTTCGGCATACAAGCCACAAAGCATATCAAAGTGAACGTGGCTTATTTCCAAACTTTCTATAAGGACTACAACCGTACGACGAACGACTATAATGGCATTAGCAATACGGTGGCCATGGCGGCCGGACAGCCTGTGGCCGACGCTTTGGTGGCGACAGGGGTGTTGAAGGGTAGTGACTCTTTCACTCGTACCAACAAAGTGTTTGGTCTGGGTATAGACTTTAGTTTTTAAGGTTTGGGCAAGAGCATAATTTAGCGGGATAATAAAGCGAAAGATGGCGTTTCCGGAATATCCGGAGATGCCATCTTCCGTGAATGGGAACGTAGGAACGTTCTGTTTGCGGGTTATTGGTAAATCTCTTCCAGTTTTTTCTGGAGTTCTTCTCCGCGCAGGTCCGTGGCCACGATTTTGCCGTCTGGGCCGAAAAGTATGGTGGCCGGGATGCCTCGTATACCGTATAGTTTGCCTGCCTCGCAGTTCCAAGCTTTTAAGTCGGACATTTGTGGCCAAGTGATGCCCAAATCTTTCGTGCCTTTTTCCCATGCGCCTTTTTGTGCATCGAACGAGATGCCTACGATTTCAAATCCTTTCGGGTGGAATTGTTCGTAGGCTTTCTTTACGTTCGGCATTTCCGCACGGCATGGGCCGCACCAACTGGCCCAAAAATCTACCAAGACATAGTTCCCTTTACCTACGTAGTCGGACAGCTTGTGGGGCGTGCCTTCCATGTCATCCATGGTAAAATCCGTGAACATGCTACCGATGGCTTTACGTTTCAGGGCTGCCATGTATTGGTTTACTTCATTGAGGCATCCGTTGTCTTTGTAGGCGTACGTTTCCAGATAATTTCCTACGTATTGGTCTTCAAGCCGGTCTCCGTAGACAGAGATGAGGAGGGCCGGAATCAAATTGTCTTTGTTTTCCTCCAAGGCTTGCCGGATGCTTTCGGCTTGCCCTTGTACAGCTTCATCAAAAGCTTGTTGCAGCCGGTCGGCGTCAGCGTCCGGCAGGCTGCCATTGTGGCTTTGTGCGATATCCCGTGCTTCTATTTGCAGTTTTTTCATTTGGTTGTCATACGTTCTGGCCTTTTCCTTTATTTCGGAGTATTTACGGTTCAATGGGGAGCCGTTGATGTCCGTTGAGCCGGAAGTTTGTACAATGGTGGCCGGCGTATCGTCCAATATCAGTAAAGTTACCGGCTTCTTGGCTTGTTGGTCTATGCTGATGGCTGCAATTTGGGGGAGGTTGGTTTTCCCGTCGAATGAGGCTTTGCCGTCTTGGCAGGTTGCGCTATCCAGGACGGTGCCATCCTCTTTCGAGCACAGGTACACGTTGGTGATGTCAGTCTGGTCTGTGGTGAATGTTACTTTATAATTCGTTTGTGCAAAGGCCATTCCGCAGTATGTGGCCAGAAATAGGCTTAAAATTTGTTCTTTCATTTTTTCCGTAAAAAATTATAAATAATAGGTAAAGGTACGAATTCTTTTTTCTTTTTCCACCTGATAAACTTTTTTTATAGGTTCTTTTTGTTCTCTCCCGTCTTTATCGTATCTTTGTTCCCGCGTTCCGGATAGAATACGCGATGAGTGCTTGGTAACCTCTTAAAAAACAAGATTATATGAAAGAAAAAACAGTCAGTGTATCCTTCATGCTGATGGGGATACTGTTTTGTGTGTGTCTCATTTCGGCCAATCTTTTGGCCACGAAGCAAATCATGTTCGGTCCGTTTAATATTACGGCCGGGATTTTGGTCTTTCCCATTTCTTATATCGTGAACGACTGCATCGTCGAGGTTTGGGGGTTCAACAAGGCCAAATTCTTGATATGGACTGGGTTCCTGATGAACTTCCTGTTTGTCTTCTTCGGTTATGTGGCCGACCTCATTCCCGGTGCGCCGTATTGGAACAACGAGGAAGGCTTTCACAACCTGTTCGGTCTGGCTCCCCGTGTGGCGGCCGCTTCGTTTCTGGCTTTCCTTTCCGGCTCCTTCCTTAATGCGTACGTCATGAGCGTGATGAAGGTGGCTTCCGGGGGGCGTCGCTTTTCGCTGCGCGCCGTCCTGTCCTCTGTGGCGGGAGAAACGGCCGATTCGCTGATTTTTTTCCCGATAGCTTTGGGCGGTCTTGTGCCTTGGGATAATCTGTTGCTCATGATGTTCTGGCAGATTTTGCTGAAGACGCTTTATGAGGTCATCATACTTCCCGTCACGATTCGCGTGGTGCGTTGGGTGAAACGTGTGGAAGGCGTGGATGTGTACGACAAGAACATTTCTTATAATATATTAAAGGTGTCTCAATTATGACCATGAATAAGGAAACCGCCTTGGTGGTGTTCAGTGGCGGCCAGGATTCCACCACCTGTTTGTTTTGGGCCAAAAAACATTTCAAGAAAGTCGTGGCCTTGAGTTTTGTGTACGGGCAGAAGCATGTGAAGGAAGTGGAGTTGGCCAAGGCCATAGCTTCACGGGCCGGTGTGGACTGGGACTGTATGGATGTTTCTTTCGTCGGTTCATTGGGGAGGAACTCGTTGACTGATTCCACCATGCAGATGGATGAGGAAAAGCCGGAAGGAAGCTGTCCGAACACGTTTGTTCCCGGGCGAAATTTGTTCTTCATCAGCATTGCTGCCGTGTATGCCCGTGAACGGGGCGTCAACCATATTGTGACCGGTGTGTCGCAGACGGACTTCAGCGGTTATCCCGATTGTCGGGACGCGTTTATTAAAAGCCTGAATGTGACCTTGAACCTGGCCATGGACGAGCAATTCGTCTTGCATACGCCGTTGATGTGGATTGACAAATGCCAGACGTGGGCCTTGGCCGATGAATTGGGCGTGCTCGACCTGGTGCGCCACGACACGTTGACCTGCTACAACGGTGTGCAGGGCGACGGTTGCGGCCATTGTCCGGCCTGTAAGTTGCGTAATGAAGGCCTGCATAAATATTTGGCAGAGAAAGAATGTAAGTTGCATGTAGAGGAAAATATAGAACCATGAGTAGCGAAAGAGAAAAAGAAGGATTGCAATCGTTGGGCAAAAAGACGGAGTATCGTCAAGATTATGCTCCTGAGGTATTGGAAGCTTTTGAAAACAAGCATCCCGGCAATGATTATTGGGTACGTTTCAACTGCCCGGAGTTCACGAGTCTGTGCCCCATTACGGGACAGCCTGATTTTGCCGAAATCCGTATCAGTTATATTCCCGACCGCCGTATGGTGGAAAGCAAGAGTCTGAAACTATATTTGTTCAGCTTTCGCAACCATGGCGATTTTCATGAAGATTGCGTGAACAAGATCATGAAGGATCTCATTCGTCTGATGGATCCGAAATACATCGAAGTCACCGGCATCTTTACTCCGCGCGGGGGCATTTCCATCTATCCGTATGCCAACTACGGCCGCAAGGGTACGAAGTTCGAGCAGATGGCAGAGTTCCGCATGATGAATCATGATTTGAAATAAGGGAAAAATGAAGAAACGTTCGGATGAGAGGTTACGCCAATTCCAATCCGAATGTTTCTTTTAGTTTTTGCAACGCCGGATTCCGTTTGCTCATTGCCTGGTATTGTTGGGGTTTGCTAGTGATGCGAGTAACCTCTGTTGGCTCGGCAATACGTACGGTCATGGTGATGTTCCGGTTATGGAGTTGCTTGCGCATGTGGGTTTCTATACGCCGGGCGATTTGTTCCATGTAGAATTTCACCTGTTCGTTGTCCACCAATACTTCAAACGTGGCATCCTTCAATAGCTTGGGTTGGATGACTTTCATGCGTTGTGCGATGGCTGTTTCTTCTTGTGGCAGAAGGTTGATGAACTCATTCCAACAGAAACGTATGTTGTCTCCTGTGACAGGATAATTTTCTTCTTCTTTCAGTGCCTGTGCTGCTGCAGGCGTTGTAACCTGATTTGCTGTTGGTTGGGAAGTGTCGGCGGGATTTCCTATTTCTTGTTTAAGTCGGCTGATGGATGGGCCGAAAGAGCCGAGTTTGACTTTGGGAGGCCTGCGTTCCGTGGTTTCGGTGTCCGGAAGCGGAGATTTGCGCGTTTCATACGATTCCGTTCTGTCCTGAACGGCAGAGGCAACCTTTTCCACGGGAGCCTGGGGCTTCTGCGGATTGACCGGAGTGGTAGTCGGTTGTACCGTTCCGGCAGGTTGGGCGAATAGGGGTTTTAATGACTTCTCAGGGCTACGCCCCGAGCCGGCGCTGTCATCTTCCAAGGTCAGTTGCGACAGTTGTATCAAGGTGATTTCCACTAACAACCGTTTGTTTTTGCTAGCCCGGTAGTTCAAGTCGCAGTCGCTGCACAACTTGATGGCACGGTAGAGGAATTTGGGCGTGCACCGTTGCGACTGTTCCTGATAACGTGCCCTGATGCTGTCGCTTACTTCCAACAAGGGGAGTGTCACAGCATCGTGGCTGACCAATAGGTCGCGCAGGTGGGATGCCAATCCTGTAATGAAATGGCTGCCTTCAAAACCTTTCTCTAAAATCTCGTTGAAGACCAACATGCACTGCGCTGCCTCGTTTTTCAGGAAATGGTCCGTCAGGCGGAAGTAGTATTCATAGTCCAATACGTTCAGGTTTTCTATTACCTTTTTATACGTCAGGTTTCCTCCCGTGAAGCTTACCGTCTGGTCGAAGATAGAAAGTGCGTCACGCATGCCGCCGTCTGCCTTTTGGGCAATGATGTTCAGTGCCTCCGGCTCGTATGCATATCCCTCTTTGTCTGCCACGAACTTCAGGTGGTTGACAATGGCCTGCACGCTCATGCGGTTGAAGTCGTACACTTGGCAACGGCTCAATATGGTGGGCAGGATTTTATGCTTTTCCGTAGTGGCCAGGATAAAGATAACATACGAAGGAGGCTCTTCCAACGTCTTGAGAAAAGCATTGAATGCGGCCGTGGACAGCATGTGTACCTCGTCGATGATGAACACCTTATAGCGTCCCACCTGCGGCGGGATACGCACTTTTTCTATTAAGGCACGTATTTCCTCCACCGAGTTGTTTGAGGCCGCGTCCAGTTCGTGGATGTTGAGTGAACGCTGTTCGTTGAAAGCCTTGCATGATTCGCATTCATCGCAAGCCTCCCCGTTGCCGGACGGGTGCAGGCAGTTGATGGTTTTGGCAAAGATGCGGGCACAAGTCGTTTTTCCCACTCCGCGTGGTCCGCAGAACAGGTAAGCATGTGCCAGTTTACCGGCTGCAATGGCGTTTTTCAGAGTCGTGGTGAGCGCCTCCTGTCCCACCACGGCATCGAATGCCGAGGGGCGGTATTTTCGTGCCGATACGATGTATTCTCCCATGATGGATTGATGAATTAGTTATTCGCAAAGCAAATTTAGCAAAAAAAACGGGCGTAACCTCCGTTTTCGTTGATTTTGTCGTATCTTTGCCCCTATAAACAAGTCAAGTTATGGGTAAGCTTCATACTTTTTGGAATATCTTTCGTCGGCACAAATATGGTTTTGTCATCGGGCTTTTCGTCTTGTTGATGGGAGTGGTAGACGAAAACAGTTTGTGGAGCCGCTATCGCCATAAGGCTGAGTTGGCTGAATTGCGCTCTGAAATCCGGAAGTACACGGAGATGTACGAGCATGACACGCGTTATTTGGAGGAAATGAACACCGACCCTGACGTGTTAATCGAGATTGCACGTGAGCGGTATTACATGAAAACGGACGACGAAGATATTTTTGTCATACAAGAAAAGACTACGAATGAAGAAGCTGAATAAGATTCAAAACATAGTATTCATAGCCGGGGCTGTGCTGTTGTTGATTGGTGCGGCTACTTTTTTTACCGGGTGGCTTTATGCTTTTTATTTTTACGCAGTAGGGGCTTGCGCTTTTGCGGCCATGCAGTTGTGTGCCGGGTACGAAGGGGATAATCTCGTTATCCGCCGGTTGCGGGGGCAACAAGTCATCGGTGCGCTTTTGCTGGTTTGTACAGCCTTTTTTATGGCTATGCGTATTTTTGATTTCGGTTTTGCCCGCAGACAGGAATGGGTGGTATGCCTGGCAGTCGCTTGCGTGTTGGAATTGTATACCGCTTTTCGTATTCCGGCCGAATTGGAGAAGGAAGAGCCACGAAACAACAACAATAAATTTTAAAACGGGAAAGACAAGCTTAAATAGTGATAAAACGCTTTATCCTCTGGTGACAAGCCCTTATCTTTGTACCCCTATAAGTCCGGAATAATATAAGAAGAATGAAAAATTTTTTATGGATATTGGTGAGCCTTATGGTGTTGTCTTCTTGTCACCAGACAGAATACATGGTGGAAGGAAACTCTACGATACAGACCATGGATGGGAAAAAGCTGTATTTGAAAGCCTATAAGGATAATGATTTGGTGGACATTGACTCTAGCGACGTGGTGCATGGGAAGTTTAATTTTATCGGTGCATTGGATTCTGTCATGATGGTCAGCCTTTTTATAGATGATGAATGCCTGATGCCGTTTGTCCTTGGACCGGAAGAACTGTCCATACACATCAGTACGGCACGCCAATACGTGACAGGAAGTGCCCTGAACGATACCTTATATAGTTTTATACGTCGCAAGACGCGGTTGGACAATCAGATTGCAGAATTGCCGCATAAGGAAAGCCAAATGATTATGGATGGGGTGGATGAGGATGTCATTATGGTGCGTTTGAATGACGAGGCCAACCGTTTGGCATTGCAGAACGACCGTTTGATTACCAATTTCATTACGTCCAATTTCGATAATGTCTTAGGAGCAGGCGTTTTTATGATTCTGACAAGCAGTTATCCTTATCCGGTGATGACTCCTCAAATAGAAGAGATCATGGCCAAAGCTACTCCTTATTTTAAGAACGATGTGTATGTGAAGAACTATATCAAGGCTGCGAAAGAGAATATGGAGCAAATGGGGTATGGTTATGACGATGTCTTGCCGGAAGACTCTTTGGCTGTGTTACCGGATTTTTCGGGTACTGATTCTTTAAAATAAATCTTTTGTCCGGATAGGATTACGGCTCGCCTGTTAGGGCGAGCCGTATGTGTTTGAAAAAAGGATTTACTGGTCTTCATTCTTAATAAAGCCTTGCCGTTCGGGCGGAAGGCCTGCCATGACGGCTTGGTATGCTTCCTCCATCGTTTCTTTGATATTTTCCGGTCCCTTTCCCTTGGGTAGGATGGGGTGGTGGATGGTGAGAGTCAGTTTGTTGCGCTTAACGAAACCGAACCCTTTCGTACGTGGAAGAATGTCGAATGATCCGTCGATGGTTACGGGAACCACGGGAAGTTGCAGTTCGTCCGCCAATTGGAATGCTCCTTTCTTGAACACTCCCATGTGTCCGGTGAACGAGCGGGCGCCTTCGGGAAATACGACCAAAGAGGTTCCTTCCTTTAGGATTTCACGGGCTTTGGCGTAAGTCTCCTGGATTTTCTTCGGTCCTGACTTGTCTACGAAGATGTGACGTGCGCTCTCGCATGCTTTTCCGACCAAGAAGATTTTCCTCAATGATTTTTTCATCATCCATTTGAAATTGCGGCCCAAGAAGCCGTAAATCAAAAAGATGTCGAATGCCCCCTGATGGTTGGCCACAAACACGTATGAGGTTTTCTTGTCCACGTTTTCATGGCCGCGTACGATAACCGGGATGAAGAGCACGCGGCAGATGATGATAGACCAGATTTTCCCGGGATAATATCCCCAGAAATGAGCGTTGCCTATCCACGAACCGATGATGGTGACGATGGCCGTCAGCATGGTGCAGACCAACAGGACGGGCAGCGCGATATAGAGTTGGTAGATTCGATAGAGTAACATCTTGTTTTCTTTGACAGTTTATTTGTACAAAGTTAAGGAATACCTATTTATTGTGCAAGGTTATGACGTTAATTTCGGGCCATGCACCGAACCGGAAAGGAATGAGTGCCCCGCCGATGCCCAGGCTGACGTATAATCCACGTTCGCCTTCGCGGTACATGTATTTCCACTCGGGATAAAAATATTCGGAGGGGGACCACCCGAAGAGCATGAACTGCATGCCGTGGGTATGCCCCGACAGTGTGAGTTGGATGTCGGTTTGCGGCAATACCTTGCGCCGCCAGTGGGTGGGGTCATGGCTGAGCAACACTTTAAAGATACGGGTCGAATCATTGTTCGCCCCATATCCGGGAAGTCCGTCCAACGCTTTTTTCAGGTCGCCGCGTTCGGGAAAAGGCGGTTTCCCGTCGTTCTCTACGCCGACGAGCACGATGCTGTCCCGGCCTTGATGTATGATGCGGTGTTCGTTCAGCAGCAGGTCCCAGTTCATGGCACGTTGCCTTTCCTTCAACTTTTCCCGTTGGGCGGCTTGCTCTTCGGGAGAAAGGTAGCGGGCGTATGTCAGGTAGTCGTGGTTGCCTAAGATGGAATACACCCCGTCCGGTGCGTGCAGGCGGGAAAGTATCTCGTCGAACCTGTCTAATTCGTTTGCTTCCGTGCTGACCAAATCACCGGTAAACACGATCATGTCGGGGCATTGTTCCATGATGCGTTCCACGACTTTCTCCACCATTTCCGGCCGGTTCCTGAAACTTGTGAGGTGAAGGTCGCTGAACTGCACGATGCGATAGCCGTCGAAGGCAGGCGGAAGGTCGGCCGAGGAGAAGTCCGTGTGGCGGACTTGCAAAAGGGTAGGTCCGAAACTCAACCCCGCTCCCATGATGCAGAACAAAAGGAGAGACGCGGCGGAACTTACCATCGTGCATGCCTTTTTGGCACGGGGGAAAAACAGGCAGATGCTTTTTCCTGTCAAATCCACGATAAGGAACAGCATCTTGGGCAGCGCGATGAGCATGTAGAGACTGAAGAAGATGACCATTTGGGTCATGTTCTCCGGCGTATGGTTTTCCGTCCAAGTCAGTATGAGGGCGGCAATCAGCAACAATGCGTTGGGCAGGAAAAAGAGAAAATAGGCCCAAAGAGGGTGCCTGCGTCCGCGCATGAACTTGAAGTACAGGTAGACATCGGACAATATCAACGTCAGCAATAAGACGGGAAGTATTCGTAATACCATATTTTTGTTTTGACGGTTAAAAGTTAGCGGCTAAGAATTTACGCATCGTTTCCACGGGCAGGCCGCGTCGCCGGGCATAATCTTCCAACTGGTCTTCCCCGATTTTCCCTACGGCGAAGTAGCGTGCGGAGGGATGGGACAGCATGAGTCCGCTTACCGAGGCATGCGGCACCATGGCACCGTTTTCGGTCAGCCGGATACCGATTTCCGGAAAACCCAACCATTCCGACAGCACGAAATTGACCGACTGGTCCGGCAGGGAAGGATAGCCTACGGCCGGCCGGATGCCGGCAAACTTCTCCACCAATAGGTCTTCGATGGACAACTGTTCGTCTTTTGCATATCCCCAGTAGGTTGTACGCACTTCTTGGTGCATTTTTTCCGTAGAGGCTTCGGCCAAGCGGTCTGCCAATGTCTGTGCCAACAAGTGTTTGAAGTCATCGGCGTATGCACCGGTTTCGTAGAGATGTTCCATGTCCGCATCTACAGTAGCCGCGAAAACTCCCACGGTATCGGGTATGTCTTGCGATAGCGGACGTACGAAATCCGAAAGGCAAAGATAAGGTTCGTCCGGTTTCGTGGTGTGTTGTTGGCGCAGCAAGGCGAGGCGAAGCGTACGCCCCTCCTGTTCCGGGTCGGTAAGAAGCAGGTCGTCGCCGTCCGAACAGGCCGGATATAGCCCGAAACGTACGTGGGTGTGGAAATCTCCGTCCCACTGTGCCAACATGCGGTTGGCATCCTTGAATAGCTGCATGGCCTCGGCCGCCCGCGTCCTTTCCTCTTCCGGAAATTCAGCCAACCAACCGGCGCGACAGGCGTCGCAGCCGTGTATGCGGCTGATGGCGGCAAAGCGCGGCGGGAATCCCCAGGCGTGGAAAAAGTATATCCAGTTGATGTAGGGAGCCACCTCGTGTATGTGATAAGTCAATGTATGGGTCATCGGTCGAAAGTAAGTTGCCGGCCGCAGACGTCTGTGTCTATATGGCCGTGATTATATACTAAATGCCCGTTACAGTAGGTCTGTTCTACCGACCAGTTGAACGTTTCTCCTTCTAACGGGCTCCAACCGCAGCGGCTCAGGATGTCCTCTCTCCGTAAGGTCCACGGGCAGGACGGACGGAGCAGTACGAGGTCTGCTTGTGCACCTTCGCGGAGGAAACCGCGGCCTTTGATTTGGAATAGCCGGGCCGGGGCATGGCACATCAGGTCCACGACACGTTCGACGGGCAGCACGCCTTCGTCGGAGAGGCGGAGCATCGTGACGAGCGAGAACTGCACCATGGGCATGCCGGAGACCGCTTTCATGCAACCGCCTTCTTTTTCAGCAGGCAGGTGGGGAGCGTGGTCCGTGCCTATCACGTCGATACGTCCGTCGGTCAATGCCTGTCGCAAAGCCGCCCGGTCGGCACCGCTTTTGATAGCCGGATTGCATTTGATGCGTGTCCCGAGGCGGGCATAGTCGGCATCCGTGTAAAACAGATGGGCGATGCAGGCTTCGGCAGTGACAGTTTTCATGCGTTCCGTGGTTTCGTCAAACAACGGTCCACGGCTGAAAAGGGAGAGTTCGCGTGCGGTGCTGACATGGGCCACATGGAGTCGCGCACCGGTTTCCCGTGCCAGTTTGACGGCCAGTTCCGTAGAACGG
Organism: Paraprevotella sp.; assembly: GCF_986071375.1. Taxonomy (NCBI): domain Bacteria; kingdom Pseudomonadati; phylum Bacteroidota; class Bacteroidia; order Bacteroidales; family Prevotellaceae; genus Paraprevotella; species Paraprevotella sp. The sequence continues at coordinate 127,623 of NZ_CFQRNQ010000008.1, read as the reverse complement.
AAACAAGCTTCTTCGTTGCGGATGGCAGGGTGGTATTTCACGTCCGGGTCGTCTCCATACCGTTCCCGGAACGATTTCAGGTTGGCCGATATGATGGACGAGTCTTCGCAATGGGTCATGATGAGCAGGGGGAAGCGGCTGAATATGGCGCGTAGCGCGTCTTCGCGGTCGACGAGCATATTGCCCGTGCTGCTTCCCATGAACAGTTTGACGCCACATACCTTGTGCGGATCCAGTTGTTCCAACATGCCGGTGTTCGTATGGGTGGCCCCGAAGAAGAAAGAATAGTTGACGAGGCTCTTTTCCGCTGCCAACCGGAACTTGTCGTCCAAGGCTTCGAGGGTGGTGGTCTGCGGCACGACGTTCGGCATGTCCATGTACGACGTCACGCCTCCGGCGGCGGCCGCCCGGCTTTCGGTGGCGATGTCGGCCTTGTGGGTCAGTCCCGGTTCGCGGAAATGCACATGGTCGTCTATCACGCCCGGTATCAGGTACAGCCCTTCGGCGTCTATCACGCGGTCGGTCGGCGGAAGGGCCTTTGCCTGTTCCGTGGACGGGATGATGCTGAGTATTTTGTCGTCTTCCAGTGTAACCGTGCCTACGAAGCGTTTTCCTTCGTTGACGATGGTGGCATTTTGTATTCTGGTTCTCATAATGGTTTTCTTTATAGGGTCTTTTTCAGCTCCTGTTTTTATAATATTTTATTTTCGGAGAAGATGATAGGCGTGTTCGGTTATTTCTTTTTCGCTTTTCCGGTCAGCCGTTTCTCTTCTGATTTAAGCCTTCGTTCCACTTTTTTCACATCTTCACCGGGTGGAAGTTGTTCAGGAACAATACCTCGTTGCAGGAGCATGTCTCGTACGGCGGCATTGTTGTCTACGTGTTCTTTCCCGATTTCTTGTTGTCCGTACAAGTCCTTTTGTTGTACGTTGACAGAGGTCATTTCTGCTGCGAAGTCTTTGGCTTTAATACTGATTGTAGGCAAAAAGTCGGCCAATGGACGGCTTTCTGGTGCTCCTAATTTCCTTTTGAGCAATGCTGTGTCGATACGAAACAAGGCCTTGTCTCCTTTTGAACGGATAAGAGCAAAGCCTTTGCTGTCCACGCCACGTTCATAAAGTATACTGGACAGGCGTTTTTCTGTTTCTGCAAGTTTGGTGCGCGCTTGTATCCGTTCGTAGTCGAGGATACGTTGTTGTACCAGTTCGGCTCGTCTCGTCTGCACGGCGAAATAATTTTGGGCAAATGCTACTTGCGGTTTTCTCGGGTCACCGTTCTGGGCGACGAGGTAACAGGCATAGCGGGTGAGCATATAATCGGAAACTTCGCGTTCCGAACCGGAACCGAGGGAAACCATTTTGCCGACTTCAGCAAAATGGTATGAAACCTCTTGTTCTGCATGTTCACATGCCGCTTTGGCTTTGTTTACTATGTTTTCAAAATTGCGCCATTGGGCGTATCCAAGTAATTTGGCAAGTTCCCTTGCGCTCCAACATTCGACACCTTCATATTCGTTGGCTATCGATTCGAATTGCCGGAAAAGTTCTATGATTTCTTCTGTCTTCATGTGCCTCCATCAATGGTTTTGTATCCGCATCTCCTGCAAATTTAATAAATACTTCTTATTGGTGGTATCTTGTCGGGCGGAATCTTGTCCGGTATATGGATTTTTGTTTCCTTTGCAAATCAAAATCAAAGGAATATGGAAAACAAGACTTTATTTTCTGAAATACTGGAACGGCAGTCGGATTTGTTGGAACGTGTCCGCCATGCCGCGCATGAGGCGCATGCGGCCGTCAACCAATTTTATGGCAGGGATTTGCCTTATTCTTACCATTTGGACGGTGTGGCAGAACTGGTGGCCCGTTATGGAGGCGAGGTGTGCACGCGGGCGGAAGACGTGCCGGCCGTGATGTTCGGGGCGTGGTTCCACGACAGTATCGAGGATGCCCGTCTGACGTACAACGACGTGCGAAAACGCGCCCGGTCTTTGGGGCTGGACGAGGCGCAGGCGTTCACGGCGGCGGAGATTGTGTACGCGTTGACGAATGAAAAAGGGCGTACGCGTGCCGAGCGTGCAGGAGTGAAATATTATGAGGGTATCCGTGCCACACCTTACGCCCCCATGGTCAAGTTGGCCGACCGCATAGCCAACGTACGTTTCTCCTTGCGGCAGGCTTCGGATTACAATCATCGCATGGCCAGAGTTTACCGTGAGGAGGGGCCTCACTTCCTGGCATCCCTGTGGCCTGCGACGGATGACCCGCGCATGGGGCTTCCGCAGGAGATGGTGCTCCAACTTTGCGAGCTTTTGGGGGTGGACGGAAAAGGGATGTTTGAAGACTGAAAACGGTATTCGGGCATGTGGAAAAAACATTCGGCTGAGAACCGGAAATCGTTTGGCGCAGATTGAAAAATCAATCTCAGCCGAATGATTTTTCAATCTGCGCCAAATAAAAATGGTTTTGCAAATGTTTGATTTTAAGATGGTTTTGGATAGCGCCTGAACCAACCATCGAGCCGTAGGCGGATGACCCCGAACACGGCTTCGCTGAAAATGCCGCCGCTCATCTTGCTCGTGCCCAACTCGCGGTTGACGAAGATGACCGGCACTTCCTTTATCTTGAAACCGCACTGCTTGGCGGTGAACTTCATTTCTATCTGGAAGGCATATCCTTTGAAGCGGACCTTGTCTAGTTCGATGGTTTCCAATACACGGCGGCGGTAACATTTAAAGCCGGCCGTGGTGTCGTTTATCTTCAGCCCCGTGATGATGCGCACGTATTTAGAGGCGTAGTAGGACATCAGGATGCGCCCCATGGGCCAGTTCACCACGTTCACCCCGTTCACGTAGCGCGACCCGATGGCCACGTCGTATCCCTCTTGGGCACAAGCGGCGTACAGTCGCGGAAGGTCGTTCGGGTTGTGGCTGAAGTCGGCGTCCATCTCGAAGACATAGTCGTATTTCTGCGCCACAGCCCATTTGAATCCCGCAATGTAAGCTGTGCCGAGACCTAATTTCCCCGTACGTTCGATGAGATGCAGGCGGTCTTTGAACTCGTTCGCCATGAGGCGTTTCACGATGGTCGCCGTGCCGTCGGGTGAGCCGTCGTCTATGATCAGCATGTCGAACGGTTGTTCCAGTCCGAATACGGCCCGGATGATGTTTTCTATGTTTTCCTTTTCGTTGTACGTAGGAATGATAACTACACTGTCTGAACGCATATTTCTGTCAGCTTTAAAAGTGAATGACTTCGTTTGTATTCGTGAAACAAATATAGACATAAATCACGAATACAGGTAACAGAGTGGAAATATTTCTTCCGGCGGAGGTGTTTTTTTAGTGATTCTTTGTAATTTTGCACCGGATTGAATCATGGAGATACAAGGTTTACAGGCCCTCTATGCAGGGCATAAGTCGGTAAAGGCTTTGGCAAAGGCTTTGCAGGACGGTTCCGTGCGGACGATTTTCGCGGAAGGACTGTGCGCGTCGGCCGCTCCTTTGCTGTTCAGCAGTTTGGCTGCGACTTGTCCGCAGGTGATGGCTTGTCCGTATGTTTTCGTATTGGATGATGCGGAAGAGGCTGGATATTTTTATCACGACCTGACGCAGATTTTGGGTGAGCAAGAAGTGTTCTATTTTCCTTCTTCGTTCCGCCGGGCGGTGAAGTTCGGGCAGCGGGATGCGGCCAACGAGATACTCCGCACGGAGGTCATCAGCCGTTTGTCGGCAGGACATTGCCCACTTTTCGTGGTCACTTATCCCGAGGCGGTGATGGAAAAAGTCGTGTCGCGGCAGAAACTGGATGAGCAGACGCTGAGGCTGCATGCTAGCGAGCGGGTGGACATCACATTCGTGGAGGAGACTTTGCGTGCGTTCGGTTTCCGGCGTGTGGATTATGTCTATGAACCGGGGCAGTTCGCCGTGCGGGGCAGTATCCTCGATGTGTTTTCGTTCTCCTCGGAATGGCCTTACCGGGTGGACTTTTTCGGCGATGAAGTGGACAGTATCCGTACGTTTGAAGTGCAGACGCAACTTTCGCGTGATAAACAGGAAGAAATCGTCATCGTGCCCGAACTGGCCGGTTATACGCAGGGCAAGGTGCCGTTCACGGACTTCCTGCCCCCGGAGACCGTCTTGGTGATGAAAGATTTGTTCTTCTTGCGTGACGTGGCCGACCGGGTATATGCCGACGGTTTTTCGACGCAGGCCCTGATGGACGAGCAGGCCCGGACGGAGATGGAAGAGGCAGAACAGCACGAGAAGCTCCGTGCCGACCTGATGCTTATCGACGGGTCGGCCTTGATGAAGGGAATGCTCGATTTCCGCAGGGTAGAGATTGGGAACAAGCCGTCCGCCACACCGCAGGCCACCGTGCGTTTCCACCTGACGGCACAACCTATTTTCCATAAGAATTTTGAATTGGTGAATCGTACTTTCCATGAGTATTTGGAAAATGGCTACACCTTATATATATTGGCCGATTCGGCCAAACAGACCGACCGGTTAGCTTCCATTTTCACGGAACAGGCTTCGGGTATCGACTTTACTCCCGTGAACCGTACTTTGCACGCCGGGTTTGCCGACGACGACCTCAAGACGTGCTTTTTCACCGACCATCAGATTTTCGACCGTTTCCATAAGTATAACCTCCGCAGCGATAAGGCGCGGAGCGGCAAAGTGGCTCTTTCGTTGAAAGAACTTCAGGAGTTTAACATCGGCGATTATGTGGTTCACGTAGATCACGGGGTCGGGAAGTTCGGTGGTTTGGTACGCATTCCCAATGGCGGCACCATGCAGGAAGTCATCAAGATAATCTATCAGAACGACGATGTGGTGTTCGTCTCCATTCACTCCCTGCACAAGGTGAGCAAATACCGTGGCAAGGAGGGCGAGCCTCCCCGGTTGAACAAGTTGGGCACGGGGGCATGGGAACGCCTGAAAGAGCGGACGAAGACCAAAATCAAGGATATCGCACGCGATCTCATCAAGTTGTATTCCCTCCGCCGTCAGGAGAAAGGTTTCGCCTTCAGTCCCGACAGTTTCATGCAGCACGAGTTGGAGGCCAGTTTCCTTTATGAGGATACCCCCGACCAGTTGAAAGCCACGCAGGCCGTGAAGGCCGACATGGAGCGCGACCGTCCGATGGACCGCCTGGTATGTGGGGATGTGGGATTCGGCAAGACCGAGGTGGCCATTCGTGCTGCCTTCAAGGCTTGTGCGGACAATAAGCAGGTGGCGGTGTTGGTGCCTACCACAGTGTTAGCCTACCAGCATTTCCAGACTTTCTCTTCGCGTCTGAAAGGAATGCCCGTCCGGGTGGATTACCTGAGCCGTGCCCGTAGCGCGGCCAAAACCAAAGACATTTTGAAGGATTTGGCCGACGGAAAAATCAATATCATTGTGGGGACGCACAAACTGATTGGTAAGTCGGTGAAGTTTAAGGACCTTGGCCTGTTGATTATCGACGAAGAGCAGAAGTTCGGGGTGGCTACCAAGGAAAAGCTGCGCCAGATGAAGGTCAATGTGGACACGCTGACGCTTACCGCCACGCCGATTCCGCGTACGTTGCAGTTCTCCCTGATGGGGGCACGCGATTTGTCGGTCATACAGACCCCGCCGCCCAACCGTTATCCCGTGCAGACCGAGGTGCACACGTTCAGTGCGGAACTAATCGCCGAGGCGGTCAATTTCGAGATGAGCCGCAACGGGCAGGTGTTCATCGTGAACAACCGTATTTCCAGTCTTTACGATTTGGAGGCACTGTTGCACAAGCATGTGCCGGATGCCCGCGTATGTGTGGGGCACGGGCAGATGCCACCAGAAGAATTGGAGAAGATTATTCTCGGTTTTGTGAATTACGATTACGACGTGTTGGTGTCCACCACCATTATCGAGAGCGGTATAGACATCCCCAATGCCAATACGATTATCATCAACGGGGCGCAGAACTTCGGTCTGAGCGACTTGCACCAGATGCGAGGCCGAGTAGGGCGCAGCAACAAGAAAGCTTTCTGTTACCTTTTGGCGCCTCCTTTGGCTGCCTTGACACCGGAGGCGCGCCGCCGCCTGCAGGCCATCGAGAACTTCAGTGACCTCGGATCGGGTATCCACATCGCCATGCAGGACTTGGATATCCGTGGGGCGGGTAACCTGTTGGGAGCCGAGCAGAGCGGTTTCATCGCCGATTTGGGATATGAGACCTATCAGAAGATTTTGTCCGAAGCCGTGAAGGAACTGAAGAACGATGAGTTCGGCGACCTCTATGCCGAGGAAATCAGGAAGGGGAACGACTTGGGCGGTGAGAACTTTGTGGACGAGTGCGCGTTGGAGAGCGACTTGCAGATGTCTTTCCCCGACGATTATGTGCCTAGCAGCAGCGAGCGCATGCTTCTTTACCGCGAACTGGACGGTCTGGAACGCGACGAAGACGTGGAAGCATTCCGCTTGCGCATGAAAGACCGTTTCGGGGAGATTCCTGAGGAGGGTGAGGAACTGATTCGCGTGGTGGCGCTCCGCCGCCTCGGCAAGTGTCTCGGTGCGGAAAAGATATTCCTCAAGGCCGGGCGCATGGTGCTTTATTTCGTGCAGAACGAGAAGAGCGCCTATTTCGAGAGCAAGGCTTTCGGGCAGTGCATCGCGTATGCTGCCATGAATGCCCACCGTAGCAACCTGCGTGAGGCGAACGGCCGCCGTTCGATGGTGATTCAGGAGGTGCGTTCGGTGAAAGAGGCTGTTCAGATACTCCGGCAGATTTCGGAGTTACAGGCGGTGTGAGCACATGCTTGAAAGTATGGAGGGAAAAGATACTCATTTTGCTCAATCGTTGAGTAAGAAACGGAGAACAATGCTCAATGATTGAGCATTTCGAGGCAAGCTATCTCGGAAGCCGAACTACCGCTTTTCTTCTACCTGTTTGTACTTTTGCCGGAATCTTCGTAACTTTGGGGCTTTATAAGAACAAAAGTAGTCAGACGACAAAAAAGACAAACATATAAATAGTGGAATAGCGATTCCATTCAGCTTTTAAGAAAACGAGCTTTTAGCTCTTATTCTCTCTACCTGAAACCGCCAAAATTACAGTCCAGAGAATAAGTAGGGGAAGGTTCGCGTCCGTTCGGGCGTGAACCATCCATACTTATGACTGGACGTGGTTACTTGGCGGTACCGAGGTGGAGTCATGGGATTGGATGGTTTACGCTTTTGTTTTTATGGTACACATTGGTCAACTCATTGAACAGGAACTGCGCCGCCAGCGACGTTCCGTGTCATGGTTCGCAAAGGAACTCTATTGCGACCGTACCAATGTGTACAAACTATTCCGTAAGGAGAGCATAGACACGTTGTTGCTCTATCGTATTTCTTGTATTTTGTCCCATGATTTCTTTAAGTACTATACCGACGATTTTGTTTCCGATAACAAACCGTAGCGGTTTTGTCTACGCTTTGTGGCCGTTACGTCCACAAATTCTATATGTCTTAACGCATTTTCCTCCTTAACTTTGCATCAGTTTAATTTCATATTAATAATTAAAAAGAAGTGTTATGAAGAAGGCTTTAAAATTTTTGAGTTGGATGTTTATCCTGTTGCTTACGGTTTCCGTTTCGAGTTGTAAGGATGATGATGACGATGCGCCTGCAGATGTAGCAACTGCGATAGCTGGAACCTATTCTGGTACGATGACAAGAACTAATGGGTATACAGGAGCAGTTGATAAGGAGGGACGTGGTTTTATTACAGTAACAAGAGTGTCGGCATCAGAAGTGAATATAGAGATAAAAAGCGATGAAACGAATGTGGATATAGAGGCTTTAGTCAGTGTGGTCGGTAGCGGTGATACTTATATCTTAACGAAAGAGGGTTGGGATTTTAACGGGAATGTTAATTTGGGTGTTCTTACTGTGAATTTTGGTTCTAATAGTTATGACTTTAAGTTTGTGGGTGAACGAAAGTAAATTTGTTAAAATAGCCATATCGATATTTTTATTATGTTTATCGTTTGATGTATATGCTGTTCCAGCTTTCCCTCGGCTTATATATTTTCGGCTCGATAATGGGTTGGGAGCTTACATTGTTTTAAAAGGCGACGAATACAACAAATGGGCTTTGACCACAGACAATTATACCTTGCTCCCTTCGGGAAATGAATGGTATTTTGCTAAGGCGGACAGCATGGGGAATGCTGTCCGTTCTGGTTATAAATTGTGTGCCGATGCCGAACGCCCGGAAAGTTTGCGTCGTTTTTTGGCACAACAGCCGAAAGGGTTGCGTCCTATGGCGGACGAAGCCCGAAAGAAGAAGCTATCGTACAGAAATAGGGCTGTTGAAAAACGAGGACGGCATGCGGCAGTCGTTGGAGAACGTCGTGCCTTGGTAATCCTGATGTCGTTCGCTGATGTAAGCTTCACTAAGACTGAGGCCGATTTCGATGCCCTCTTCAACGAGCCGGGTTATGCCGTGGACGGGGCGCAGGGAAGCGTCTATGATTATTTCCGCGAAGTCTCCTACGGACTACTTTCGTTTCATTGCGATGTATTAGGACCTTACAGGGCCGCGTATCCTATGGCTTATTATGGCTCGAACGGTTATGGCGGTTCGGACGCGAATCCGTATGCTTTGTTTCTCGAAGCCATGGAACATGCCGTGCGGGAAATCGACTTGCAGGATTATGATGCCGACGGAGACGGTTATGTGGACAACGTGCATATCGTGTTTGCCGGATATGGTGAAGAAGCCGGGGCTTCTCCCTCCGCCATCTGGTCGCATGAGGCCATGTTTCCGGAAATCACCATGCAAGGCATGAAGATAGACCGTTATTCCTGTACGCCGGAGCTACGGGGAAACCGTGGGGGCGGTATATCGCGCATCGGACCTTGCTGCCACGAAATGGGGCATGCTTTGGGGGCGTTGGACTATTACGATACCGATTATACTACGGGCGGTAGTTTCGAGGGCACGGGCGTATGGGATGTCATGGCGCAAGGCAGTTGGAATAACGACGGTATCACCCCGGCACATTTCAACCCTTACGTGAAAGCATACGACTTCGGTTGGGTGGATGTGACTATGTTGACGCATACAGGAGATTATTCGCTCCGGCCTTCCAGGGAGAAAGACGGCGTGTTCCGGGTAGATACAGGTTCCGAGGGGGAATTTTATTTGTTGGAGAGCCGTGTTCGTGACGGGTTCGATACGGCATTGCCCGGTGAAGGGCTGATGGTGTACCACGTGCATCCCCGGATTGAGGAAGGGGCGCATGGCAATACCATAAACGCTTCGGCACCGCAAATGATGTATCCGGTGTGTGCTTCTTCGTCCGTGTCCGTTCCCTCATCTTCATCTTATTCATACGGTGAGATTAATTCGGCAGGTTGCCCTTTCCCCGGTGCGTCTGGTAAAACGGAGTTCGGCGGGCAGACCGTTCCGGCGGCGTTTGCATGGGACGGGAGCGATGTAGGCTTTGAACTGTCCGATATAAACCGCACTGCGGACGGACAGGTCTCTTTCCATTTTACAGCGGATGGTACGGTTCCGTCTTCGGTATGGAAGACGGAATGGAACGAAAGTTTTGAGAATCCCTCTTCCGCTTCATCATGGTTAGTGTCGAGCCAATGGGGCTATACAACGGAATGGGAACGTATGATGGCTGACAGTTCCGGAGGAATAGGGGAAATCGCTTCGTGGGATTACATAACCGATGCGGCAGATGGCTCATATTATATGGGGTTGGTACAGCGGTTTATGTTGGGAAGTTTGGGAGGTGTGATGGTGTCACCGCCCGTGACGGACAATCCCGACGGTAATGCCAAATTGCGTTTTTTTTACCAGAACAAGGCACGAAGCGGAGGACAGGTTACGTTGGAAGTGTATTGTAAAAAGGAAACCTCGAAGGAATGGATTTCTTTGTTGGTTTTGGATGCTATAACCAACACGTGGACGAAACAGGAAGTGGATTTGCCCGTGAGCGCGGAACGCCTCCAAGTCATATTTTTGGCCAAAACAGAAGGGGCTTGTGGGTCATTTGTAGACGACGTATCTGTATTGAAACCTGAAAAGGGCGACGCGCTTGAAGTTGCAAGCAAACCGGCCGGTTGCCAAATCGGCGTGAGGGAGGGATGTTTGTGGGTGTCTTTGTCCGTTCCGTCTGTCTTGTCCGTCTATGCTTGGGATGGCCGCCGGATACTGTCCGGTCATTACGAAGCAGGGGAGCAGACGTTCCGTTTGCCGTCCGGCATCTATGTGGTGCGAATCGGGGAGCACGTTCGGAAAGTTTGGATTCCCAGATATGATTAGTTGGCCGTAGCACCGGTTTCTTCTTGCAGGCAGGAGAAGGAGAACGGCGGTGTGAGGATGAGGCGGCGTACCTCCGCATTGTCCATACGTGGGATGTCGCGGATGGTCTTACCCAAACAGGCCGCTTGGATGACACGGCAGAAAAGTCCGTGACTTACTACCAATACACGTTTATCTTTGTAACGGGACACTATATTGAGCAGGAATGTTTCAGCCCGGCGAAACATGGATTCTACGGGTTCGGCCCGATGGTCTATCTTTGTACGTGCCTTCAGGATATCCATACCCGTGAACGGTCCCCAATCCCGTTCGCGAAGGAGAGGTGTGGATTCAAGAAGCAGGCCGTGCGGTTCGTTCAGTATCATAGCGGTGTCCATACAGCGTTTCAAGTCGCTGCACAATAAAGCATCGAAACGGATATTCTTCAATTCATCCCGTAGGGCTTGTGCTTGTGCAATTCCTTCGTGTGACAAATGCCCCGGCATGTGTCCTTGCAGGATTTGGGCCGCATTTTCTTCTGTTTGTCCGTGTCTCACCAGATAAAGTTCTGTCATAAAAGATAAGATTGTCGCGTAATAAGGGGTAAAGTAAGTAAAATAAATCCGTTTAATCGGCTTTTTGACCGATTTTTCAGGGTTTCTTTCGTTTTTTCAATGATAATATCGTATCTTAGCCGTGTATAAACATTAAATATTTGCACTCATGAAAATAGTGAACAGTTATATTTTTCGTGCCGTATGCGCTTTGCTTATCGGCCTTTTGTTAGTATCCAATCCGGAGCGGATGACTGGATTGTTGGTTCAGGTAATCGGTGGGTTGTTTCTTATTTCCGGTTTAGTGTCACTCATCAATTATTTCATCATCCGTTATTCGGATAAGGTGCCAGTCAAACCTGTGTTTCCTTTGGTGGGATTGGGCAGCCTGTTGTTCGGCGTCTTTCTTGGTTTTTTCCCGGGGCTGTTCATTACTTATCTGATGTATATTTTCGGTTTCCTGATGGTGGTGGCCGGTGTCAACCAGTTGTGGAATATGTTCCGTTTACGCCGTTTGATACCTTTCCGTTGGTATGTCTTGTTTTTCATTTTGTTGATTACGGGTCTGGGAGTGTTCGTGCTTTTCAATCCGTTGGAGTCCGCTTCCGTCCCGTTCATTCTTTTGGGGATAAGTTTCATGCTTTACGGTGTGTCGGAATTGGTAAACGGTGTGCGTTGGCGTAAGTACAGCCGGATGCAACAGCAAAAGGCATCGGAAACCATAGAATTGATAGAATAAGTTCCGTGAAGATAAAAAGAAGAAAGGGTTGTCGGATTCCGATAGCCCTTTCTTCTTTTTGTGATTGGCATTCTGTGCCTATTCCTTTTTCTTCAGCTCCGCGTCGAACTGCCGGATGGCGGCCATACCCTCGTTGCAGGCGCAGGGACCGCTGATACAACCTCCGGGGCAAGCCATGACTTCGATCATGCGTGTGGGGCATTTGCCTGTTTTGGCGTACGCTTTCAATGCGGCAATATTTTTCTTGTTCAGGTCGGCTATCAGTGTGCCTTGCAGTTCCGGGTCACCTACCATGTTTTTTACGGCCGTGAACACACCGCCGGTCTTGGCAAAGCCGTGCGCGTCGTGTCCTGCGTGTTCTTCGGGCGTAAAGTCCTCGCATGCCGCCATGTCTATTTCCATACCTTCAATGACGGCATCCAGTTCGCGGAATGTCCAAACGAAGTCCACGTTGGGATTCTCTCGTCCTTCCGCCTTTTTGGAAGCGCAGGGGGCGATGAACACCGTCAGGGCTTCCGGGTGTTTCTTACGCGCATACTCCGCCACGTAGTACATGGGAGAGCCCGTGGAAGACACGTAAGGCTTGATTTCAGGGATGTGTTTCTGGGCCAACTGTACGTAAGCCGAACAGCAACTGGTGGTCATGAACGCAGCCCCGCTTTCTAATTTCTCTTTGAATTCTTCTGCTTCCCGACGGATGGTTTCTTCGGCGCCGTATGCCACTTCGAGTACATCGCTGAAACCGATGGCTTTCAATGCACCGAATACTTTCTCTACAGGTTGTTTGAATTGGGCCAGTACGGAGGGGGCCACCATGGCCACTACTTGCCGTCCTTCCTTGATGCGGTTCAGCACGTCGAATACGGCACATTGGTCGAATATGGCACCGAATGGACATGCATTCAAGCATTTGCCGCAATAAATACATTTTTCGGGGTCGATATGTTCCACACCGTATTCGTCTTTGGAGATGGCTTTCACGGGGCAAGCCTCTTCGCACGGTACGGGAATGTACACGATGGCGTGGTAGGGGCATACCTGATGGCAGCGCCCGCAACTGATACATTTTTCGTGGTCGATGTAGGCTTTTCCTTCGCTGTCGTAGTGAATGGCATCTTTCGGACAGTTGTTGTAGCAAGGCCGCGCGGCACAGCCGCGGCACAGGTTCGTCACCTCGTAGTTGATTTTCACACACGAAGAGCACGCCTCGTCCATTACGCTGAGGATGCTTTTCTTCGGGTCGGGACTTTTCCGTTCCATCATGCGGGCGGCATAGGTGGACAGCCGTTCGGTTTCGTCGGTTTCATCCGTCATGTCAAAGCCCATCATGGCCATGGTCTTGTATTTGGTCACCGCACGTTCCTTATATACGCAACAGCGGCCCAACGGTTTTTGCTTGCGCGGATGCAATTCTACGGGCAACCGGTCAATCTTCTCTAATAACTCGTTTTCTTTCCACATTTTCACCAAACGCGCCAATAATTGGTAGCGGATGAACATGATGTTGTTGTTGTATGCCATCGTTTAGGATTATTTAGTTTTGATTATTGGACAAATCTACGAAAAAAAAGGCAATCTTTTGTATCTTTGTGTTAATTTTATGGCAGAATGTTTCAATAATATTTCAGAAAGCAGTTTTTCAGCTCTGTTGGATGTACTCTTGGTTGGAAAAAGTCCCGGCAGGGAAGGTTGGAGATTGCTGCTTGCCGGTTTGGACGACGGGCAGGATGCGTCTCTTCGTGCCTTTGCGGCAGAGGCGGCCCGGAAGCGTTTCGGGAACGGGGTGTTCATCCGCGGACTCGTTGAAATCTCTTCGTGGTGCCGTAACAACTGTTATTATTGCGGGCTACGCCGTTCCAACCGTTTCGCCTCGCGCTACCGTTTGTCTCAGGAGCAAATACTCGATTGTTGTCGGGAGGGGGCACGGCTCGGCTTCGGGACATTTGTCTTGCAGGGCGGAGAAGACACGGAACAAGATGATGATTGGATAGAAGATTTGATAGGCAAGCTCCGTATGGAGTTTCCCAGGCATGCCATCACGTTGTCTGTGGGCGAGCGTGACGGGGAGGTGTACCGCCGGTGGCGTGATGCAGGGGCTAGTCGTTACCTGCTTCGCCATGAAACACGGAATGAGGCGCATTATGCCCGTTTGCATCCGCGTGAGATGGACGGTGCCCGGCGTCGGGAATGCTTGCGGACGCTGAAAGCTTTGGGGTATCAGACAGGAGCCGGCATGATGGTGGGAACGCCCGGTCAGACATGGGATTGCTTGTTGGATGACATCGCTTTTTTGGAAGAATTGGAACCGGAGATGATAGGCATGGGACCTTTCGTTCCGGCTGCCCATACGCCTTTTGCCCGTCATCCGGCCGGGTCGGTGTCTTTGACGCTCCGGCTGATTGCCTTGATGAGGCTGCGCTTTCCGGACGCATTGATTCCGGCTACTACAGCTTTGGCTACGTTGGACGCGTACGGGCGTGAAGCCGGTATCTTGGCAGGGGCAAACGTGGTGATGCCTAACTTGTCCCCTTTGGCCGTGAGGGGGCGATACAGTATTTACGACCATAAAGCGTCCGGCGGGAGCGAGGCAGCCGAAGGGTTGCACCGTCTGGAACAGGATTTGAAAAAAATAGGCTACCACATTTCATACGGTCGCGGAGACAGTCCGGGACATGAGGTAGGAAAGTAGCATTAGAACGATTAGATATGAAGATAATGTATGATGTGAAATCGGAACGCGCCGAAGAGTTTATCTCCGACGCGGAGATACGTGAGACAATGGCATACGCCGAGGTGCATAAGGATGACCGTCCGCTCATCGTGTCCATATTGGAGAAAGCACGCCTTTGCAAAGGGCTTACCCATCGCGAGGCTGCCGTGCTGTTGGCTTCTGGGCAGCAGGACCTGACGGAAGAGATGTTTGCCTTGGCACGCGACATCAAGCAGCGTTTTTATGGCAACCGCATCGTGATGTTCGCTCCGTTGTACCTTTCCAATTACTGTGTGAACGGTTGCGTGTATTGCCCGTACCATGCCAAGAACAAGATGATACGCCGCCGGAAATTGACGCAGGAAGAAATCCGCAGGGAAGTCATTGCCTTGCAGGACATGGGACACAAGCGGTTGGCTTTGGAGACCGGAGAGGACCCGCGTAACAACCCTATCGAATATGTGTTGGAGAGCATCCGTACGATTTACGGCATCAAGCATAAGAACGGAGCCATCCGGCGCGTGAATGTGAACATTGCTGCCACGACGGTGGAGAACTACCGTCGCTTGAAGGACGCGGGCATCGGTACGTATATTCTTTTTCAGGAGACGTATAACCGGACGAATTATGAGGCACTCCATCCTACGGGGCCGAAGAGCGACTATGCCTATCACACCGAGGCCATGGACCGTGCCATGTTGGGAGGCATTGATGACGTGGGTATCGGCGTGTTGTTCGGGTTGGAGACTTACCGTTACGACTTCATCGGCCTGCTGATGCACGCCGAGCATCTGGAAGCCCGTTTCGGGGTCGGGCCGCACACCATCAGCGTACCGCGCCTGTGCCCGGCCGATGACATAGACACGGCGGATTTCAAGAACTGTGTGCCGGACGAGGTTTTCCATAAGATTGTGGCGGTGCTCCGTATAGCCGTGCCTTATACGGGAATGATTGTGTCCACGCGTGAGACGCCTGCCAGCCGTGAGAAGGTTTTGGAATTGGGCGTGTCGCAATTGAGCGGTGGTTCCCGTACCAGTGTGGGAGGGTATGTGCACGAAGAAGAGGCGGAGGAGAATTCCGCCCAGTTCGACGTGTCCGACCGCCGTTCGTTGGACGAAGTGGTGGGTTGGCTGCTCGATTTGGGTTATCTGCCCAGTTTCTGTACGGCCTGCTACCGTGAGGGCCGCACTGGCGACCGTTTCATGTCGTTGGTGAAGAAAGGGCAGATAGCCAACTGTTGCCTGCCTAATGCTTTGCTGACCCTGAAAGAGTATTTGAATGATTATGCGTCGCCTGCCACCCGTGCGAAAGGAGAGGCCATGATTGCCCGTTTGTTGGAAACCGTTCCCGGCGAACGGGTACGGGAGAATGCCCGTCGCTATTTGAAAGCCATAGAGGAGGGCGGGCGTGATTTCCGTTTTTAAGATATAGACAAGATAGGCTATGATGAAAGAAGAAACTCCACGCGCCAACCGTTTCCATATCGGATTGTTCGGCCGGCGCAACAGCGGCAAGTCTTCGTTGGTGAATATGCTGACGGGGCAGGAGGTTGCCGTAGTGTCCGATGTGCCGGGCACGACGACGGATGTGATATTGAAGAATATCGAACTGCCG
This sequence comes from Paraprevotella sp., assembly GCF_986071375.1. Taxonomy (NCBI): domain Bacteria; kingdom Pseudomonadati; phylum Bacteroidota; class Bacteroidia; order Bacteroidales; family Prevotellaceae; genus Paraprevotella; species Paraprevotella sp. Next base: position 111,732 of record NZ_CFQRNQ010000008.1, on the reverse strand, counting down.
GGTATCGGGGCTTCCGTTTTGGTTGACACGGCCGGTTATGACGACGAAGGGGAATTGGGCGGACTGCGTGTAAAACAGACCGTCAATGCTGCCCGTTGGGTAGATTTGGCTTTGATTGTCGTGTCGGGTTTGCCGGACGGGGCAGAGAAGGAAAAGGCTTGGGGGGAACGTTTCCAAGCAGACGACATTCCCGTTTTGTATATATATAATAAGGTGGACGAAGATGGTGGAAGCCATGCCGGTGCTTGGCGCACGGCATTGGGGGCAACGGATGTGGTGTCGGTTTCGGCGCGTACGGGAGAAGGTCGTGACTGTTTGCTGTCTGCGATGGCCGAGGTGTATCGCCGTACGGATGAGGTGGAGGATTTGACTGGAAACTTGGTAGGCGAAGGCGATACCGTGGTGTTGGTCATGCCGCAAGACATTCAGGCACCTAAGGGACGGTTAATCCTGCCACAGGTACAGACCTTGCGCAATCTGTTGGACAAACGTTGTACGGCTTTGTGTTGTACGGCAGACCGTTTGCCGATCACGTTGTCCGTCTTGTCGTCGCCCCCGTCCCTGATTATCACGGACTCGCAAGTATTTCCGGCGGTGGAGGCCCTTTGCCCACCGCAAACGCGGCTGACTTCTTTTTCCGTTTTGTTTGCCCGTTACAAGGGGGACATCCGGCAATTCCTGCAAGGGGCGGAGGCGTTATGCGCTTTGCGTCCGGATGCCCGCGTGCTGATAGCGGAGGCTTGCACCCACGTGCCGCAACATGAAGATATAGGGCGCGTGAAGCTTCCTCGTTTGTTGCGCCGTAAGTTCGGCGAGGCTTTGCACATCGACATCGTGTCCGGTAACGACTTCCCGGAGGATTTGTCCGCTTACGATTTGGTCATCCATTGCGGGGCGTGCATGTTTACGCGCCGCCATGTGCTGAACCGTTTGAGGCGGGCGCGTGCCTGCGGTGTGCCTGTGACCAATTATGGAATAGCCATAGCAGCCTTGACCGGTATCTTGGACAAGGTGGCGGTACCAGAGTAGGAGGATGGGGATTTCCTTCCCAAGAGTTTTCCCGGAAACATCCTTCATCTTTCAGGTTATGAGGAAATGTGTTGTCATACAATGCTTTACAGGATGAAGGATGTTTCAGGCATCTTTCAGTCTTCTTTCATGGCTGAAACCGATAAAAAGATCTGCGCCAAACGGTTTTTCAATCTAAGCCAAACGATTTTTCGTTCTGCGCCAAACGGTTCGTCAATCTGAGCCGGTTGAAATGAAGCTTGGCTGAAAGATGCCTGAAACATCCTTCAGGTCGTAATTTGTTAATTATAAATCGTTTATCGTGCAACCTGAAAGATGAAGGATGTTTTTCGGAAAACTCCTGTATGGGACGTGGCGGGTGTTTTTTTATTTCCGTCGGAGACATGGCCCGTCCCGTTATTTTTCTGTGGAGGGAGCCGCGTTTTTTACTTTTTTTGTACTATCTTTGTCCCACGTTTCGGCCATGCCGGAAGGAAAAACATTCAGACGGGATATAAAGAGGAAAAAAATATGCAACAACTCAAGGAGCGCATTTTGCGCGATGGAAAATGTTTCGAGGGAGGAATACTGAAAGTGGACAATTTCATCAACCATCAGATGGATCCCATACTGATGAAGTCCATGGCCGTGGAGTTCGTGCGCCGTTTCGCTTCGCGTGACATCAACAAGATATTGACGATAGAGGCCAGCGGCATTGCACCTGCCATTATGGTGGGCTACCTCTTGGAGCTCCCGGTGGTCTTTGCCAAGAAGAAGAAACCGAGCACGATGGAAAATATGTTGGCGACGAAAGTCTTTTCGTTTACCAAAAATAATACCTACGATGTATGCGTGTGCAAGGATTATCTGCAGCCGGGCGACAAGGTGCTTTTCATAGATGATTTCCTGGCCAATGGCAATGCGGCCAAGGGTGTGATGGATTTGGTGCGTCAGTCCGGTGCCGAATTGGCCGGGATGGGATTCCTCATAGAAAAAGCTTTCCAACATGGGGGCGATTATTTGCGTGCGCAGGGCATTCACGTGGAGTCGTTGGCGGTGATTGAAAGTTTGGACGGATGTCGCATCACGTTGAAGGATTAAGGCATGTGCCTCGTGCCCTCTTGGTTGTATAAACCGTTGTGCCCGGATTTCCTACAGGGGAGTCCGGGCACAACGGTTTATATTAAGGGTGTTTCACTTTTCGCTTTCGGGTCGGTAAGGTTTCAAGGGATCTTTTACGGCCAACTTACGGCGGTCCGAAGCAAATTGGGTGGCATAAAGTGTGAAGAGGATAACCGACACGGCCACACCAATCAGGTCGAACGCGCTCCATTGCTGTCTGCCAATGGCGTAATGGGTTTCACGCCACGGGGCGTAGATATACAGCGTGTTCACGGCTATCAGGATAAGGCGTACTTCTGTCGGCCCTAATTTGCCGTAAGTGAGCCGGAACTCGTCGATGATGATGGTACTGATGTAGGTGTAGATGGAGAGGCACAAATAACCGCCCATGATGAGCAATGCCACGTCCATCCGCATGACGGGCGAGAGGCCCAGTCCGAGGCAAAAGAGGCAGGTGGCTAACGCATCCAACGTATGGTCGATGAAGAAACCGTATATGGGGCGTTGGGTATGGCGCACCCGTGCCAACGTGCCGTCCAGGCTGTCACCGTACCAGTTCACCACAAGCCCGAGTGAGCCGATCCACAGGTAATGCAGGTCGATGTGTGCTAGCATGCCGCCGACAGCGAAGAGCACGGCTCCCATTACGCCTACGAACGTGAGGAAGTCCGATGTGACCCAACGTGGTTGCCGTCCGGCTAACCACACTAAAGCTTTCTTCTCCACCCGGCTCAGGATGGAGGTCTGTATCCTTTCTGATTTTTCGTGTCCCATTTTGTTTTTCCCTATATGTCAGGTGAAACGAAACGCCCGACCTTACCATTCCGCAAGGGGAGATAGTGAAGTCGGGAGTATTGGCGGAAAGACAGGGATTCGAACCCTGGGAACAGTTGCCCGTTCACCGCATTTCGAGTGCGGCCCGATCGACCACTCCGGCATCTTTCCTTGTTCGGTGGGCAAAGTTACAACTTTTTTTCTTATCCGCATGCCGAAAGGGCAAAAAAGTACGGGAAATAATGAGATAGGGCTTGGAATGTGAATCTTTGTCGAAGGCTTTTGTTCCTGAAAAATAATGTTAATATCTTGATTTTAAAATATTTTTGTAGGTTTGAAAGAATTTTGGTGGCGTTATGATGTCATTTTATTGCAATATGAATTGATTTTTATGGGGAAATATGAATAATAATTTGTTTTTTATATGGTAACTTGATTTCTTTTGTATATATTTGTCAGGTCATAACATGAGAAAACTTTTCAATTTATTATTCATATAAAACTTAAGCGTATGAAAAAGTTTACAAATGTTAAATCGGGGGGGGTAATTTTGACATTACTACTTCTCGCGTTGGTCTCCGGCAGTGTTTGGGGGCAAGAAGTAACTGTAGAACAGTCTGTTTTTACGGAATTGAATTCTAAAAGTTTGGGGGGGGATGCTAAGGTCTCTTATGCTACGGCAAAAGGAGGGGGAACAAGTAATCCTGCAATTAATAACGATGAGATTCGTTTGTATCAGAATGCTTCAGGTAATGGTGGAGGTTCTATTACAATATCTGTGATTGACGGCTTTGAGTTGGTTTCTGCGGAAATCGGTTCTTCTATGTCTACAAGTATTGCTTATACAATAAATGAAAGTGTGGAAAAATCAAAAACAGAGAGTTTAAATGCGAATGCCACATATGCAGCTTCTAATTTAAATGCGAAGTCTGTTACATTTTATTGTATGGGTAGGGATAAAAAGTCTCGTTTATATGTGAATTATTTGAAAGTTGTATACCGTCCTGTTGAGATAACTCAAGTGGCAGCACCTGTTTTTGCACCGGCTAATGGAACTACCTTTGTGGATAAACTTACGGTCGGAGCTTCTTGTCCTACAGAAGGTGCCACGATTTATTATACAAAGGATGGAGCAGAGCCTACTACAGGTTCTGATAAGTTTCCAACAGAAGGCGTAACTCTCACGGAAACTACCACATTAAAAGCCATTGCCGTGAAAGATGGGTTGGACAACAGTGAAGTAGTCACTGCGACTTACACTAAATTAGAACCATATACTTCTTTGAAGGCATTGAAAGAAAGCGGTATAGCTACGGCGGAAGGTGTAACTTGTTTTGTAGAGTTGAAAGATGCTGTGGTGACGTATGCTGACTCCCGGAAGGCTTATATTCAAGATGAGACAGCAGGATTGTATGTTTTTGGCTCAAACAATTTGAAGGTTGGGACGAAACTGAACGGTGTGGTATCAGCCCAATTGGCATTGTACAATGGCCTGTATGAATTGAAGGTGGAAGGAGGGGAGTTTGACAATGTGGAGGTGACCGAAGGCGTTGAGATTCCGGTACAGGTGGTGACTGTGGCTGAATTGAACCAAAACTTTGCCCAGTATGAATCCATGCGTGTAAAGGTGGTTGATGCGACGGTAACATCAGGCTTTAACAATAAGAATGGGGAAATCGAGCAAAACGGTGAAAAGATAGCACTTAGGGCGGCTGATGAAAGCATTACGGCAGATGTGCAGGCCACGGTTGACGTAACAGGGTATCCGGGTTTGTTTCACTCTGATAAACAACTGAATGTAATCTTGCAAGAGGATATTGCCGTAAAGACCGCAGGCAAGACGCAGGCGACCTTGGCTTTTGAACAAGGTGCTTATTCTGTGAACTTGGGTGAATCCTTAATCATCAAGGCTACTACGAATTCTACATCCCCGATTATTTATTCTTCTGAGGATGAAGAAATAGCCAAAGTGGACAGCGAGGGCAAGGTTCAGGCGGGAAACAAGGCCGGGACGGTAACGATTACAGCCTCTGTCGCCGAAAATGATGAATTTACCGGTGCGACAGCAACATGTACCGTGAATGTGGTAGATCCTTCTGCATTGCCGGAAGCAAGGGCTTTAGTGGCAGAAAAGGATGGTGTGTATTATGCCATGCTTTCTTCCAATAAAATTTCAGATAAAAAGTTGGATACAGATGTAGTTGATGTTTTGAATAACAAAGTCGTTAAGACTTCTGAAACTGTAGATTTTGAATTTTATATAGATGAAAGTAAGGGTACTATCCAAACTGTATCGGGAGAGTATGTAGCCCACGTAGGAAATAGTACTGATTTAGGAGTCGATACAAAGAAATTCACGTGGAAGAAAGAAAGTGATGGTTATTGGCACTCTTCTACAAATTCTGCTCGTGTATTAGGACTTGGGGTTTCAAGTGGTAACAGTGTTTTCGGAACATATTCACTTTCGAGCACGACTAACCAATTTGCAACAGATATGCCTATCGTTGATGGTTATGTTCGCAATGTCGCTTCCGGCGATTACGGTACTATCTGTCTTCCCTATGCCGTGGCCGCAGAAGATATGGTTGGTGCAGAGTTCTTCAGCATTGCCGGAAAAGTCATGAAGGACGGAGAGCCGCAGTCCATGGTATTGGAGCAAGTGACCACCCTTGAGGCTGGAGTTCCTTATATATTCAGTGCAACTTCCGATAAGCTTATAGCGGCATACAGTGGAAAGGCTGTAGCTGAAGCTGGTGAAGCAAACGGATTGGTCGGTTCTTTTGAGGGGCAAGATGTGGCTGAGGGCATGTACCTGATTAGTGCCCAAAACAAAGTGCAGCTTTGCGGTAAGGGTTGTAAGATTTCGGGAAACCGTGCTTATATTGATATGGATAAGGTTCCGGAATACAGTGGGGAAGTTGGCGTGAACCAACGCCTGATTTCATTTGAAGATGCGACCGGTATCTCCGAAACAATGGTTGAGGGCGGTTTGGCAGATGTGTACACACTTAGCGGTGTGGAAGTCCGTCATCAGGTCAACGAATCAGAGGCCACTCAAGGCTTGCCGCAGGGCATTTACATTGTGAATGGTAAAAAAGTAGTAGTAAAATAGTATTAACAAGTTGGAATATGAACAAGAAAATATATATAAAACCGGTTTGCGAAGTGGCAGAATTTGAGATTCAAGATTCATTGTTGTTGAATTGCTCCATAGGAGTTGATAACACGCCACAGGATGGAATAGAAGGTCGGACCAATATGAATCAAGGTTTTACCGATATATGGGGTAACGAGTATTAATACTTTGGTACACTTTTGAACGTGATACGGCAAAGCCGCTTCGGATGAAAACCCGGAGCGGCTTTTTCCTAGTCTAGTGAAAAGGGTTATCTTTGCAAAAACAAAAGTGGTTTGCGGTATGAAAGACGATACGCTCAAGAAGTTGAAGATATTGGCTGAGTCGGCCAAATATGATGTGTCCTGCTCTTCGAGCGGTACGGTGAGGCGTAACGTGAAAGGCGGAGTGGGGAATACCGTGGGAGGCATAGGCATTTGTCATAGTTTTGCTGAGGACGGGCGTTGCATATCCCTGTTGAAGGTCATGCTGACGAACTATTGTATTTACGATTGTGCTTATTGTGTCAACCGCCGTACGAATGATATTCCCCGTGCCACACTCTCCGTATCGGAATTGGTAGACCTGACGATGGAGTTCTACAAAAGGAATTATATCGAGGGATTGTTCCTGAGTTCCGGTGTGGTGAGGAATCCCGACTATACGATGGAACGTTTGGTGCGTGTAGTGAAAGACTTGCGTACGGTGCACCGCTTTAATGGATATATCCATTTGAAAACTATTCCGGGAGCCAGTCGTGAGTTGGTGGACGAGGCCGGTTTGTATGCAGACCGTATGAGTGTGAACATTGAGATTCCCCATGAAGCTTCGCTTAAGTTGTTGGCACCGGAAAAGGACCATGAGAGCGTCTACCGCCCGATGGGATATATACAGCAAGGTGCACTGGAAAGTTCGGAGGAACGTAAGAAGCACCGGCATGCCCCGCGTTTCGTCCCGGCAGGACAAAGCACGCAAATGATTGTGGGGGCAACAGGGGAGTCCGACCGGGATATTTTGCACCTTTCGTCCGCATTATACGGTCGGCCTACCATGCGTCGCGTGTATTATTCCGGTTATGTGGCAGTGAATACGTACGACCCTCGGCTTCCGGCCTTGAAACAGCCACCGTTGGTCAGGGAAAACCGTTTGTATCAGGCAGACTGGTTGATGAGGTTCTATCAGTTCAAAGTGGAAGAGATTGTGGATGAAACGCATCCTGATTTGGATTTGGAGGTGGATCCGAAGTTGGCTTGGGCTCTTCGGCATCCCGAACAATTTCCCGTGGATGTGAACCGTGCGGAGTATGAACGGATTCTACGGGTGCCCGGTATTGGGGTAAAGTCGGCCCGTCTGATTGTCTGTTCGCGACGTTTCGGACGTTTGACGAGTTTTGATTTGAAGAAAATGGGATGCGTGATGAAGCGTGCCCAGTATTTCATAACCTGTGGGGAGTTGGAAGCCAAGGGAGTGAATGAGCTTTATCCCGAACGAGTCCGTTCTTTATTGGTGCAGTCGAAAAGCCGGAAGAAACAGAACGACGGGCAGTTGACGTTGCTGTTTAAGGAGGAACCTGCATGAGGAGTATGACAGAGGATAGTGTATTCGTGTACGACCGTACGTGGGACGGTTTGCTGACAGCGGTGTTCGATGCATTCTACCGTCACCAGTTTCCTGTGGCGATTATCGGAGAAAAGGATACGCCTCCTCTTTTTGCGGTCGTACATCGGGTGATAACGGACGAGGAAAAAGCCGGAAGAGTGTTTCGGGCATTGCAACGGAAACTTTCATCCGCTGCATTGGCTTGCCTGACGACCAGTCTTTTTTCCGAACTGCCGGATTTGGACTTACCTTTGTTTCGGTATGTATGCAAAGCCGTGAAGGCCGGGCAAAGCATTGAAACGAATTTTGCAGATCCGGATGTGCTTTTTGTGACGAATACCTATCGTAAGGTACGTTGTGAACGTCTTCGCATGATGCAATTCGTGCGCTTCCAGAAAACTGCCGACGGGACTTATTTTGCCATGATTGAGCCGGACTATGACGTGTTGCCTTTAATCGTTCCGCATTTTAGTGACCGTTTTTCGGAAGAATGTTGGCTGATTTACGACCGTCGCCGCCGGTATGGCTACTATCATGCCGGGCATAAGTCCGTACGTGTTACTTTTGAAGATGGAGCAGAGGTTTTCCGGTTGCCGGACGGACGTTTGAGCGAAGCGATGCGGGACGAGGATGAAATGTGGTATCAGGAGATGTGGCGGACGTATTTCAAAGCCATTTGTATTAAGGAACGCTTGAATCCCCGTAAACACCGGAAAGACATGCCGGTACGTTACTGGAAGTACCTGACCGAAAAGCAAATTGGGGAAGAGGAAAAATAAGAGGAGAACGCGGGCACGTTCTCCTCTTTTAAAATGAGAAAAATCAGTGTGGTTAGGCGGTGATTTTTCTCATGGCGTTTAATGCTTGGATCGCTTTCTCTCCTGCTTTTTTGTCGCAAGTGGAAGGAGTTGTTTTTGCATCTTTGGTTTGAGTCGTATCCTTCTCCTCAATCATGGCTACTAAAGCTGCCGGTTTGGCCGGTTGAGCTTTTGTGCTGTCCGTCGTAACTGTGTCGTTCTGTGCCACTAATGCAGCCGGAGTGGACTTTGTGGAGTCTGTGGTTACCGTATCATTCATAGCTACGCACGCCAACATGGCGGTTAATTTGGCTTTGGTGCTGTCTGTGGTTACAGTATCGTTGGAAATGAGGGCAGCCAATGATTTCTGGCAACCTTTTGCAGGACAGTTTTTTGTAGTATCCGTTTTTACAGTATCGTTTGCTACGATGTTACCCTGTGCAAAAACACTTCCCATACTCATAGCCATCAAGGCTGTTGCAAATAACTTTTTCATAATGCTTTCTGTTTTATTTAATTGTTTGACTGTTTTATCTTGTCATCTGCCAAACTAATGGACAAGAGGTGTGCCAGAAAAAGAAAGATGATTGTAAAGTGTTGATTATAAACGACTTCTTTCCGCTTAAGATAGCATGAGGCTCAAAAGCATACGTGTGGAATGTGGGGATGAGTGGGGAAGAATTCCACACTATTATTGTGGAATGTCGTAGAGCTTGATTTTGTTGTAGAGGGTTTTGCGGTCTATGCCTAAAAGGCGTGCGGCACGCGCTTTGTTGTGGTGTGCCGTTTGCAGGGCCTGCAGGATACGTTCTTTCTCGGTATTTTTATCGTGTAAGGCGAAAGGAGTTGCTGCAGGGAGTTCTTCTTCGCCACAGTTTATGACATTGAACTCTCCCAAATCGGTCTTATGGATCAGGCGGTCTTGTGCCAGCAAAGTGGCGCGTTTCACCCGGTTTTTCAATTCGCGTAAATTACCGGGCCATGCGTAATTGAGCAACGCTTCCGAAGCCGGGGCGTCGAAACCTACGATATGCCTTTCCAGTTCCTTGTTGGCTTGGTCCAGAAAGAAGTTGGCAAATAAAAGGATGTCTTCACCCCGGTCTTTCAGGGAAGGCATGTGCAGGGTGAATTCGTTCAGGCGGTGGTAGAGGTCTTCACGGAATTCTCCACGGGAGATGGCCTGTTGCAAGTTCTCGTTGGTGGCACAGACAAGCCGGACATCCACTTCTATTTCCTGATTGGAACCCACCGGACGTATTTTGCGTTCCTGGATGGCCCGCAAGAGCTGTACTTGCACGTCGTAGCTCAGGTTGCCCACTTCGTCGAGAAACAGCGTGCCGCCGTTGGCTTCTACGAAAGCTCCGGTTTTGTCGGTTACGGCACCCGTAAACGAACCTTTCACGTGGCCGAAAAATTCGGAAGCCGCCAGTTCTTTGAGCATGGCTCCGCAGTCGATGGCTACAAAGGGTTTATCAGCCCTCTTGCTTAATTGGTGTATGCGGTGGGCCACATATTCTTTTCCGGTACCGCTGGCACCGTTGATGAGTACCGAAAGCGGTGTCGGAGCTACCAAAGCCACGTAATTGTAAAGTTGGCGTGCCGCCTCGCTTTTCCCTTCCAGGAATGCCGGGCGGGATTCGGTACCTGCTTGAACCTCTTCGGGAGCCGTATCTTTTTTGGAGCGGGTTGCAGAAGACGCGGACAAGGCATCCTTTATCTTGTCCAGAAGCATGGCCGGTTGCACTGGTTTGGCAATGTAGTCGCATGCCCCTTGTTTCATGGCGTTTACGGCATTCTGGACATCGGCATAGCTGGTCATGACGATAAAAGGAACGGCAAGGCCGTGTTTTTGCATCCAGTCAAGCAGGGAAAGGCCGTCGCCTTCCGGTAACCTCAGGTCCGACAGGATGAGGTCATACGACTGATGTTCCAATAACTTGTGCGCTTTGGATAAGTCTCCGGCTGTACTGGTTTGGAATCCTTGTTTGCCCAACCACGTTTTAAGCATGGTGGCAAACGTCAAGTCGTCTTCTACTATGAGAATGGCTGCCATGTGGTCTTTATCGGATTAAGTTGACGCAAAGATAATGCCTTTTGCAGTACGAAAGTATATGCGGGGCGGCTTTTTAAATGTTTTAATATTCATGCTGATGTGCAGGTCCACTGCCATTCTTTTCTTTCAGGGCACGGACGATGAGGTGGAAAGACTCGATGACTTCTTGTGCCGGGACGTTGTCCGTGTCGTCCCATACCTGTTCATCCCGTTGTTGTTCCAAAGTCCGTAATGCTTTGATGCAGGGAGCGCCCACAAGGGTGAAGGTAGGAAGCAATTTATGGGCTATCCTGCATATTTCGGCCTTATCCTTTTGTTCGTAAGCCTTTTTGAACGCTTTGGCATGCAGGAGGGTTTCTTGTAGGAAGGTATTCAGGATTTCCTGTGCGGCGTTCCGGTCGTCTCCGGCGAATTCAGTCAACGGTTCAAGGTCGATGGCGGGCGACGTTTGGGATGGCGCAACTTCGGGTTTCCCTGGTGCTTCTTTTACTTCTGGACAGGCTTCTCCGAGTGCCTTCCGGATGGCTTGAGCCAGGTCTTTTTGGTTAAATGGCTTGTAAAGGCAGGTGGCGAACCCGTGTTCCCTGAAAAACGCTTCTTGCATGTCGTTACGTGCCGTGATGGCCACCACAGGGAGTTGTGCGTGGGCGGGAGGATTCAGTGCTCGTACTTTCTTCAATAATTCGAAGCCGTTCATGGACGGCATTTGTATGTCTGTGAACAACAAATCGAAACGGCATTGTCCAACCCGGTGGAATACTTCTTCCGGCGTTCGGCAGGAAACAATCTCCCAATCCGCTTTTTCCGGTTGGATTTGCTGCAACATCGCTTGGGTCAGCTGCATTTGGATACGGTCGTCGTCAATCAGCAATATATGGAGAGGACGCTCTACGGATTCAAGGGTGGCAGGGGCTTCTGCGACAGGAACCTGTTTTTTGTGGGTGAGTTGCAAGGGGAGTGTGACAAAGAAGGAACTGCCTTTTCCGAGAGTACTTTCCAAATGGATTTCTCCTTGAAGGAGTTGTACAAGTTTCAGCGTGATGGATAGTCCCAAACCAACCCCTTCTTCCCCTTGTGCACTGCTCAGGCGGGTAAATTCCTTGAAAATCATTTGTTGTTCTTCCGCAGTCATTCCGCATCCTGTATCGCGTACGGTGATGCAAAGCAGGCGGCCGTGCATTTTGGCGCGAAGGAGGATATGCCCCTGCCGTGTGAATTTCAGGGCATTGCTTAACAGGTTGTCCGTAATCTGCCGGATGCGGAAAGCATCGCCGGTATAGGTCCGTCGGGTTTCGGGAGAGGTCTCGAATTGCAGTGCCAATCCTTTTTTTTTCGCCATGGGCAAGAAGCTTTGGGCTATGGTGCGTAAGAGTTCGTCCGGACTGAAGCTGACTGGGTGCAAATCCATTTTATGGGCTTCCAACTTGTGATAATCCAACAAAGAACCGACGAGGCTGAGCAGATGTTCGGACGAGCTGCGGATATTGTCCAAATAGTTTTTGGGGCGGTTTTCCCGGACGTAGGGAACCAGGAGTTCCGTGTACCCCATGATGGAACCTACCGGTGCCTTGATGTCATGTGTCACGGTCAGCATCAATTTCTCGCGGGAAACCAAGAGGTCTTCGGCTCTTTTCTTGGATTTTTCCAACTCGTGGCGGTAATGGTTGCTTTTGGTGATGTCACGCCATACGATGACGAAAAAGACAATGGCTAAAAGGATGGCAGCCGTGGTGATGAGTCCGGTCGTGAGGGCTGCCTGTTTCCGCACCATATAGGCTTTCCGGCTTTCTTCTTCCAACCGTTGCTGTTCTTCCTTCTCGATGCTTTCCAGGAGTTGCGTGACGCGGTTGTTAAGTTCGAGGCTCGTGTACCAAAGCCGTTCCGCTTGCGCGTTGATGCGTTGCCGTCGTCGGCTGTTATATTGTTTCATGCTGCTTTCTATGCTGTCCAGGATATGTGCAAGGGTGTCTCTTGCGTTGAATTCTTGATGGATGGTGTCCGTTTCCAAGATTTGCACGGTTTGTTTCACGGCGGTAGTGTCCGCTTCTGGTTTATGGAAAGCGGAAGCCAACCGTTGGAAGAAATTCTTTTTCGGTTCTTTCACCGTGTAGGATTTGTCTTTCTGTATGATTTGCCGGGTAATATGCGGCTTTTGGATGACGGTGTCCTGGCTTTTGACAAGTAGGCTGATTTGGTGTTGGTAAATCTGCGGGGCGGAGTTGTTCTCCAAAGTCAATACTAAACGTTTCATGTTTTCCTGTTTGCCGGTCAGCAAGGAAGACAGTGTGTCTAGCCGGGCCTTTTGCAGGGAATCGGTGAATAAAGTGTCCAATGCAGATATGGTCTGTTGTACGTTTGACATGGATTGCACGTATTTGCGGTATGCCTCCCAACGGCCGAAATGGACGGCCTGGCCGATGTTTTCCGTTTCATAAAGTTGGCTGACGAGTTGGTGGGTCACTTTCCGGCGTTCTGCCAACGTCTGTTCATTGCCGGACATCCGGGCCAGTGAGGAGGTTTGGTGGTAAATATAATAGATGGAACCCAACAGGAGACAAATCAATAAAAAGTATCCGCAGGCGATTTTGAAGGATGTATTTTGTTTCATAAGAGTAAGGCTGTGGCTGTTCATTCCTTTTGCAAAACTAAGAAAAACTTCCGAAAAGAGGGAAGAAGACGGCTTCAAAAGTCTTTTTGCCGCAAAAATCGTATTTTATTACGGGAAAGTATGGTGCCCGGCAGGATGATGGCCCTTATCTTTGACATCATTTTGTATATGCAACTTAACCTTTTAGAACCGATGAATGTATTAAAAGTAAGGTCTCTGGCCTTGGCGATGTTTTGCGCGTGCCTGTCCGTTCCTGTGGTCGGGCAGCTCAGACAGCAAAGTTTTTTGAGTGAGAAATGGGATTTCCGTCTGGATAGGGATGGGGCGGAAGACGTATGGGAGCAAGTGGACGTGCCTCACACGTGGAATGCGAAAGACGGCACGTCACCCGATTATTACAGGGGCGACGGCACGTACCGTTACACCTTGTCCATTTCGCCCGCGATGATGAAAAAACGAATATTTTTGCGTTTCGAGGCGGCGAGCCAGAAGGCAGAAGTGAAAGTCAACGGACGGGAGGTAGGAGAACATGTGGGAGGTTTCAATGCCTTTTGTTTTGAAATCACACCCTACGTGCATGCCGGCGAGAACCTGTTGGAGGTTGCCGTGTCCAACCGTAAGGAGTTGAACATCGCCCCGTTGGAGGGGGACTTCACCGTCTTTGGCGGCATCTACCGGCCTGTCTCGCTCCTCCTATTGCCCAAGACTTGCATCACGCCTTTGGATTATGCTTCTTCCGGGGTATATGTCAGTCAACAGGTCAACGAGCGACGTGCGGACTTGTCGGTAGTCACTAAAGTGGACAACGGACTGAAACGGGTGAAAGAATTGTCCGTGAAGGCGGACGTGTTCGATGCCGCCGGTAAACTGGTGGCGACGGCCACCACCTCCCAAGCCACAGAAGGACAGGCACGGCTCGATTTTACGAACCGGTTGACGGTGGACAACCCCATGTTGTGGGACGGGCGTAAATCACCTTACCTGTACCGTGTCTTCGTGGAGCTGAAACGGGGCAAGGAAGTGTTGGACACCCTGTCGCAGTATGTCGGCCTGAGATCTTTCCGTGTGGACGCTGAAAAAGGTTTCATCCTGAACGGGAAGCCTTATAAGATAAAAGGAGTGAACCGCCATCAGGATCGTCCGGACAAGGGTTGGGCCATCTCTTCGGCCGACCACCGGGAGGACATGTCACTCATCAAGGAAATCGGTGCCAACGGCATCCGGCTGGCACATTATCCGCATTCGGACGAGTTTTACACCCTGTGCGACCGCGAGGGCATGTTGGTCTGGGCCGAGATTCCTTTGGTCGGCAAAGCCTTGGACACCCCGGAATTCACGGAGAACATGAAAACGGAATTGACGGAACTCGTCCGACAGAATTTCAACCACCCTTCCATTTTCTGTTGGAGCTTGTCGAACGAACTGTCCAAGGGCGATGTGAAAGGATTGATTTCGGAACTCAATGACGTGGCGCACCGCGAAGACCCGGGACGGCTGACCGTATTGGCCTCCAATGTGGAGGGGCGGCCGGAAAACACCGTGCCCGACCTTTTGGCGTTCAACACTTATCCCGGTTGGTATTGGGCGGAACCGTCGGAAATGAAACCCACTTTGGAGCGTTGGAACCGTAAGGGCGGTGGAAAGGGCATTGCCGTGAGCGAGTACGGGGCAGGAGCCAACGTGTGGCACCATTGGCAGACGGGAAAGAAGACACCGAAGGCCGATGGGGTGTTCCATCCCGAAGAATGGCAGGCCACGGTGCACGAACAGACTTACGATGCCATCAAGCGCTGCGGTTTCGCGTGGGGTTCTTTCGTCTGGAACATGTTCGATTTTGCCAGTGCGTCGCGCAACGAGGGTGATATGCCGGGGATGAATGACAAAGGTTTGGTCTCTTACGACCGTAAGATACGGAAGGATGCTTTCTACTTTTATCAGTCGGAATGGTCGGAAGAGCCGGTGGTACATATCACCAGCCGGAGGGACGTGGCCCGTCGGGATTCTTTGACAGATGTCAAAGTATATACGAATTGCGAAACCGTCCGCCTGAAAGTGAACGGGAAGGATTGCGGCAGTCCGGAGCGCGACGGAAGCGTTTGCATCTGGAGGAAGGTAGGTTTGAAGCACGGGGAGAACCAAGTGGAGGCTTTCGGGCATCGGGGTGGACAGGAGTTCTCAGACCGTTGCAAATGGGTGCTTTTTTGAATGGGATGAGGCTTCCGGTTGGTAAATGTTGTTTACGGCAGAAAGCCTGAAACCGTTGTGCTGAGATTTGAAAATCGTTCTCAGCACAACGGAAAATCGTTCTGCGCCAAATGATTTTTTATTTGGCGCAGAACGATTCTTCTGATATAAGTAATTGAAAACCAGTATTAATGTGGAAAATATTATATCTTCCTTGTTTTTTACATTTTATTCCATTAGAACCGTAAGGTTGTGAGTCAGTGCAGCAGGTCCTTGAAAGCATGGCCGAAAATCACGTAGCTTGTGTTGTCGGCGATGGTGCCTTCGTTCTGCCCCCAGAGGAATGGCCAATCGTCGTAATTCTCGAAATGGTCGGGTTGCCGGAACAGTACGCCGGGAGCCATGTTGCCTGGGATAAAGGAGAAATCTGCCCGGTTGTTGCCATAGAAGACGGCTTTGGGGCGAGTGGCTCCGACGGTGGCCACGAAAGAATAATTGTGGTAAGGGTGGCAACCGTAAAGCCAGTTGGCCACTTTGAAAGCATAGCTGTTGTCGATGATGTCGGGGAAGTATTTGTTGGCGAAGCAGGCCGAGATACCGAAATCGACAATTCCCCTGTTTCCGGCCCAGTTCCCCCGGCCGATGGGCACTCCGTAAGGATTCTCCTCGTCTTGGCTGTCGAGGTATTCTTTGTATTTCTTAACATAAGGTCGGAGCTTTTCTTTGTAAGACGCGTCCATGTAGGGGATGGCTTCCAAGGCCGTCATGATGTTGCGGTTGGAGTTGTGTTCCAGTGCCATCCAGATTCCTTGCGTGAAGTTATCCAAGTATTGTTTTTCACCGGTAGAGGCGTATAATTGCAGGTTTGTGGCCATGTCGCCGCCGACATTCTGCCTTTTGTCCTTTTGTGATCCTTCCGACATGAGTTCCGTGGCTTCTTTCAATAGTCTTTTGGATTGCTTCAAGGTTCTTTCCGACAAGTCGTCATTGTATCCTTTTAGGGCGCGGCTTGCGGCAGCAAACATGGTGGCCGCCCTGAAGTCCATGCGTGGGTTGCGGCTTGTGAAGGCCCACATGTCGTCCGGTGTGCCACTCGATTTCCCGTCAGCCGATTTTTCGTAGGGAGCCAGGCGGGGGTCGTAGTGCAATCCGTCGGTGATGCTTGCGGCATCTCCTAAATGGTGGTAGTTGTCCAACACGGAGTTGGAGAGTGTCTGCGACATGTGTCCGATGTTCTCGGCCTGTGCCAAGAGGTTCAACACCCCGTGCTCGATGTACTGGATGATGTCTGGTATGCTGTCCGGACGATGGAGGTCCACGTAGCGTTGCTGTTCGCTGACGAACGTTTCGTCACGCAACGGCTTGAAAAGTTCCCATGTCCTGACCAGGTTCTGGACGACGTTGATGTTGGCACCCGTTTCGATGTCAAAGTCACCGGCATCGAAGTACCCCCCTACGTTCAGTCCCGGAATCAGTTCTAATGCCTTATAGCGAGTGTCGGTGGTAGCTCCCTGCCAGTGCATGTCGAAATGGTCGGTGTGGGGCGGTGCCTGCAGGTATCCTTCTTTGAAAGGCTCGCCGTGCCAGACCCGGTAACCTTCGTTGACGGTCATGTGGTTCATGTGTATGGGAATCCATACATCGGTGGTAGCGTCCGTGATGTGGTCGTACACGTTTGGGCTTATGGTGAAGTTGTTGGTCTTTTCGTTGCCGTATTGGATGTAATAAATTCCCGGTTCCTGCACTTCGGAGAAGTCGAACTTGACGTAATTATATTTGTAATAAGGCCCCCATACGGCAGTTTTCCCTTTGAATACTTCGGCTTCCGTCCCGTCTGCTTTCACTTGCCAGATGGATGCCTGGGGGATGACTTTGTCGTTCTTGTCCAATTCGATGACGGCCTCCTTGGGCTGTGAAGGCAAGTAGCCCACTTGGGAGAAACCGATGTTGGGCTTTCTTATCCATCCTTCGACGGCGTTCGGTTCCACTGTCCATGTCAGCACCTTTCCCGTCTTGCCGGCTGGCAGGATGCTACGGACCACGAACCAACCGTTCTGTGCCAACATGCGCCCGTCGTAGAGGTACAAGCGAGAGTCTGATGTGATTTTCACCATGCGTTCGGGGGTATCGGGTGCGAGTATCATGGTGTGGCCGGAAGATAGGGGCAAGGGTTCCACGAATTGGCCAGTCCCACGGTCGTCGTATGTCTTGTATCCCTTGAACTGCTTTACTTTCTCGGCATTGGGGCGGCAGACAGTGTTGCTCACTGCGTAGCGTGGGAAACGGTCGGGATGCCCGTCCATGAGATAAGCCTTGCCCCAATATTGAGACGGGAGGAACTCAAGGTTTAAGCCGGCATCGCCCTCCAGTTCGTGGGGTAGGGGTTTGTCCAGGTAGACGGATATCTCAACTGCTTTTCCTTTTCCCGTGACCACGACACGCGAATCGAAGTCGTAATCCTCGTAGCGCAGGCCTACTTCAATCAAATTGTCCTCTGCGTTTACTTTCCGTGATGTGGTAGTGGGCACCAAATCCCATTGTTCAGGAGTGTTGGAGAGCCTTATGGCACCGCCTTGTGCAGTGCGTACGCCGTGGTGGATGAGTTCGATGCCGGAGTTCTTTTCGTCGTTGAAGCCTCCGGTGAACTGGTTGCTGTAAACGAGGACATTGACACCTTGGGTCTCGAAGTACTCAAGTTCATTCAGCCTCAAATTCGGGCCACTCACGTGGCTGCAAGCCGTAATCCATAGCACATGGAATGCCAATAATGCTTTTCTCATTTTGTTTTTAGGTATTAAGGTGGATTTGTGTTTCTTTATAAAATAGCGGAAACATGCCACGCTATTTGGGATAAAGATAGTATTTAGAACAATCAATGCCTTGTTCTTATGAGAAGATTTATGCTTTTTTTATTCTTTCTGAAGGGAATTTCCGTTTGGAAAGGAGGATGCAAAAAAGTTCCACCCCGGAATGCTTGCTGCATTCCGGAGTGGAACATATTCATATCCGTTCGCTATAAGTGCGTGCAGGAGAGGGTTATTCCAACACCACCAGGTCCTTGCCTTCCATGACTGATTCGCCTGGCGTGACACAGATTTCCGAGACCCGTCCGGCACGGTCGGACGTGATGTTGTTTTCCATCTTCATGGCATCCAGGATAACCACCGTGTCGCCGCGCTTGATTTCGTCGCCCGGTTTCACCTTCACGTCTACTATCACACCCGGAAGCGGGGCTTTCACGCCGTACTTCTTGGGTTTGTCAATTACGGCGGGCACTCCGGCGGGTTTCACTACTACGGGATGATGTGCCGGCTTTTCCGGTTCCGGCATCTTCACCGTGTAGCTTTCGCCGTTCACCGTAACGGTGGCCACATAGTTCTCGATTCCTTCCACGGCCACTTCATAATCGTTGCCGTTGATGTTATATTTGTATGTCTTCATTTGCTATTGTTTGCTTTAAAATTTGTGCTCAGGCAACTGGCGTTGCGTACGAAGTTTGGAGTTCCACTCAGTATCTGCATTTCCCAAAGTCAGGATACCGCTTTCCGGCACATGCATCGTGTAGCCCTGGTATTCGTGCAGGGCCAGTGTGATGGCCGCGTACACTTCATTCTGTTTCTGTTCCATGACAATTTCGTTTTGAAAGGGATTACAGAGGAATATTGCCATGCTTCTTGGCCGGATTGGTCAAGCTCTTGGTTTTCAACTGGGCCAAGGCGCGGATGACACGGAAGCGTGTATTGCGCGGTTCGATGACATCGTCGATATAACCGTATTTGGCAGCCTGGTACGGGTTGGTGAAGAGCTTGTTGTATTCGGCTTCTTTTTCGGCCAGGAAAGCTTTCGGGTCCTCAGCTTCCTTCGCGCCTTTGGCATAAAGCACGGCTACGGCACCTTCTGCTCCCATCACGGCAATCTCGGCCGACGGCCAAGCGTAGTTCAAGTCGCCGCGCAACTGTTTGCAGCTCATGACGATGTGCGAACCGCCGTAGCTCTTGCGCAAGGTTACCGTCACTTTGGGTACGGTGGCTTCGCCGTAAGCATACAGCAGCTTGGCACCATGCAGGATGACGGCATTGTACTCTTGTCCCGTCCCCGGCAAGAAGCCCGGCACGTCTACCAACGTGACCAAAGGTATGTTGAAGGCATCGCAGAAACGTACGAAACGTGCGCCCTTGCGGCTGGCATTGCAGTCGAGCACGCCTGCATAGCAGTTCGGTTGGTTGGCCACGATACCCACGCTTTGGCCGTTGAAGCGGGCAAAGCCTACGATGATGTTGCGGGCATAGTCTTTTTGAACCTCGAAAAACTCGCCATTGTCCACGATAGCCCCGATAACTTCGTACATGTCGTATGCTTTGTTCGGGTTGTCCGGAATGATTTCGTTCAGCGCGTCTTCCATACGGTCGATAGGGTCTGTGCATTCCATGCGCGGAGCTTCCTCCATGTTGTTCTGCGGGATGTAGCTCAACAGCGTGCGGATGGTGGCCAAGCCCTCTTCTTCCGTCTGGGCTGTGAAATGCGTCACTCCGGACTTGGTGGAGTGCACGCTTGCGCCGCCCAAGTCTTCTTGCGACACGTCTTCGCCCGTCACAGTCTTCACCACTTTCGGACCGGTAAGGAACATGTAAGAAGTGCCCTCCATCATCAGCGTGAAGTCCGTCAGGGCGGGAGAATAGACCGCACCGCCGGCACAGGGGCCGAAGATACCCGAAATCTGAGGTATCACGCCCGAAGCCATGATGTTACGTTGGAATATCTCGGCAAATCCGCCCAAAGCGTTGATGCCTTCCTGGATACGTGCGCCGCCGGAATCGTTCAGGCCGATGCAGGGTGCGCCCATTTTCATGGCCTGGTCCATGACCTTACAGATTTTTTCAGCCATCGTTTCCGACAGCGAACCGCCGTTGACGGTGAAGTCCTGTGCGAAAACATAAACCAGGCGGCCGTCTATCGTGCCGCTACCGGTCACCACACCGTCGCCCAAGTACTGTTTCTTTTCCATGCCGAAGTTCGTACAGCGGTGCAGTTTGAACATATCCATTTCCTCGAAGCTGCCCGGGTCGAGCAGCATGTCGATGCGTTCGCGAGCCGTGTACTTGCCTTTGGCATGCTGTTTTTCGATGGCTTTCTCGCCGCCTCCCATGCGTGCTTTGGCGCGCAATTCTACTAATTCCTTGATTTTTTCTGTTTGGACACTCATAATCTGTTTTATTTTCTGTTTCAAAAAGAAGGCTTTGAATTTCCCTATCCCTAAAAAAACAAGCCACCAACGGAAGACTTTCATAGAAAGCGGTTCCGCTGGTGGTATCAGGTTCAAGGACGAGCCTTTATATGAAGTTCAATGATTGGATTGAATTTCACTTGGAGTTGTGTTAATGTTCACAAAGTTCGGTCAATACGCCGCATGTCGTTTTCGGATGCAGAAATGCGATTTGCAGTTTTTCCGCTCCGAGACGCGGTGCCTTGTCAATCAGACGGATGCCTTTTTCCTCACATTCAGCCAAGGCGTTGGCCACACCGTCTTCCACACAGAAAGCCACATGATGCACGCCGCGTCCGCCTTTTTCCAGGAACTTGGCGATGGCGCTGTCCGGGCTTGTAGGTTCGAGGAGTTCGATTTTTACTTCGCCCACTTTCAGGAAGGCTGTCTTTACCTTTTGGTCGGCTACCTCTTCCACAGCGTAGCACTTCAGTCCCAATACGTTTTCATAATAAGGCAGTGCGGCTTCGATGCTTTCCACTGCGATACCCAAATGTTCGATATGTGATATCTTCATGACATATAAATTTTAGTTGTTTGCACGTTATTGTGCGTTTACTGACTTGCAAAAGTACGCATTTTGCGGTGAAACAGGAAATAAATTCATGTTTTTTTGGCAGTAGCCGTTCCGGTGGTTACAATTCAATCAGTATACGTGCGTTGATTTGCCGTCCAGTCAGGTAGTTGGGCACGGCGTATTGTTGGTTGGTCACGTCCGTCACCCAATAGTATGAGCTTACGTTGCTGATGTCGAACAGGTTGAAGCAGTCCACGCCTAACCATACGTTGCGCAGGTAGCGGATGAATTTCTTTTGGTTGCGCCCGTCTTCGTTGTCCAACAACCGGTAGCTCATTCCGATGTCCACGCGTTTGTAGGCCGGGGCGCGGAATACCATGCGTTCCAATCCCGTGTGGGGAGGACCGAAAGGAAGTCCGTCGGCAATGCTGGCTTTCAGTGTCATCTTCCATCGCGTCGTACCGGGGAAGAAGTCGCTGAAGAAGAAGTTCAGGTTATAGCGTTGGTCGGTGGCTTGCGGGAAACTCTTGCCGTCCACTTTCTGCTGGGCTTTCATCAGGCTGAAGCTGATCCAGGAATCCGTACCTTCCACGAACTCCCCGAAGATTTTGAAGTCGATGCCTGTGGTGTATCCCGAAGCGATGTTGCCTCCGTAGTATACGATTTTCACGTTGTCCACATTGTAGGGTATCAGGTTGTTCAATGCCTTGTAATAGACTTCCGTGGTGAATTTGAAAGGACGGTTCATGAGCTTGAACTTGTAGTCTCCCCCTAATACGACTTGGAACGAACGCTGCGACTTGATGTCGCGGTTCAGGTGTACTTTGGTGGAGACACCGGTTGTCACAGTGTCTCGTAGTTCCTTGTAGAAAGGAGCCTGGTAATACAGTCCCGTGGCGATGCGGAATGTGAAATCTTCGTTGAAAGACGGGATGATGCCGAGCGAAACACGCGGACTGAACAGCCATTCCTTGTTCCAGCTCCAATAGCTTAACCGTGCCCCGTAATTAAGGGAAAATATGCCGTGTCTGTTAGTAAACCGCCAAGTGTCCTGTCCGAAAAGTTCGAGGCGGTCGCTGCTGATGCGATTGGAGGATTTCAGGTTGTAAATCAGATCCAGACGGTTGCCCGTGTGAGGGATGGAATATCCGGCAGAGTCGCGCATCTCCCATTCGCGTGAGTTCTCTTTGATGATTTCGTGCTTCCATGTGAGTCCGGCTTGTATGTCGTGCCCTTTCGGTTTGTGAGAGAACAGGAGTTTCAGACTCTTCATGTTGGCATCTAAGTAGTTGCGGGCATGCTCCATGTAGGTGCCTACGCCTAATTGTTCGGTCGTGTTGGTCTCGTCGAGCCAGTATTGCCCTTGGATGTCGTATGTTTCCCTTTCCTTGGTGGCGAATGCCGAAGCCAAAAGGGAAAGCTTTGTGCGGTCGGTAAAGCTATGCGACAGGCTCAGTGTGCCGAATAGTGTACGGAAGAGGTCTTCTTCCTTTCCGTCAAAATATACGCGAAACGACTTGACATCCTGCATTGTGCCGAAATTGGTCTGTCGGTTCGTCGGCAGGAAGTCATATTGGTTTTGGGAGATGTTCCCGATGAAGTCCAGGCTCCATTTCCGGTTGGGCGACCAACTGATATAGGTCTGGTAGTCGAGGAAACGCGGGTTGTATTCTCCTTTGGTTTCCAACGACCCCAACATATATTGGTTAGTCTTGTAACGCACGCCGTGTGTCATACTGAAGTTCTTTTTGGCGTAACCTACATAGAGGCCGGCCCCTAAAAGGCTAGCCGAAACTGAAGTCTCGAATTTCTTGGGCTTCTTATAGGTGATGTCCAAAACAGACGACATCTTATCCCCGTATTTGGCATCGAAACCTCCGGCCGAGAAGTTGATGTTTTCCACCATGTCACTGTTGATGACGCTCAGTCCTTCCTGTTGTCCGGAACTGATAAGTAAGGGGCGGTATACTTCCACTCCATTGATATATACACTGTTTTCATCGAAACTCCCGCCTCTTACGTTGTATTGCGAACTCAACTCATTGTGTGTGCTGACTCCCGCTTGTGTGGCCACCAGTTCCTCTACGGCATTTCCGGTGGTGGAGGGCAGCCGTTTCAGGTTTTCGGCATTCAAGTGTTGGGTGGAATTCATTTGTCGCCGTACTTCCTTTACCGTTACTTCACCCATGTCGATACTTTGGGTTTGCATGGTGATGTTGAGCCGTAAACTACCTTTGGGACGGACCAGTGTTTTTTTCTTGGTTACGTAACCTATCATGCTGAACGACACGGTCACGGTGTCGGCAGTGGAGAATTCCAGTTGGTAACGTCCTTGCAGGTCTGTGGTAGTACCTGCCGCCTGGCCGGCCACTTTTACTACGGCAAAAAGTACCGGGTTTTGTTCATCGTCGATGACCCTTCCCGACAGTTTTACTTTGTCTTGGGCGGCCACTTGCAAGGCCATAAGGGTCAGCAGGAAAAGGCAGGATATGGATTTGAAAAGTCTTGTCTTCACTTCGTTGTCTGTCTACTTACACTTTTTAAATAACGCAAAAATACGCTTTTTTGTATAAAGAACCGTCGATTTATTTGGTGAAACTGTCGATTCCGTCCGGATTTCTTTTCTCCGTAATAGGGAAATCATGTATCTTTGCGCAGTGACATGATAATAAATATAGGATAAGGAAATGGAAAAGTTTAGCGAGCTGATTCGCATCCGTCGTAGCATGCGGAAGTTTACGGAAGAAGAGTTGACCCAAGACGAGGTGGTGGCATTGTTGCGTGCGGCGTTGATATCCCCTTCTTCCAAGGGAGTGCGTCCTTGGGAGTTCGTGGTCGTGGACAATAAGGATTTGTTGCAGCAACTGGCGCATTGCAAGGAGCACGGAGCCGAACTGATAGAAGGCGCTCCCTTGGCGGTGGTCGTCTTGGCCGATCCGACGCAGAGCGACGTGTGGGTGGAAGACGCTTCGGTGGCTACGACCATGATGCTGTTGCAGGCTGAAGATTTGGGTCTGGGTGCTTGTTGGGTACAGATCCGGAACCGTACAATGGCGGATGGAAAACCTGCGGAGGAGATGGTGCGGGCCATTCTGCATGTCCCGGAGCATTTGAGGGTGCTTTCCATCGTGGCTGTGGGTCATAAGGGAATGGAACGCAAACCGTTTAATGAAGACCGGTTGCAGTGGGAAAAAGTGCATATCAATACCTTTGACGCGCCGGAAGAATGAAAATTGTCTGGATTGGTGCCGGAAATTTGGCTACGCGGTTGGGACTGGCTCTGCACGGTGCAGGCCATGAAACGTTGCAGGTCTTCAGCCGTACGATGGCTTCCGCTGAAGCTTTGGCCGTACGTTTGGGATGTCCGGCGACGGATGATCTTGATGCCGTGGTGCCGGGTGCGGATGTGTATATCTTCTCCGTGAAAGATGGAGTGTTAGAGGGCTTGGTGTCCCGTATCGCTCTCCGGATAGGAGATGCCTTGTGCCTGCATACGGCCGGGAGCATGCCGATGGATGTTTTCCGTGGACATGTCCGGCGTTATGGCGTGTTATATCCCATGCAGACGTTTTCTAAAGATTGCCCGGTGGATTTCAAGGAGATTCCGGTTTTTGTGGAAGCATCCGCCCCCGACTCGCTTGCACAGACGGAACAGTTGGCGCGTTCTGTTTCGGACAGGGTGGAGGAGATGAGTACGGAAAGACGCCGCTGTCTCCATTTGGCGGCAGTATTTGCTTGCAATTTTGTGAATCATTGTTACGCTTTGGCTGCGGACTTGTTGGGTCGGGACGACATACCGTTCGATGTAATGTGGCCTTTGATAGACGAGACGGCGCGGAAGGTACATCGTCTTCCGCCCGTGGAGGCGCAAACGGGGCCGGCCGTGCGCTATGACCGGAATGTGATAGAACGTCAATGTGCCATGCTCGATGGAGAGCCTGAATGGAAAGCAATCTATGAAATGATGAGCCGGAGCATCCATGCTCTGGCCTTGAGGAATGAAGCGGAAAGGAAGGAAATAAATGATTAATTACGAATTAAAAAAGATAAAGGCGTTGGTTTTCGACGTGGACGGCGTGCTGAGTGCCGAGACCATCACCTTGCATCCCGGAGGGGAGCCGATGCGTTCGGTCAATATCAAAGACGGGTATGCCTTGCAGTTGGCTGTCAAGTCGGGCTTGCATGTGGCCATTATCACCGGCGGGCGTACCGAATCGGTGCGTAAACGGTATGAGGGACTGGGCATTCCGGACGTGCATTTGGGATGTGCCGTGAAGATAAAGACGTACGAAGCCTTTTTGGATCGTTATGGATTGCGGGACGAGGAAGTGCTTTACATGGGTGATGATATCCCCGATTATGAAGTCATGCAGCGTTGCGGCTGTCCTTGTGCGCCGGCCGACGCAGCTCCGGAAATCAAGGCTTTGGCGGTTTATATCTCCCATTTGAAAGGAGGATATGGATGCGGGCGCGACGTGATAGAACAGGTATTGAAGGCGCAAGGATTATGGCTGAAGGATGAAAAGGCTTTTGGTTGGTAGTAAAACAATGGAGAATATGTTGGAGAACTTGAAGAAATACCGTCTGGTCTTGGCCAGCAATTCCCCGCGCCGTAAAGAGCTTTTGGCGGGGTTGGATGTGGATTATGAAGTGAGAGTGTTGCCAGGCATCGACGAGTCTTATCCGGACGGGTTGTCGGGGGAAGAAATCCCGCAGTACATTTCCCGCAAGAAAGCGGAAGCGTATGAAGCTATTATGCAGCCGGACGAGTTGATTATCACGGCTGACACGATAGTCTGGACGGACGGGAAGGTTTTGGGCAAGCCGAAAGACGAGGCCGAAGCCAAGGACATGTTGCGCCGCCTGTCTGGACGTACGCATCAGGTAATTACCGGGGTGACATTGGTAACAGTTGGTAAGAAAAAGACTTTTGCGACGGTCAGTGAAGTGACTTTCGACGAGTTGTCGGATGAAGAAATCGCGTATTATGTGGCACACTACCGTCCGATGGATAAAGCCGGGGCATACGGCATTCAGGAGTGGATAGGCTATGTGGGAGTATCTTCCCTCAGCGGTTCTTATTTTAATGTCATGGGGCTGCCGGTGCAGCGTTTATATAAGGAATTAAAAACATTATAAAGATAAAGAGACGAATGGAAATGAAATCTTTGATGCGTCTGGCGTGTCTGGGTGCGGTGGCTATGGCCTTTGTAGCTTGCGAAGAAGACAAGCATATTTGTACTTTGCCGTCATTTGCCGGTTTCCGCATTGAACCTACGGTATGGAATGCGGGAGATTCGGTTACGATTACGGCGGTACAGCAAAGTCTGGGAGATTTGTTGTATAAGGCTGAATACCATTGGAGTGTGGAATGTACGGATACGACTTTCACAAAAGATTATAATGTGGTGTATGACGCAGATAAATCCAACCCATACATCGGTATCCGGCTTCCGGATGATTTTCGCAGCAGGATGGCTAAAATAAATTTCAGCGTCCAGTATAGTTATTCGGCTACGGCTCCGCAATCGGCACCGAGTGGCTCCAATAGCGGACAATCAGGCCTTTACGGTAGTATTACGACTACGGCTGCCAGTCAACTTTATGGTACGGGGCGTGGCTCATACACTCTTTCTTGGTGACAGCCCGGTGGAGAGGATTTGATTTTAGATAGCGATGGAAAGGATTTTATTCGTTTGCCTCGGAAATATCTGCCGGTCTCCGGCTGCCGAAGAAGTCATGCGGAAGTTGGTGAGTGATGCCGGTTTGGAGCATGAGTTCTTCTTGGATTCCGCCGGTTTGATAGACTATCATGAAGGGGAACCCGCCGATGCCCGTATGCGGGCACACGCTGCCCGCCGGGGGTATCATATCACCCATCTCTCGCGCCCGGTGCGGTATGATGATTTCTTTGATTTCGATTGGATTGTAGGAATGGACGACCGTAATATCAGTAAGTTGAAGTCTTTGGCACCCGGATTGGAAGAAGAAAAGAAAGTCGTGCGCATGACGGACTATTGTCGGCTGAAAGTAGTAGACCATGTGCCCGACCCTTACTATGGAGGCGACAGCGGATTCGAGAATGTGCTCGACATACTGGAAGATGCCTGTGCCGGTTTGTTGGATACGTTGCGTGGTGCCCGTTAGCGGGTATGCAACGTGTCCCACATCCGTTTGTAATCTTCGGCCAGTCCTCCTTCTCCTGTTTCTTTATATAAGGACGGGAGGTCATGGCCGGTTTTTTTCATAACTTCTACCACTTTGTCGAACGACACTTGGTGTGCCCCGTCAGTCAGCATGGCATACGAATTGGCATCCATGGCACGGGCGGCGGCATAGGCATTGCGCTCGATGCAGGGGATTTGCACCAAACCGCAAACGGGGTCGCAGGTCAGTCCCAAATGGTGTTCCAATCCCATTTCGGCTGCATATTCGATTTGTGCCGGTGTGCCTCCGAACAACTGGGCTGCGGCCGCAGCCGCCATGGCACAAGCTACGCCCACTTCGCCCTGACATCCTACTTCGGCACCCGATATGGAAGCATTGTTTTTTACGATGTTGCCAAACAGGCCGGCCGTGGCCAAAGCCTTGAGGATACGTTGGTCGCTGATGTGCCGAGATACGGAGAGGTGGTATAACACAGACGGCAGCACTCCGCACGAGCCGCAGGTGGGGGCTGTGACTATTTTTCCGCCTCCGGCATTCTCTTCGCTCACGGCAAGGGCGTATGCGAAAAGCAGTCCGCGGGTACGCATGGAATGTTGGTAGCCGTCGGCACGGACATAATAAGACGTAGCCTTCCTTCTCAATCCCAATGGGCCGGGCAACACGCCTTCGTGTTCCAGTCCGTTCCGTACGGCCTGTTGCATGGTGTTCCACACTTCTTCCAGATAATCCCAGATGTCTTTTCCCTCGCATTCCTCCACGTATTCCCAATAACTTTTTCCGGTGTGCATGCACCAGGCCAGGATTTCTGTGGCAGAGTTCATCGGGTATATTTCTTCAAACGTCAGGTTTTGTTTTCCCTCTTCACCCAGTGCTCCTCCACCGATGCTGAACACGGTCCAATCTTCCGTGATGTGCCCTTCTGGGTCGAATCCTTGGAATTTCATACCGTTCGGATGGTAGGGAAGGAAAGTTTTCGGCTTCCAGGTGATAGTAGTCCGTGGTTCGTCCAATACGTCGAGAATCGCTTTGTCCGTCATGTGTCCTTTTCCCGTAGCGGCCAGACTGCCGTAAAGGGTTACTTCGAAACGTATGGCCTTCGAGTTACGTTCCAAAAAGAGGGTGGCGGCTTTGCGCGGAGCCATGGTATGACTGCTCGACGGTCCGTAGCCGATACGGTATAGTTCTTTCAGAGTTATCATTGTAAGCGTTGTTTTTGTCTGCAAAGGTAGGGGAAAATCCCATATTATTTATTACTTTTGCCTGTATTTTAAAATGAAATGGATATGTTGACAGCTACGCGTAGGGAATGGAACGAATTATATGTGTTTTTCAACTTGTTGGCTCAGGGGGAGGTAGTCTTGGGTAACGAGGAGGGGCTACCTTCCGGCCGTGTGTTGCCTATTTTTCGGGTGACGCGGCAGGAGCATGACGGAGAGCGTCGTTATACGATGGAAGAGACCGACATCCATGTAGAAGGGGAACAGATGGACGAACGTTTTCCGCGTGAAGACTTCGGCACAGTGGCATCCATGATTCTCGATGCGCTGAAACGGGATCGGAACGAAGAGGTGGAGGCACCCGAAGGGGTAGAAGGTTTCCTCGACGCACTGAAGATTTATGATATGGAAGCCCGGACAGACGACCGTACCGATTTCTACATTACTTTTCATGATGACAGTTTCCCGCCCGTGGGATTCCGCATCTATTCACGTCTTTGTGCCATGGTGCCCTTGTTGGACGGTGGGCGGACGGCCAATCTGAAATTCGAGCAGGGAGGCATTCGTTTTTCCCAACCGGCGGTCAACAAAATCAATTATACGGAAGACCCGGACAATCCGAACGAGGTGGCGCGCCGTATGCTTTACATCGAGAGCATAGGCGGTGTGTTGAAATATAATGACGTGGCCGATAAAGTGTTCCGCAGTAACCTTTGCTTGATAGACCTCAACTTCTCCCGTGTGTTGGCCGAGATGGTGCGTTTGATGCATTTGGACAACATAAGCCGGGTGGACGAACTGACGGCACTTATAGAAGACCGGAACCCGCTGAAAATAAAGGAGGAATTGATCCGCAAGCACGGGTATTATCGTCATAAGATGAAAGAGTTCCTTTTGGCCGTGGCTTTGGGCTTGCGTCCGGCCAAGCAGTATGACGGTACGGATTCGGCTGTGGCGGGATTCGTGATGGTGGATGCGGAGGGACGTATGGTGGCCTATCGTAAGACGGAGCGTCAGGTCTTTGCCGATTTCCTGTTCACGCATACCCGTTTGGAGAAAGGGCATCCGGAAAAGGACAAGTACGGTTATTTGGAGCGTGAAAACCGTGCCTACTATTTGAAGTTGAACCTAAAGATAGGTTTTGTGAAGAAATGAAGATCAATCATGTGGCTATGTATGTGAGGGATTTGGAGGCGGTAAAGGATTTCTTTGTGCGTTTTTTCGATGCCGTTTCTAATGAAATGTACCATAATCTCCGGACAGGCTTGAAGAGTTATTTCCTTTCTTTCGAGGATGGAGCCAGGTTAGAAATCATGTCTCGTCCGGATATGACGGAGGGGACAAAAGAACTTTGCCAGATTGGATATATCCATTTGGCATTCAGTGTAGGGAGTAAGGCACAAGTGGATAGGTTGACTTCCTCTCTGCAGGTTCAAGGATATGCCGTGTTAAGTGGGCCGCGTTTTACAGGCGATGGTTTTTATGAGAGTTGCGTGTTAGGACCGGAAGGTAATCAGATAGAGATTACGGAGTGATGCGATGTTCTCCGGATACCTTTTTAAAGGTCAGAATTCCCAATGAGTTCGAGAATCTGTATACCCTTTCCTTGGTTTTTGCAAAAACTCTGGGGTGGGAGTTGCGCCTAACTTCCATGCCTTCCATTGGGCTTTGTTCCTTTTTTAGTCCTTGAAATCGTTTTTGAAGTGAGTGACATTCTCTAATTTTTGGGGAATGCCGGACAAATCGTACTGGTCAATCTTCCGTCCTCCGATATGCAGTTGCTTTATCGTCAGTTCTTCGATGTCAGAGAAGATGGCAGAGGGGTCCGCTATGGGTTTTGCGAAATAAAGATTCTGCAGCACCACTTTACGTATTGATGTGTGGTTGTCTTTAGAGGCCGGGATTAAAGCCCATGCCTTTGAAGCCGTCCAGAAAGAGCAGTTCTTGATTACCAGTTCGCCTTTCGCCGGCAAATCGGTTTTGTCGTAGAATTGGATTCTGATGTTTCCGCCCGCTTTTCTTCCTGCGATGGAATGGAAATTATCAAAGTAATAACCTTTTATGTTTTTTTCGCTTGAATTGTTCTGAGGTTTGCCAACCAGGACGTTTCCTCCGATGCGTATGCAATGCGCCGTACGTGTCCATCCGATGGCATTGTGGACACGGATATTTTCCGATCCGCCGTCGCGGCTCCATTTCATCCGGTCTTTGTTGTAAACACCTGCTGCAGCAAACGTATGTCGTATTTCTGCCGGATTCTCGTTTGTGTTCACGAGATTGACGGAAGGGGTTTCCCGATAGGTACGTATTGGAAATTCGTTAGAAGGGTTATAATGGCCGGTTGCGAATGTATCGTCATTTCCCAATGTAATGGAACCGTTGACCGTGATGTTCTTTCCGCTTGACAGGTTGAGTCCGTCTATCCACCCGTGGTTATAAGGCGACAATCCTTTGATGTTGTTCAGCTCGATGTCCGTGGCATCATGTGTTTCCCAATTCCATTGTTGGCTGTCACGTATATATGTATCATTAAATGTGATATGGCTTGATTTCTTTATGACTGCACCTCCTTGGTGGGGAGTGTTCCGTGCGTCCTTCCTGTCCATGGCGAAAGTAAAGCAGCCTTGCCCGTCGTGCATGCCGCGGCCGGAAATGGTCACGTAAGAGGAATTGGCGATGTAAATGGCAGGCTCATTGGCTTCCCGGCACTCTTTCAAACGGTTGATCATAAGCGCGTTTTCATCAGTGTAAACGAAAAGGGGCTTTCCTCCGTTTTTACGGTCGCCGTTCCAGTTGATGATGCGCAGTCCTGACCATAGGTAAGTTCCGGCCGGAATGTATAGCGTGTTGAGTTCCGGTGTGTTCTTGATTACTTCCAATGCCGCTTGCAGGGCATCCGAAACGTCATTCCGGCTTCTTTTTCTCATATTCGGAAACGCGACAATCCGGTCTGTATAGGGGACGAACACCCCCTTTTCGTAATTCCACGTGAACATTCTCCCGTCATTCAGGCTAGCGTCCGTGATGCTTCCCGCAGGCCGGCATACTTGTCCGGATGTCTCCGTAATAGGGTTTTCCTTTAAATAGTTCTCTGCGAACTTCTTAAAATCAAGAACGTTGGGAGCTGTCGGCAAAGGGTGTTCGGTCAAGTCTTCCAAAGGATCGTTTATCAACGTAAGTTGCGGATTGGAAGTAGAAGCGTCCTGTGGGTCATTACCGTTGATGATGACTATGGCGTAGGGTAGTTCTTTGGCCATTTCGAATGTGACACTCCTTTTGTCAGGGCTGATTTTCAGCTTTTCTTGCGGGTAGAAGCGTACGGGGTGGATGGTTACGCTGTTGATTTCATTGTCTCCTTTCACATTGACTTCGATTTCGGGAGTCTGGCTGTTTGAGGCGAAACGGGCGACATCCATGTTGTGTCCTTGATTGCCAAAACCAGTATTGTCATAGCGGATTGCAGCAACTTTGATATCTGCCACTTTTACATTAAAGCGTGCAGATACTACATCGTTTCTTACATGCGAAGGATAAGCTTCCCCGCCAGGGCCTGTTTCTGGAATGAGAAACGGTGCGTATGGGTGAACCGTTATGTTTTTGGGCTTTGCACAGATGGTTTGCCCTGTGAGTATGAATACAAACATCATCCACATGATGCTTACCGTTTTCTTTCTAATCATGACTTTCTTCATATTTTTAAATATCTGTTATTCACTGACTCTTTCATGTTTCCGCTGCAAAGGTATGGACTTATTTTGGAAGTGTATGGGACATTTTTTTCCAAATGATGGGACAAATCAACGTGAGTATGTATTATCTGTTTCCGATTTCCACACAACGGGTTTTCCGTCGGTTGTAATGCCTTCGGCCTCCACGGCTATCACCGTCTTTTTACTATTATTATATAGTCGGATGACGGCTTCTCCCTTATTGTTGAATTTCACCTTGGGTGTCCAGTAAAGCGTGCGTCGGTAGTCTTTGGTATCGAGCATCGGCTTCTTGCTGTAATCGGGACTGTAGAACTCCGTACAGACGGAGTATCCTTTTGCGGCATACCGTCTGTCCCGGTAGGTGGGTCGTACCCCGTCGTTGGGCAGAAGCCGGTAGTCTATGACCACCTCCGGTTGGTTGGCCTGGCTGTATTTCCAGCTTCCTTGTTCTCGTGGGACGTAATCGGTATAGATGTACAGCTTGTCCAGATGGCGGAGGCGGTGGTACTTTTTCATTTGTGCGTTGGACATGGACATGCCCGCTTCGGACTCCCTCTTTTGTTCAGGCATAAAATCTAATATCTTTCCATCGTATTGTTCTTGCAGATAGAAATGCCTGTCCATGCCCATGTCTCCGAAAAATGCCGTGGCCACTTGCCTCGAGAATGTCCTCCAGTCGTGCATGCCGCAGTTCAGCCCGTAGTCGGCTGCAAGGTTGAAGGCTTCGTAAGCATCCACGACCAAGGCCGGCTTGCTGTGGTCTAATCTTCTCAATCCTCCCCGTTTGCTCCTTACGGTGACAGTATTCAGTTTCCGTTCGGTGAAGCTTTCCCGGCTTGCGGAATCCTGCAAGGTAAATTTTTCCTCGAAAGCAGCATCCTGATAGTAACTGTATGGTTTGGGAAACACAGGAAAGAATGGGTCGAGTTTGACGTAGAACTCCGGGTAGGCTTGTTCGTCCATGAATCCTTTCCTTTTTATTCTTCTTTTATATTTCTCGCTTTTTGTACTGTCCGAAGCGCTTAGGAATAAGACGTAGTTGTCGTTGACGACAGCCGAAGGCATGTAGAACTTTCCGTTTTGTGTGGTTTGGGATACATCCACGATGTCGCGGTCTTGTATGAACGAGGCGGACACGTTCACCTCCTTTTTCATCTTTTTAATGAGCGGACCATAGAGGTCTTGCAGGTTCAGGACTTTGGCGAGGGTATAAGGTATGTACTTGATTCCCATGGCTGCAATCTTATGGTAGTCGGGTGCCGTGGTATAGATGGATGCCGTGGTGTCAAAAATGGCTATGTACACAGAGTCGTAGTAGTTCGTTTCCTCCAAGAGCGAATAGGTTTGGTGCACGCTTCCGCTGAGTGTCTGAATCTTCTCCGGCAGGAACTCGAACTGCGTTTTTTCCGCTCCGGCCATCATTTTCCAATCATGCCTTCTCCATCCCTGTACCATCATGAGCAGGTCGAGTGCTTGCCGGTGCAGGCTGTCGTCAGTCTCGAAATACCATCCGGGATTTTCCACGAACCCTTTAATTTCGCTGGCCAACAGCATTTCGGTGAGCATCGTGCCGTTGTCGTAAGTCGTTTCGTCCGTGGCATGGTCTCGTACGGCGAGGGAAACGTCTGCGTCATGGTGCTGGCGCAGTTTCATTCGCAGTTCGATAGGCTCGAACGGGGCATATTCCTGCTTTATTCCCTCTACGGTGATGAGCGGTTGGTCATAGTCGTGGTGGTTGACGAAAAAGAGGCGGTCGGCATAAATCCGTCCTTCTGCGTTAAAGAGCGTGATTTGGTTCACACCCGTGGGGAGCGATGCCCAATATACGTCCACCGTATCTTTCCCATTGTTACGGGGTGACAGTTTCCTGACGGCCTTGCTTACGCCATTGCATTGTATCTGAATCCCCAATTCCTCCTTGTTTTCGGTGGCCCCTTGTATAATCATCCTCAGTACGCTGTCTTTCCTTTCCACATGCAAGGCGTATCCTTCCTTTTCCACTTTCGGTAACTTCACTTCATAGTCGTAACCTTGGTAATGCAGTCTGGCTTTGTATTCTTCGTTCGGTTTCATGTCTGTTAGGGTGAACACGCCCCGCCCTCGGTTCAATGTCCGTGTCCGGGTGATTTCCTTTCCACGGGAATCCATGATGGAGAGTTCGGCTTCCAGATGCTTTCCTTCCTCGTCGTTGATTTCAAAGGCTACCCTCCCGTTTGTCCCTGCAATCAGGTGTCCTCCTTCGGGATAGAATCGCAGGTCTATTTCAGGTCTCTCTTTCCGTGCCTTGTAGTATCTTCGCATGGGTCTCAGGGTCATGTCCTTGGTATAATGTCCGTCTTCCTTGGGCTTGTCGAACACGGGGAACACGCGGGAATACAGTTTGTCATAGTCCCGGAAGAAGTCCCTGGCCATCTGTTCGTTGTAGAACATGTCCTCGGTGTATTTTGAATGGGGGTGCTCGTATCGTCCGAAGTTGAGCATCCACCGGGTGTAAGCCCTCAGCTCATAGTATCCGGCATAGAGCGAGTCTGTCAGGGTGAACGCGCCGTGCGCCGTTCCGTCCTCCATCTTTAGCTGTTGCCGTTCCACGAGATATCCGTCCGGCGTGAGGAGTTCCACGTACATGATTTTGCTCAGGTCGGTGAGCCACCCCTTGTCGCTCCTTGTGACGTATGCTTTATACCAGACGGTATCTCCCACGAAGTAACAGGTGTTGTCGATATGGAGGTACACTTTTTCCTGTGGCAGGCCGGTGGCGAAGCGTTCCACGCGGGCGGCGAGGGGATCTGTTTGGTATGTCTGTGTCCAAATGTCTGTGGTGTAATACAGCAATATGCCTAAAAGGGTCAGTTTTTTCATTTTTGTTTCTCCTTATTATAATAGATGATAGGATTTCCGTCAGCTCCTATGCCTTCAGCGGAAATATGGAGTGAACGGCAGTTATTGTTGTTGTAGAATGTGATACGGGCAATACCTTGGGCATCCGTTTTTACGCTTGGATTCCAGTATAAGGTGCGTCTGAAATCAGCATCCAATTCTTTAAGTGAACAGTTGTATTTTGGTTGGTGGAGTTCTTTTGGTCGTGAGAACCCTTTAATGATAGTGGCGCGTGAAGTAGGGCTAAGTCTGATTGTGGGTTGTAATTTTTTGGCAATCTGTTCCTCGGAAGAGTATGGAATGAGGCATACCAAGTAGTTTAACAATCCGGCCCTAATGGAGTATGGATTGTCTTCAGAGGGAATCCCGAGACTTTTGTATTTGTGGGCGATGGTAATTGTTCCGGTGGGATTTTTTTCGATATGATGTTGGAAAGGCACACGGGAATAGTCATATTGTAAGCATGTGGCACGGTCTGTTCTCACAACGATTTCTTTGATATTGTCGGTTTGTTTTAAATTGCCATCGTGAATGTGTCCTTCAGGAATGCCATAATCTCCGTGGTAGTGATTGGTTATCAGGAGTCGTGTATACCGTTCGGGGTAGTAATATCGTGATAGGAGGCTGGAAACGACTTTCCATGTCGGATAAGAACCGTCAAAATTGATGGATCCAGTTTGGTCTAAGGCGTATTCTTGTTCTTCAGCGTAGGAATAGTGCACTAATGAACGTGTGGTTCCTTTCCAAGTCCGTTTATGCTGTTGGGCTGTAACCTTCACTTCCTTTAACTGTTTGATGCCAACTTCTGCCGTGCCGGTCAAAGAGTTTGTTTTTATAGTGTAATCCTGTATATGATGGTATTCGTTGTCCTGGTATTGCCGAGGGGGAGGCGAGAACCATTTGTGCATTCTTATTCTTGATTCGTTCCAAAAGAAGTCTGCCCTGATTGCATTCAAACTCCCTGTTCGTTTCCCGTAGAAATCATCCATGGTGAAAGCCCAATACCCACATGAATCCGTTTTCGTGTTTCCTCCGAAGTGCAGGCTGTCCGTACGTATGGACAAACTAATGGTTGCTTGTGGCAAGAAACGGATCTTTCTTCTTTTGTTTAAGATAAAGTCTCCGTCCACGGTGATTCCTTTTTCCGGTGCATAACGGATGTCTTTTTGTGGGTTGAAGTTTTGTAAGGCTTGATAACTTCTTTCTACCCAACTGTAGTCTTTGAACAAGGTTTGGTAAATGTCACCTTTATTGTGCGTGTGGATAAAACTTTCTTCCGCACAAACGGAAAGGGAAAATTGGCTATAGGGTGTAGCCCGGAATACAAGTTCCACTTTTTCTCCCGGTCGTAAGTCTTTTGGTATGCTTTCGCATGCAATGGTGTCGGGGGTGAAATAGTTATAGTGCCGTATGACGGAATTGACAGCTTTTTGTACGGACAAAGGCAATGTGTCCTTTGAGGGCTTTCTTGCCTTTTCCTTTCTTTCCCTGAACGTCAGATTGTTGTCTTTGGACAAGTCGGGGCGTAAGCGGTCAAGCATGCTACGGATATGATAGTTCCCGTCTGTGGCTATGTCATAAATAGGGAAGACCCGTGAGAAATAATTGTCTTCTCCGAAATTCATCATATGGCGAGTATAGGCTCGTATTTCAAAGTACCCGGAAAGGTAGGCGCTATCCAATGCGAATTGCCCGTGACAGGTTCCATTCTCTATTTTTCCTTTAAATGTGTCCACGATGCCTCCTTCCGGTGAAACGAGTTCTACGTAGAGTACTCGGCTGATGTCTGTAGGACGGTTGCTTTCGTCCAGTATGTAAGCGTTGAACCATATCGTTTCTTTGAGGAAATAAGCGGTCTGGTCAAAATGCAGGTACACTTTTTCTTGATGCTGTGGGGGGTAAATGCAGTCTCCACTTTTGGGAAAAGTGGGGACTGCGATAAATAGTAACAATAAATAGATGCTATTGTTAATTAATAGTGATGACATCGAAATATGTAACTTTATAATATGGTTTTGATGAGGTGCTTCCTTTTCTACGTAATTCGCATGAATATGCAATTTGGAGTCCTGTTGCACCAATCCATTGCCAACTTAGTTGTTCATTGCTCACGTCAACTCGTTCTGCTAAACCTGAATCCATTTCTATCTTAGCTTCTACTTTAACATTTTGGTTTTTGTCAGTTGCATTTGTCCATGAAACATCAATAATTAACCAACAGCTATAGGTATTACCACTTTCAAAATCTATATTATAAGACTCCTCTATATGAGCATCACCTGTATACCCTTCTCCCTCCACGTAAATTCGTTTGAACATAGGGTGTCTTGTGCGATAGCGAATATGGTTTTCAGATGAGTCTATGGTTTCCATAGTTTGTGTTAACGAGTGTTTTATCATGCTGAATAATAGGAAAGTTTCTTTCATCTCTTCTACTGTAGGTAGACCTTTTTCAGATGCTGTGGCATACTTGACTTCAGGTACGTCATACTCCTCGGCCAATGCACGGATTTCGGCCAGCTGTTCTGCCGAATAGTGATAAATGGGTTGCCCGTTATCTAAGTCATTTTGGGAACAACTCCAGATGAATGCACCGCCAATGAGGGCGATAAAAAGGATGACTATATACTTTTTCATTTGTTTTTTCTTTTAAATTAATTACTTGATTTGATAAGTGTAGTGGTCGTATTCTGTTGACTGAACTACTGTATTTCATTTACTTATTCCATTGGCTCTTGTTTTTAAAGGGTTTAACATAGATTCATTATCTCCAAATTTGTTTTCCGTTTTGGTATGTGAAAATACGCTCTTCTTTTCCTTTTGTATGGTTCCGTAGAAGAAGTAATGCTCCTGAAGGTACGTTTTTGAAAACTAACTCGGATTTAAAGTTTCCAGTTTGTTGTCCTAAAGAATGCCATTCTCCATTGTCCCAATATAATAGTTCGTATATTTCTTTCTCTCGGATAAAATTATCGTCATTCCGTGGAAGAAAAAGAATCTGGCTAATTTGTGAGGGGCTTTCAAATTCCCATCCATACCACACGTTGTATAGGTCGTGGGATTCATAATATGATAAAGTATTGCCGTCAGACAGATTCTCAATGCCCATACCGGGGCGTGTGTGTAAATTGCCGAAATATTCATGAGGGCGCAAAGTATCTCCGGTTTCATTGAAAACGTATAATTCCGCCATATTGCCGCGTGACAAGTTTGGTGACAAGTAGCGGAAATACTTATAAGGTTGTGACATGTTGGTGTTGACTTTATGGTAACGGTTGTCTTCGATTCGGGGAATGTCGTATAGGGTTATGGAGTCTCTGAAGTCTTTTCTGTTGGCTACTTGGAATTTTCCTCCGATAACTCCTTGTAGGAAGTGGTTAGATTTCGTATCTCGGAATTTACGTTTTACTGTGACTGAAATTTTTTTGGATATGTCTGGCTGAATATCCGTTTTCAGTCCTTCATGGTCTAATAGGAATGCGTTGCCGGCCGGAATGGTCAGACCTTGTATGAAGTATACAGGAAGGTACACGATGTCGCGTCCTAATTTGGTGAAACGAGCTTTTGTACCTTTCTTTCTTGCCCAATGTACGATGCTCCATTTTTGGTCGTTAAAGACGGAAAGATATACGTAACGGGTATCATAGTCCAGATTGTATAAGTGGACATCTACATCTGATGTTTCTACATACTGGTCTGTCACGTCCAATATATAAGGTGTATTGAAAACGTAGGGTAGGGAGTCCCGTTCTTTGTTCTGCACATATAGTGAATAGGGATTTTTTTCATAAGTATTTCTGAAAACTTTGGGAAGTCGGTCTTCTCGTCTACGCATGAATTCCGTGCCTAACGGTTCGCATAGTTCAACCGGTATGGAAGTTTGGTTGTTTGGGAAAAACACGCACCAAACGTGTCCCAAGGAGCGATTTCCCCACTGCGGAACGAAGTCTACAGTGGCCGGTATTCCCCTTGCCCGGAATAGGGCTGCGCATAAGTGGGCATATTCTCGGCAAGAAGCAAGTTTTAGGTTTGGCAATTTGTCAAGTGGAAAATTCGGGAGGTGGCGTGAGGGATAATAAATAGCAGGTCTAAGTAGCCATGATATGGTATTCGCTATTTCGTATACGTATGTTGAATTGAATATGTTTTGTTTATAACTTTCTTGTTCCAAGGCTGCCATAGATAGGTTGCCCCTCCACAAGCTCAACCCTTCATGCCCTATCCGGTAAGGCAGGACATAACGTAGGAACATGTCGAAACTGTATTGCCGGTTCCAGTTCCGGTTCCACACGGCAAAAGCGCTGTCTATATGCGCTATCAGGAAATCGGCTTTGATATGTTCAATGTCGAAGAGGGGGACGGACATGCAACTGTCCAAGCCTGTCCCTACTTGTGCGAGGATGGAATCGTACTGGCGGTTCCAATAGGTTCGGTCACCTTTCCCGTGGCGGAATATGCTGTCCATGGCATGGTAGTATTCTTCCACGGCTTCGCCGCCGAAACCATAATGGGCATCCATGTTCTCAATCAAGAAACGGGCGGCCTGAAGTTTTAGTGGGGCGTTCCGGTAATGCCGCAGGACGGCTTCCAGTTCCTTACGGTTGTTTCCGGCCTGTGACAGGGAACGGTCAAGTCCGGATTCTTTGCAGGAGTTTGCAATCCCGGTGGTCATACATAGAAGAATGAAAAAATGCAATAGCTTCTTCATCATTTTTTGTGAAATTCATGTTCCTTTGGGCAAAGAAAGGAAATATTTAGAAGAATGAATGGGATGATTCGTAACCAATCATGGGTCATTTTGAAACATCAGTTCGTTTTTGGGCTTGATTTCCTTCTTTATCCTTTCAACGTCGTATGAGGGGATTTTTACTTTTTTTTGTTGTATGAATTGTGCAATGGAGTCGGCACGGATGGTGTCCCCGATGTTCCGGTAGGCATAATATAAGCCTTCCAACGGAGCAAACCTTACGGGGCACATGTAAGCCGCTTGTCGGTAGTGGCAGACGGCTTCCTCATCCTTTCGGAGTTCCCGGCAAATGTCTCCGGTTAGTAGTTCCAAATTGTACTTGCTCCATTGTTTCCGGCAGACTTGTGCTGTATGCCATGCTTTCTCCGTTTGTCCGGCTTGAAATAGTTCAGCCGTATAATTATATAGGAATTCCGGATTATGAGAGAAATGTGGGTACAGGCGTGCGTACCGGGGCATCATTTCTTGTCCCTTTCCTTTGAGGGCTTCTCGGGCGACATGTCCCCATTCTTTTTCTTGCGGAAGTGCATGGGCGAGGTATGTTCCTATGCCTATTCCGATGGAAGCAAGACAAAAGGTGGCCAAAGCCCTCAGGCTTTTTCGATGGGAAAAAGCTTTGAAGTAGGTCTTTCCGGCTATGCTTACGCACCATCCTACGGCAATCCAGGCCAAAGGATATTTGAACGGGTAGGAAAACAAGGCGAACAACAATAGGGGAATGAGCGTGTAAGAGCCTATTTGTGAGGATATGTCTTTTCTTTTTCGTAGGACATGCCATAACCCTGCCCATGAAAGGAGTAAGACCAAGGGGGCACCGATGCCATGTTCCACCCATAGGTAGGCGAATTCATTCAATGGGTGTCCCGTCTCGTCGGCCAACATCGTTACCGGGCTTTCGGGATGCTGTTTGAAGAACTCCGCTTGCTGATTCATGTATTCTCGGTCGAAGCCTCCTGTGTCATATCCGCTCCAAGGTCTTTTACGGATAAGTTCCCATGTCTGTTCCAAAATAAACATTCGTCCAGAGGTGGATTCCGGTTTGAAAAACAAGATGGAGAAGCCTGTGAGGGCAATGGCCGGGATGATGGTTTTCCATGTCGGGCGTATGGAAATCTTGCCATAATCTTTTAGAGCCATAAGGATATATGCCACGAGGCACAGTATGCCGGTGCGCGAGTGGGTGAGCACGACGGTTGTCCCTGCGAGTAAGGCGACTGTTATGTATATGTTTCTTTTGCCATTATCTTTTAGGAAGCGTAAGGCCATACCTGAGATGAAGGGCAGGAGGGCGCATAAGAAAAATGCCAGTCCGGCGGGGTTGTCAAACGTTCCGGCTATTCCAATCCGCCATGTCGTCGGGTATTTGAATAGGAACATGAGGGCATAAAGGCATTCCAGTGTGACAATCATGGTAGCGGCTTCGCTCCATACAGAGAAATGGGAAAAGTCGCTTGTCTTTTTCCGGTTATGTCCAAGTATGGCGGTGCATACGGCAAGCAATCCTGTCAAGAAGAGGGTGCATAGCCATTTTGGAGTGTTCCACCGGTCGTAGAACATGTTCATGGAGGGGAACGCGCAAGCAAAAATTAACCCTCCATATAGCAAGGTATAAATGTTCTTTATCATTGTACATTTCAAGGGTTTGGTCTTCATGCGTCAAAGTTAGAACTTTATCAGGGGAAAGTATAGGCCATTTTTTACCGAAATCAGGGACATTTTGGTATGAAACGTTGTTTTTCGCTTTCAGAAAGTCTTTTCATGCCTTTTTTTCCTGACATCAGAAAAAGACGTTCATGGCAAATCCATGAAAACAATCTGTATAAATATGCGGATTTAAAGTGTTTTCCTGCATAAATACTGCATAACGGCAAACGGATTACAGCACAATGAAAAATCAGTTTCAAGAGATTGATTTTTTTATACGGGCATGTCTTTTCCGTTTTGTCCGCATGTCACGGGAACAGAGGCTCTTTTCCGGTACTGGAACCGGCTTTGAGAGGGCTGAAGGCCGGCTTGGGACGAGGACGGGAGATTTATTTGGAAAGTTTTTATGGTCATGTCGGATGTGGCAGAATGTAAGCCGGAACGGTTTTTCTTGACCTTGAAAGCGAGGCACATGCGGAGAAAATGAATGGGCTTGTGCCGGAAAGGAAGGAATAAGCCTCTGTCCCTGACTTTTGGGCTTGGCGGAAATTCGTATGGCTGCGTTATTTTCCGTCCCGACCGGATTCGGGGCGGAATATCCGAATCTCGTGGCTGTGGAAGATACAAAAAGTCAATATGAACTTTGCTCTGTCATTCTGTCAGTCTGTGTGAAATTTGTAACTTTGCACGAATTTATAAGAGAGAAGACGCATGAATAACCTGTATGAAGAGCGGTTGGGCACGGATCGCATGCTGCCTTTGGTGTTCCGTATGGCCCTCCCGGCTGTGGCTGCCCAAATCGTGAACTTGTTGTATAGCATCGTAGACCGCATTTATATCGGCCATATTCCCGGTATCGGTACGGACGCGTTGGCCGGTATCGGTGTGACCAGTTCCGTGATCATCCTGATTTCGGCCTTTTCTTCCATTGTCGGAGCCGGAGGTGCGCCGTTGGCGGCCATTGCCTTAGGGCAGGGCGACCGTGTGCGTGCCGGTAAAATCCTGGGGAACGGACTGGTATTGTTGCTGCTGTTCACGGTGCTGACTTCTGCCACGGCCTACCTTTTCATGGAACCCATGTTGATGGCCATCGGGGCTTCGGAACATACGATAGGGTATGCGACGGATTATCTCTCGGTGTATCTGTTGGGTACATTGTTCGTCGAGGTCTCGGTGGGGCTGAACACTTTCATCAACACCCAGGGGCGGCCCGGCATTGCCATGTGCTCGGTCATTATCGGTGCGTTGCTGAACATCGGT
The DNA here is from genome assembly GCF_986071375.1 of Paraprevotella sp. Classification (NCBI taxonomy): domain Bacteria; kingdom Pseudomonadati; phylum Bacteroidota; class Bacteroidia; order Bacteroidales; family Prevotellaceae; genus Paraprevotella; species Paraprevotella sp. Next base: position 69,069 of record NZ_CFQRNQ010000008.1, on the reverse strand, counting down.
CTCGACCCGCTGTTTATTTTTGTGTTCGGCATGGGTGTGAAAGGGGCAGCTTTGGCTACTATTATCTCGCAGGCATGCAGTGCCTTGTGGGTGGTGCGTTTCCTGACTTCGCGGAAAGCCACTTTGAGGTTGGAACGCAGGTATATGCGTCCCGACCGTAAGGTGGTCTTGTCCACGCTTGCCTTGGGCGTTTCGCCGTTCATCATGGCCAGTACGGAGAGCCTTGTGGGCTTCGTGCTGAATAGCAGCCTGAAGACCTATGGAGACATCTATATCAGCGCGTTGGCCATCATGCAGAGTGCGATGCTGGCCGTCAGCGTGCCGCTGACAGGTTTCTCGCAAGGCTTCATCCCCATTGTGAGTTACAATTACGGGCATGGGAACGGCCAACGCGTGAAGGACTGTTTCCGGATTGTGCTCCAAGTCATGTTTACGTTCAATTTGTTGTTGGTGCTCTTCATGATACTTTTTCCCGGGTTGGTGGCTTCCGCTTTCACGTCCGACGGGAAGCTTATTGCAGCCGTGGAACAGACGCAGCCCGTGTTTTTGGCCGGAATGACCATTTTCGGGCTGCAACGGGCTTGCCAGAACATGTTCGTGGCACTCGGGCAGGCCAAGGTGTCCGTGTTCATCGCCTTGCTCCGTAAGGTCATCCTCCTGGTGCCTTTGGCTTTGCTTTTGCCACGCGGCATGGGCATGATGGGGGTGTTCGCGGCCGAGGGCATATCCGATGCCACTGCCGCCGTGTGCTGCACGCTGATATTTGCATGGCAGTTCCCGAGGATCCTGCGGAAGATGCCCCGTCGCCTTGCTTAGGGCTTGAAATGTGCTTTTAAATCCTATTATTTGTATGTTTTTGTCCTATAATGATTAAAGGATATGCCTTAACTTTGCGTTGTGGTTAGAAAAACAAACAAATATGGATTTTAAGGAAATAAATCAAGGTAAAAGGAGTAAATTCCGTTATTCCGTTTCCTGCAAGGGAGTCTTTGTGGCCTGCATGGCTTTGATGTGCCATTTCCCGGTAATGGCAGAGGGGGAGGGCTATGCAGTCCAACGCAACGGTGTGCATTTCCAGACTCCGGAAGGGCGCATGAGGGTGGAATTTGTCCGTCCGGACATCGTGCGGGTCCGCTACACGTGCGAGCCTGCCTTTTTGGGCAACGGCACCATCGTGTGCACGGGGCGCGAGGAAGAAAAAGTTCCTTTCCGGCTGCAACGCGAGAACGGCAGGCTTTCTTTGCGCTCGGACAGCCTTGAAGTATGGGTAGACCTTGGCTCGTATGCCTTGACGTATAAGGATAGGCGTACCGGACGTACTTTGTTGTCGGAAAATCCGCAACGGCCGCGCGAGGCCGAACAGACCTATCGGGAAAATGTTGTGTATGACCCGCAGAGCAAACGTATCGTGAAGACGGCAGACGGGGAAAAGGAAGTGATGGACGTACTTCGGCGCGATACGGTGGGGAGGAGTTGGAAATTCCGCAACCATTTCCAGTGGGCGCAGGGGGAAGCCCTCTATGGTTTGGGATGCCACATGGAAGACTACTTGGATCTGCGTGGGAAAACGATGTACCTGTGCCAGCACAACCTGAAGGAGATGGTGCCGGTCTTGAATTCCACGGCCGGTTACGGCCTGCTTTTCGATGCGGGATGCGGCATGGTGTACAAGGACGCTCCTGAAGGAAGCTTCGTGGAATTGGAGGCGGCCAATGAGGTGGATTATTATTTCATGAAAGGGTGCACGATGGACAAAGTCGTGGCGCAATACCGTTACCTGACCGGGCAGTCTCCCATGTTCCCCCGTTACATGTTCGGGTATATCCAATCCAAGGAAAGGTACCGGAGTTCGGAGGAACTGGTGGATGTAGCGGAGGAATACCGCAGGCGGCAGGTGCCTATGGATGTCATCGTGCAGGATTGGAACTATTGGCCTCAGGGATGGGGGTACATGAAGATGGACCGCCGTTTTTATCCTGACCCGCGCCATTTGGCCGATTCGTTGCATGCCTTGGATGCCAAGCTTATGGTTTCCATCTGGCCCAATCCGACGAATTGCCCACAGACGAAGGATCTCGCGGAGCGTGGCTTCATGTTGGGGCATTCCGTGTATGACGCTTTCAACCCTCTGGCTCGGGCGCGCTATTGGGATTATGCCAATGAGGAGTTTTTCGGAAACGGTTTCGATGCATGGTGGTGCGACTGTACGGAACCTTTGGATGCCGACTGGAGAGCGATGCCGGAAGGATACGGGTGGGACAGCCATGAGGAGCGTTGGAAAGGCAATTTGGCCTTGTTGGATGCTGTGTTGGGTGCGGAACGCAGTTGCCTTTTTTCTTTGTACCATTCCAAAGGGTTGTACGAAAACCAACGTGCCACGACGGATCGTAAACGTGTGGTGAACCTGACCCGTTCCAGTTATGCGGGCCAGCAGCGTTATGCCACCATTACATGGAACGGCGACACCCATGCTTCGTGGAAGTCGTTCGCCCAACAGATACCACAGGGACTGAATTTCATGGCCACGGGCTGTCCTTATTGGACGGTGGACATCGGTTCGTTTTTCACGCGAGGTGGACGCGAATGGTTCCGTGCCGGGGATTTCGACCGGGGCGTGGACGATATGGGTTACCGCGAATATTATGTACGCATGCTGCAATACGGGGCGTTCCTGCCTTTGTTCCGCAGCCACGGTACGGACACTCCGCGCGAGATTTGGCGGTTCGGCGAGCCGGGCGAACCCTTTTATGACAGCATCCTGCGCATGATTCGTTTGCGTTACCGCCTGATACCTTATATATATTCTTTGGCCGGAAAGGTCACGCAGGAGGATTATACCATGAGCCGGTTGTTGGCTTTTGATTTTGCGGAAGATGCCCGTGTGCACGACATCAAGGATGAGTTCATGTTCGGTCCGGCTTTTCTGGTTTGTCCCGTGACCCGTCCGATGTATTACGACAAAGGTTCCGTGACGTTGCAGGATGTGGCGAAATCGCGTACCGTTTACTTGCCCGAGGGGGCGGACTGGATGGATTTCTGGACCGGTAAGAAGTATGAAGGAGGGCGTGAAGTCACGGCCGATGCCCCCATCGACAAGATTCCGTTATTCGTGCGCCAAGGTTCCATCGTGCCGATGGGGCCGGTGGTACAGCATACGGGTGAATTGCCGGGGAAAGAACTCACCATCGTGGTTTATCCGGGACGGGATGCCCGTTTTGTGTTGTATGAAGATGAAGGAGACAATTACGATTATGAACAAGGCTGTTTCTCGACCATTGAATTGCAGTGGAATGACAAGCGTCGTGTGTTGACGTTCGGGGAGCGCCGGGGCGGCTTCGAAGGCATGGAAAAGACACGCCGTTTCAGGGTCGTGGTGGCTGACGGTACGGAAGCCCTCGGTGAACGGACGGACGGAAAACTTGTGCGCTACGAAGGGAAAGAGTTGAAATGCCGGTTGTGAAAGGAAATAAAGTATAACGAGGTTCAGGTATCATGAAAAAACGTATTTTGTCTGTCCTTATCGGCTTCGGGCTGTGCCAGTCCGGAGTGTGGGGAAACGGGAAAGTAGAATCTCCTTCCGTGGTGGAATTGCGTCCTTTTTCCGGTAAAGAGGTGGAACTGGAAGCTTCTTGGATCAAGCAGCGGGAAGACTTGGATGTGGCTTACCTTCAGTCTGTCGAGGCCGACAGGCTGTTGCATAATTTCCGGGTCACGGCCGGGCTTCCGTCTTTGGCAAAACCATTGGAGGGATGGGAATCCCCCGGTGTCGGGCTGAGGGGGCATTTCACGGGGCATTACCTGTCGGCATTGTCGGTATTGGCCGAGAGATATGGGGACGGGTGGGCTTCCCAACGGTTGGAGTATATGGTGGATGAGCTGTACAAATGCCAACAAGCGCATGGGAACGGTTATTTGAGTGCCTTCTCGGAAAAAGACTTCGAGACATTGGAAACACGCTTTACGGGGGTATGGGCACCGTATTACACGCTCCATAAGATTTTGCAGGGCTTGTTGGACGCTTACGTGAAAACGGGCAACCGGAAGGCTTACGGTATGGTGGAGGCTTTGGCCGGTTATGTGGAAGGCCGGATGTCGAAGCTTTCTCCGGAACGTATCGAGAGGATGATGTACACCGTGGAGGCGAACCCGCAAAATGAGGCGGGAGCCATGAATGAGGTGCTCTATGAACTGTACGGCATTTCGGGCAATCCCAAACATTTGGCCTTGGCTGCTTGTTTCGACCCGGCCTGGTTCCTTGAGCCGTTGGTGCGGAACGAGGACATCCTGGCAGGCTTGCATGCCAATACGCATATCGTGTTGGTCAATGGCTTTGCCCGCCGTTACGAGGTGACGGGCGAAGAAAAATACAAGAAGGCGGCCATGCACTTTTGGGACATCCTCCAACGGGGGCATGCATACGTGAACGGGACGAGCAGCGGTCCGCGACCGGTAGCCGTCACGCCGACCTCGCTGACAGCGGAACATTGGGGGGAACCCGGACATTTGTGTAACACCTTGACGCGCGAAATTGCCGAAAGTTGTGTGACGCACAATACGCAGAAGCTGAGTGCTTACCTGTTCGGATGGACAGGCGACCCATGTTATGCGGATGCCTATATGAACATGTTCTACAACGGGGTGCTTCCCGTGCAAAGCAGGTCTACCGGAGCGTATGTCTACCATTTGCCTTTGGGTTCGCCGCGCAATAAGAAATATTTGAAGGAGAATGATTTCTTCTGTTGCAGTGGGTCTTGCATAGAGGCTTTTGCGGAATTGAACAGCGGAATTTATTACCATGACGGTTCGGATGTGTACGTGAACCTTTATGTGCCGTCCAAATTGCATTGGGCATCCAAAAAGGTGGCTTTGGAACAGACAGGGGGATTTCCCCTGCAGCCGGTGGCGGATTTTACTGTTTCAGTGCGTCGTCCGGCGGGGTTCGCCCTGAACTTGTTCATACCTGCTTGGGCCGAAGGGACAGAGGTGTATGTAAACGGTGAGAAACAGGGCATGTCGGTACGGCCTTCTTCTTTCCTGAAGCTTTCCAGACGTTGGGAGGATGGAGACCGGGTGCGTGTGGACTTCCGTTACGCTTTCCGCCTGCAGTCCATGCCGGACAAGGAGAACATGTTTGCCGTGTTCTACGGCCCGATGCTGTTGGCTTTTGAAACCCGTAGCGAAGTGATATTGAAGGGAAGCAAGGACGAGGTGCTTCAAGGGCTTTCGGTCGTGGACGGTGAACCCAACCGGTTTGTCTTGCGTAACGGAGTAAATGAGTTCCGGCTCCGTCCCTTGTTCGACGTGGACCAAGAGTCTTACGGTGTATATGCCACGATACGGAATTATTGAAAATTGTACGGTGGCGATGGTTGCGAGTATATTAAAATGTGAAATCATAAAAATAGAAGAGAATGAAGACTGGAGTTTTGAAATGGGGATGGTGTTTAGGCCTTGTTGCGGGACTTTGTTCCTGTGCGATAGAGGACATGCAGGAAGTGCGTTCCCCGGACAAGCATGTGTTGGTGGAGTTGACCGGACTCGACAAGGAGCATTATGGCGATGCGGCCCTATCGGTGTTTTATGACGGGACGCGTGCGTTGCCGTTGGTGGATTTGGGGATAGAGACCAACTTGCAAAAGTATGCAGGGAACCTGAAATTCAAAAGCGTGACGGAAGCCAAGCCGGTAGAGGACGATTACCTGATGCCGACAGGAAAACGCAGCCATTGTGTGAACCATGGGACTGAAAAGGTCTATTCTTTCGAGAACGAAGAGGGTAACATCTTGGATGTGACCGTCCGGGCCTACAATGACGGCGTGGCTTTCAAGTATGGGGTAAAGTCCGTATCGCCGGAAGAGTATGTGGTGGACGAATATACGGCATACGATGTGCCTAAGGGCGCGAAACGTTGGATGCAACAATACACTTTGGGGTATGAAGGTTTTTATCCTTTGTCCACGGATGGCCGGGGCGAGAATGGTTCGGCTGACAAATGGGGGTATCCCGGTTTGGTGCAATTAAGGGATACCGTGTTCATGTTGGTGACGGAAGCCAATATCAGGCGCGGCCATTGCGGTTCTTTCTTGTGTAATGCCGACAGTGCCGACCATTATCGCGTGCGTTTGTTTAGTGAAAAGCAGGCCATGGACAAGGAATGGGAATCACCTTGGAGGGTGTTGGTCATAGGGCGGTTGTCGGACGTGGTGGAGTCTACGTTGGTGACCGACGTGTCCGACCCGTCAACGGTGGAGGATACCTCATGGATAAAGCCCGGTTTGGCTTCATGGATTTATTGGGCAGAGAACCACGGGACACAGGATTTCCAAAAACTGAAAGCTTATTTCGACCTTGCTGCCGACATGAAATGGCCTTATAGTCTGATTGATTGGGAATGGGACCAGATGTCGAACGGCGGCGATTTGCAGGCTGCCGTGAAGTATGCGCAGGAACGCGGTGTAAAGCCTTTGTTGTGGTACAATTCCAGTACGCAGTGGTTGGGACCCACGCCCTTGTATCGTCTGAACAAGCCTGAAGACCGCCAAAAGGAATTCGGATGGTTGAACGAATTGGGCGTGTATGGCATCAAGGTGGATTTCTTTGCCGGCGACAGCGTGTCTTCCATGGATTATTATATCGATTTGTTGGAGGATGCGGCCAAGCATAAGCTGATGGTGAATTTCCATGGGGCTGCCATACCGAGGGGATGGCAGCGGACTTATCCTCACATGATGTCGGTGGAAGCGGTTTATGGTGCGGAATGGTACAACAATAACGGGACATTGACCGGACGGGCTGCAGCCCATAATGCCACGTTGCCCTTTACGCGCAATGTGATAGGTCCGATGGATTACACGCCCGGTACTTTCTCTGATTCCCAAAACCCGCACATCACGACCTATGCCCACGAGCTGGCACTTCCTGTCCTTTTCGAGTCGGCTTTGCAGCACATGCCCGACCGTCCGGAAGTATATCGTGGCTTGCCGGAAGAGGTGAGGAGTTTGCTATCCGGTTTGCCTGCGGCATGGGACGATACGAAGTTGTTGGCCGGTTATCCCGGAGAATATGTGGTGATGGCACGTCGTAAAGGGAATATATGGTATATAGCCGGAATTAACGGTACGGAAGAAGGCCGGAAGATAGGAGTGCCGTTGGGGCGGCTTGACCTTGGGAAAGGCCGGAACGTGTCTTGCTTTAAGGACAATGCCGACGGCAAGGGCTTTGTGGTGGAAGAGAACGTGCCCGTCCCGGAAGGAAACAAAGCCTTGACGGTAGATTGCCTGCCGCGTGGAGGTTTTGTGGCCGTTATCAAGTAGAGATTATTAAATAGGTGAAAAAAGATATGGTAAATAAAATGTGGGGCAGGGCTTGCATGCTGTTATGTGCCTGCACGTGGGGGAGTTATGCCGAAGGGGACAATTTGCTTCGTTTATGCAGTCCCGGCAAGAATATTGAAGTCTGTGTGGATACGGACGGAGGCCAGTTGGTTTACTCCGTGAAGAAAGGTAAGGTTGAGGTCTTGGAGGCATCGCGCTTGGGGCTTGTCGTGGACGGGAAGGACCTTGGGCGGAATGTGTCGTTGGCGGCAGAACCCGAAGTGGAGAAATTCAAGACGGAATACCCTCTGTTCGGACATCATGCCATGGCGTCGGACAAAGCGGTGGAAGCCATGTTGCCGTTGTCGGCCGATGGGGTGCGTTACGGCCTTGTGGTCCGGGTGTATGACGACGGTGTGGCCGTACGTTACGTCTTGCCTGAAAATGCCCGGCGCATAGAGCGGGAACATACAGCTTGGAATGTGCCCCGGAACGTGAAGAAAGTGGCGTGGGCGGGTTATGACATAGGTTATGAGAAGGAAGCTTATGTCACCCGGATGGATGAGATGCCGGAAAACGAATACGTATGCGGCCCGCTTACGGTTGAATTGCCAGAAGGGTATATGACATTTACGGAGGCAGATTGCGAAGACTTTCCCGACATGGCCTTTTCACGTTCGGGGAATGGTTTCAAGTCATGCTTTCCCTCCTCGGAAAAAGGATGGGACATCAAGCGCCTGCCGGATGAGTCGGAAAAGGTCTTGGCCGGGAAATATAAAGGAAAGGACGTTTCTCCTTGGAGATGTGCCATCATTGCATCCGATTTGACCGGCTTGGTGAATTCCGACTTGTTGACGAACTTGTGCCCGTCGCCGGAAGAGGGGCGTGACTTTTCGTGGGTAAAGCCCGGACGGTGCCTGTGGCAATGGTGGAGCGTGGGTGCCCCGCGCTATGAGGACCAAAAGGCTTGGTTCGATGCGGCTGCAGAACTTTCTTGGGAATATTACCTGATAGATGACGGGTGGAGAAATTGGCATAAGGACGGCAAGGACCAATGGGAATTGCTTAAGGAGGTGATTGACTACGGACGGAGTGTCGGTGTGAAGTCGTTGGTTTGGGTCAATTCCAACGAGATGCGCGATGCAAAGTCGCGGAGGGCTTATCTGGAACGGGTGAAGGCCATCGGGGCCTCCGGTATCAAGATTGATTTTATCCCGACGGCTACGGCGGAAATCATGCAATGGTATATGGGAGGCATGCAGGATTGTGCGGAACTGGGACTGTTGTTGAATTTCCACGGCAGCGTGAAGCCCACGGGGCTTTCGAGGACTTATCCCAATGACATCACGCGTGAGGCGGTGAGAGGAAATGAATACCAAATCCGGCGTTACAGGCGTGTACTCCCGCAGGCGCATTACGTGGCTTTGCCCTTTACGCGCTTGATGGCGGGGCCGGCTGATGTCACGCCGGTGACGTTGAATCCGGAAGAGTTGGCTACAGGCGGATACTCTTGGGCGCACGAGTTTGCCCAAGCCATAGTATTCCTGTCGCCGGTTACTCATTTCTCCGACCATTATTCGTATTATCTGGAAAGTCCTTTCGTGGATTTGCTCAAGGCTGTGCCCACGGTGTGGGACGAGACCCTTGTACTTCCCTGTACGGAAATGGGGGAGGTCGTGGCTTATGCCCGCCGGAAAGGGAAAGAGTGGTGGATAGGCGTGATGAACGGGGACAAGGAACGGGAGATTGAGATACCGTTGGATTTCCTGAAAAAGAAGAAACAAGCGGTTTTCCTGCATGATGGGAAAGAACTTGCTTCCGTGGTACGGGAAGAACGTGAGGTGTCGAAGAAAGAGGTGCTGAAAGTGAAGTTGCGGGCTGGCGGAGGATTCGTCGGACGGTGTTATTGAAATGCCCGCTTTTTGGGGAGGAACCGGAAGGAGGGCATGGCCGGTAACCGGCATGTTTTTCCCATAAAGGTAGGTTGACATGATAAAAAAGGGCTTAATTTCTCTGAATTGGAGATTTTAAGCCCCTTTTTTGTTTCGATTTGTCCCATCCTGTTTGTTGGGGTTGGGCTATATTTGCAACCGGAAATCAATAATGGAAACGGAATGAAAATAAGACATTGGCTTTTGATGGCCTTTATGGTGATGACGGGAAGTGCTGCATGCTATGCCTCGTCTTCTTTGGTGACTTACGCTGCACCGGAGGAAGCGGAGTTGAATGATGATTTTACGGTTCAAGTGCGTCAAGGAGACGGGGAATGGAGGAACGTACCTTCTTATTTGGTTTGCGTGGATGAAGTGAGGGGGACGCTGCATTGTGTGGAAAAGGCTTCGATGGCGACTTTCGACTTCTCGGGAAAGGTGGAGGTGAAAGTCACTTATAACAAAGGAGCGGTGGACAGTGCAAGGATTCGTCCTTTGTCATACGGCATACCTTTTCAGTTGAAAGGAAAGGAGCTGACGTTCACTTTGGACAAGCCGTGCAACTTGTCGGTGGAAGTGAACGGTGATATTTTTCATAACCTGCACCTGTTTGCCAATCCGGTGGAGGTGGATGTCCCAAGAAAAAAAGACCGTAATGTGGTCTACTTCGGCCCGGGTTACCATACGCCCAAGGATGGTGTGGTGAAGGTGGAATCCGGACAGACTGTTTACTTGGCCGGTGGTGCCGTACTGAACGGGCGTGTGCTCATTGAGGGCGTGCGGGATGTGAAATTGATAGGACGTGGTATTATAGATTATAAGGTAAAAGGAGGCATCCGTATAGCAAACTCCCGTAATGTACTGGTGGAAGGCATTGCCACTACCCAGTGCGCTACGGGAGGCTCGGATGCAGTGACCATCCGCAATGTGAAGGCTATCAGCTATTACGGGTGGGGAGACGGGATGAATGTCTTTGCCAGCAACAATGTGTTGTTCGACGGGGTGTTCTGCCGAAACTCGGACGATTGCACGACGGTGTACGGCACACGTTTGGGATTCAAGGGAGGCTGCAAGCATGTCACGATGCAAAACTCCACGCTTTGGGCAGATGTGGCCCATCCCATATTCATAGGCATCCATGGTGACACGAAGAATCCGGAAGTGCTTGAGGATTTGAATTACGTCAATATCGACATATTGGACCATCGGGAGAAGCAGTTGAATTACCAGGGGTGCATGTCCATCAATGCCGGAGACAACAATCTGGTCCGCGATGTCCGTTTTGAAAATATCCGCGTGGAGAATTTCCGTGAAGGCTCATTGGTCAATTTGCGTATTTTCTATAATAAGAAGTATTGTACGGCACCGGGACGGGGTATTGAAAATATCACGTTTAAAGATGTCTCTTATGAAGGAAACCGGGCTGAGTTGTCTATTATCGAGGGATATGACGAGGAGAGGAAAATCAGGAACGTGCGTTTCGAGAACCTGCGCATCAACGGACAGCTGATTACGGACGACATGCCCGGTAAACCGGCTTGGTATAACACCGGTGACATGGCGGGTATATATGTGGGGCCGCACGTGGAGGATGTGACGTTTGTGTCCACAGAGGGTGCAATGACGAATAATGTAAGGTAGAGATGCCGTATGGTGTTTTTAAATTCGCTATATTTGTCGGCTGTATTTTGAAATGAAAAATTGTAAAACCATGAAAAGTTGGAAGAATGTTATAGGCCGGTTATGGCTGTTCTTGGGATTCCTATTGCTGTCGTGCCCTGTGCTTGCGGCAGCTTTCGTGCACCCCGGTGTGTTGCATACGGAAGAACGGATGCAACAAATCCGTGGTTTGGTGAAAGGGAAAAACGACGACGCTTATGCCTCCTATCTGTTGTTGGAAAAACATCCGTGTGCACAGTCGGATTATAAAATGGAAGGCCCGTTCGATACCATAGCGCGTGACGGTAAATTCGGTTATACCAAATCGAGAATGGAGCGTGACTTCAGTGCGGCCTATTTGAATGCGCTGATGTGGCGTATCACGGGCGATGAGTCACATGCCCGTAAGGCGGCGGAAGTATTGACGGCCTATGCACGCACCCTGAAACGCATACCCGATACGAACGACGCTCCTTTGTTGGCCGGTTTGGAAGGTTTTAAAATCATTTATGCACTTGAAGCGTTGAAGCATACGTGGCGTAAGATGCCTGCGGAGGATTATGAAGGTGCTTTGCGGATGTTCACGAAAGTGTTCCTCCCCGTATTGGAAACGTTCTATAAGCGTAACCCTTATACGAACGGGAATTGGGGGGCTATCGTGACCAAGACTTATATGGCGGCAGCCATCCATCTGGATGACCGGAAAATGTATGAGAAGGCACGGGCTTTCTACCTTGACGGGTACGACAACGGCACATTGGCCCATTATATCGACGGGGAAACCGGCCAACTGCAGGAGAGCGGGCGCGACCAAAGCCATTGCATGCTGGGACTCGGGGCAATGGCCACGGTATGTGAACTGGCTTGGCAACAGGGGGATGATTTATATTCCGCTAAGGATAACCGCCTGTTGAAAGGATATGAATATGTGGCGCGTTACAACTTGGGTTACGATGTTCCTTTCGTGAGATGGACGGACATTACCGGGAAGTACTGCGATTGGGAGGAAGTGTCGCCGAAGGCACGCGGACGCTACATGTACGTGTTCGACATAGCCTACAACCATTATGTGAACCGGATGGGGCTTCCTATGCCTTTCACGGGACAGGTGCTCGGACAAATCAGGCCGGAAGGGTATGACCGTGACCAACCGGGTTTCGGGACGCTTTTGTTTAATGAGAAGGCAGATCATCGTAAGTTTGTGCATCCCGGCGGTTTGCATACCTTGGCCGATTTGGAGCGTATGAAGGCGATGGTGGCCGAAGGGCAGCATCCTTGGGCAGAAGGTTGGGCGGAGTTACAGAAGGATCCTTGGGCGCAATCGACGTTTGCGGCCCGCCCGATGGCCAACATGGGCGACAGCCGCCAGAAGGCTTCAATAGAAGCCCATGCGGCTTATCTGAATGCCATCCGTTGGTATATTTCCGGTGATGAGGCGAATGCCCGTTGTGCCATAAATATTTGTAATGCTTGGGCGAATACCGTGAATCAAGTGCCGAAGGCGCGGCAAGACCAAGGGCTTTTGGGCATCCCCATCGGGGAGTTTGCCATGGCGGCAGAAGTGCTGCGGGCATGCCCGCTATGGGAAAAGGCCGACTTTGAACGTTTCAAGGCCATGATGGTGGAGTATTTGTACCCCGTGAGCCGTGATTTCCTCCGTACGCACGGTGGTACCCACGTGGATTATTGTTGGACGAACTGGGATGCATGCAACATGGTCGCTTTGTTGGCCATCGGTGTTTTGTGCGACCGCGAAGATATTTACCGCGAAGGGATAGACTATTTCAAGCACGGCTTGGGGAACGGAAGCATCCGTAATGCCGTGCCTTATCTGCACCGGATGGAAGATGGAACGGTGCTCGGGCAATGGCAGGAAAGCGGGCGCGACCAAGAGCATGCCCAACTGGGAGTAGGTTTCTTGGCTACGTTCTGCCAGATTGCCTGGAACCAAGGAGATGACTTGTTTGCCTACGACAGCAACCGCCTGTTGGCCGGGGCCGAATACGTGGCACGTCACAACCAGATGCGCGGTGTCCCTTTCACTTATTATAATAACAGCCAAGGGCTGAACAACCGTTGGCCTTCCGTAAACGGGTTGGGCCAATTGGAGGACCGTCCGGTTTGGGAGATGATATACAACCATTATGAAGTGTTGAAAGGCGTACCGGCACCTTATTCCAAGAGGATGGCCGAGCTTTTGCGTCCGGAACACGGTAGCAAAGACCATTTCGGATATGGGTCGTTGACCTTTTCATTACGTCCTTCCAACTATCCTATCTTGCCTGTACCGGCAGTGCCCACGGGATTGCGGGCAGAAGCCTCCATCGGGCAAATCCGTCTGGATTGGGAACCCTCTGCGGAGTATTTCGCCAACGGTTATGTGATACAGCGTTCGGAAGCAGGCCGGGATGACTTCAGGGATGTCGGGGTATACAAGGAGAAAGTGACCCATTGGTTTGTTGATTCCCGTATCGAAGAAGGCAAGACGTATGAATATCGGGTGGCGGCGGTCAACAAGGCCGGAACGAGCCGTTTTTCGGAGAGTGTGAGGGTGAAAGCCGTATCCGTGACAGGATGCCCGTCCGGATGGACTTATGCAGAGGTAGGCCATGTGGAGGAAGGCAGGGCAGACTATGCCGGCGTGCAGGGAGGTACCTATCGCCTGTCTTGCCGTTCGGCGGCCGTGGACGCGCTGTCGGACAATGCTCCATACCTGTACCGGAAAGTGGCAGGAGACTTTGCCGTGTCGTGCCGTATCAACAGGATGGACGGGAATACGGAAGAATGCGGCTTGATGTTAAGGGCAGCCTTAAAGGGGGATGCCACGGCCGTGACGATGACGCTTGGCCATTGGGGGCGGAGGTTTGCCCGTATGGGATACCGCAAGGAGAGCGGTGGTGAAAGGCGTTTTGCCATAGGCAATACTTATACTTGGATACCTGCCTGGTTCAAGTTGGCACGGGTGGGGAATGTCTTTTATGCGTATGAGTCCACAGATGGGGTGAACTGGTTTTATGTGCATTCCGAGGAGGTGGAAATGCCCCGGGAAATTTATGTCGGGGTGGCAGGTAGCTTCGGCGGCGGCAAGGCCGCAGGCAGCGTGGTTTTTGATGGTTTGTCGATAGAATGAAAGCTGTGGGGCGTAAGGAACAAGGGCACGTGTTTTTTTGATACGTGCTCTTTTTTTCTGTTTTTTTGATAGGGTTTACTTTCTTTTTGAAGTATATTTGCATATATTAATACCAACGAAAAATAACGTCACATAAAGAACGTGGAACGATTATGAAGAACATGTCAAGAATGTTTTGGGCATTTGTGTCTTGTATCTGTCTTGCACTTCCGTGCAGGGCGGTAGAACAGTATAAGTTTCGTTTGATAGATGTGCCGGACGGTTTGTCCGACAATCAGATTCGTGGCCTGAGCATGGTCCCGGACGGGCGTGTCGGGATAAGGACGGCCTCGATATTGAACATTTACGATGGGGCATCGTTTGAGTATTTTCCATACGACAAAGACCGGAAGTACGTGTGGACATATTCCCGTCCGCCGAAAGAGTATTATGACGGGCAGGATCGTGTGTGGATGAAGGAACTGCGTTATTTGCTGCTTCTGGACTTGAAGGCGAACACTTTCAATTATGATATTCAAGGGGAGTTGGCAAGCATGGGAATCGACAAGAGGTTGAAGAACCTTTTCATTGACGATGCTAAAAATTATTGGTTCCTGACAGAGGACAATACGTTCTTTTTTTATGATGTCCGGAAACAAGAGAAAAAAGTGATAGACCGTGGTGACAGCGAGTTCACGCGCCGCTACGGCGTTCCGTTGGAATTGGCCCAATATAAGAATTTCTGTTGGATCGTGTATGATAGCGGCCTGATCCGTTGTTGGGATTATACTTCTTCCGAGTTCCTTTTTCAGGATTCACGCTTCGAGGGGATTATCAATGGATATACAGACCGGCTTTATTTGCATCCCGATTCGGCGGGGAACTTGTGGCTGATGTACAACAATGGCATTTGTTTTTATAACCGTACACTCCGGGAGTGGAAGGATGTGGCCTGCATATCCGGCATATCCAACTTCTTTACTTGCATGGACATGGATCGTGACGGGAATGTTTGGGCCGGGACTTCGCGGAGTGGCCTGCGGCGTATTGACGGGAAGACATTTTCTGTGTCCGAGATGCCGGACATGGCCTTGACGAACGGCGGAAGGCTCCATAATGACATTTATGCCGTGATGGCAGATCCGCGCGGCGGGCTTTGGGTCGGCACGTTATTTCAGGGGCTGTGCTATCATCACCCCGGCATGCAGAAATTCCAGTTGGCACAGACATGCCCCGGAAGTTCTTACATCACCAACGAATCCGTGCGCTGCTTCCTTGAGGAGGAAGATGGCACAATCTTGGTGGGGAGTGGCAAAGGCCTGTTTCGTTTCCATCCGGAAACCCATGAGGTGGAACAGGTTTTTAAAGATGAAATCAATGAATTGGTCTTGTCGCTCTCCCGCGACCGTCAGGGAAATGTGTGGGTGGGAACTTTTTTAAAAGGTTTTTACCAAATTTGCGGGGGGGGGTGTAAGCATTTTTTAAGAAGCCAAGGCGATTCCGAGCAGGACGTGGCGCAGAATGTGTCGCGGGCATTGTATGAAGACTCCCATGGAAATTATTGGGTCAGCGTGAATGGCGGCGTGGGGCTGTTGGACCCGGAGGACGGAACCATTGAGTTTATGCTGCATGAACGGCATCCGGAGTTGAAGAACTTTAAGTTGATTCTTTCTCTTTGTCCCACAGGGAAAGATTGTTTTGCCGCGTTGGGGGACAACGGCTTGTTTTATTACGACGCAGGAAAAGACGAAGTTCGGATTCCCGATACACGTAAAGATAAATACTATAAATCCGGCATAAAATATTTTGGCTTGCTGACCGACGCACGCGGTTTGCAATGGTTTGCCACGGAGGACGGCATCCGGATTTGGGATAAAAAGACGGAACGTCTTTATTTGCTCACGATGTCCGAAGGGTTGCCGAACAATACGGTTTCTTCCATTTTAGAGGACTGTGACGGGGTAGTGTGGGCTTCGACCCTGAATGGTATATGTAAGATTATTCCCCGTGAAGAGGGAAAAGGCGGGTATCGTTTTTCCGTAGTGGCATTCGGTGTGCCGGACGGGTTGCAAAGCGGGATGTTTTATGATCATGCCGCACTGAAAGCGAAAAACGGGATGCTTTATTTCGGAGGGGCACACGGGTTTAATTATTTCAATCCCGGTCACATGGTGTGTGAAGAAGCTGCCAACCGCCCCATCCTGACAGGGCTTAGTATTTTCAATACACCCGTCCGGGTGGGAGAAGAATATGAGGGACATGTCGTTTTGTCTGCCCCCATGACCCGTACGGACAAGATAGAACTTCGTTATGATGAGAATTTCATATCCATAGCATTTTCCGGGTTGAATTACGCCAACCCGTCCCACACTTATTATAAATACAGGTTGAAAAATTATGAAGAGGGATGGACGGAGACCCGTGCCGCCAGCCTTGGACGTGCCGTGTATACCGGCTTGCGTCCCGGGACGTATGAGTTTGAAGTGTATGCGGCCAATGGCGACAAGGTGTGGAGCAAGGAACCTGCCCGGCTGTCCATTGTCGTGCATCCTCCTTTTTGGGAAACCTATTATGCCATGGCGGTGTATGTCCTTGTAGCTATTGGCGTGGTCTATTGGCTTTCACGGATGTACGTGCGCCGGGAAAAGGAAAAGATGATGGAGGAGCGCAGGGAAAACGCCAGGAAGCAGCAGGAGCATCTGGAAGAGATGAAGCTGCGCTTTTTTACGAATGTAAGTCATGAATTCCGTACGCCCCTCACGCTGATCCTGACACCTCTCGGGACACTTATCAAACAGCAGGGCGACGTGGACTTGAAACAGAGGCTGACCGTGATTTACCGTAATGCGGAAAAACTGCTCCAGTTGGTGAACCAGTTGTTGGATTTCCGGAAATTGGAGATGCGGGGGGAGAGATTGTCGGTCAGCATGGGGGATATGGTCGTGTTCGTCAGGGATGCTGTCGAGGCTTTTCGCGGACTTGTGAAAGAAAAAGGTATCACGTTGACTTTTGAAAGCAAGGTGGAGCATTTTTATATGAACTATGACCATGACAAGGTCTATAAGGTGGTGAACAATCTGCTTTCCAATGCGGTGAAGTTTACCCCCTCGGGCGGTTGCATAGGCGTAGGCGTGGAAAGTTCGGTCCGCAACGGGCGTGAATATGTAGCCGTGTCCGTTCGGGATACGGGGTGTGGCATGGAAGAAGGGGACAAGGAGCGTATATTTACTCGTTTCTACCAAGTGGAGGACGGCCACAAGACCCAACCGGGCAGCGGGATAGGTTTGCATCTGGTCAAGGGCTATGTGGATTTGCACGGTGGAGAGATTACGGTGGACAGCCGGCCTGGTGAGGGCAGCACTTTTACGGTTCTTTTGCCGGCAGACTTGCAGCACGACGAAAAAGCCACCGTGCCGCACGGGGAGGACAAGGAGACGGTGGAAGCTTCCGTCCTGTCGGCCGGAGAAGAAGACGAAGAGCCGTTCGGTGGGAAGAAAAAGCTGTTGGTCGTGGAAGACAATGCGGATTTCAGGGCTTATTTGGTTCATGAACTCAGTGCGGATTTCGACGTGGTAGAAGCCGGGGACGGCGTGGAAGGGGAGGAAATGGTGCGTGAGGAATGGCCCGACCTCATCATTTCGGACCTGATGATGCCTCGGTGCGACGGCATAGCCTTTTGCCAACGGATGAAGAATGACATTCATACTTCCCATATCCCTTTCATCTTGTTGACGGCCAAGATGTCGGATGACGCACGTATAGAAAGTTACAAGGCTGGTGCCGATTCGTATATCTCGAAACCTTTCAATTTCGAGCTGTTGCAGGTCCGTGTCCGTAAACTCATCGAGCAACGGGAGGCGAGGAAGGAAACGTTCAGGAAAAACATTGAAATCACTCCGAGCGAGATAACCACCACGTCTTTAGATGAAGAATTCGTGAAGAAGGCTTTGGCTTTCGTGGAGAAAAACATGGGCAATGCGGAGTATTCTTTGGAGGATTTGAGCAAAGACCTCGGTTTGAGCAAGACACACTTGAACCGAAAACTGACGGTCATCTTGAACATGAAACCGCTTCAGTTCATCCGTTCCGTCCGTTTGAAACGTGCCGCCCAGTTGTTGGCGGGCAGCCAATATAACGTGGCGGAGATTGCGGATAAGGTAGGGTTTAACACCATCAAATACTTCAACCGTTATTTCAAGGAAGAGTTCGGCATGACACCTACGCAATACCGTGAAGCGAACAAGAGGGAAAACAAAAGTCCTAAAGCCTAAAAATGTCTTGTTTTATTGTCGTGTGAAACCCTTTGTGCATGGGGTGGATTTTCGGTCTCAGCCAAACGGATTTTTAATCTCAGGAGAATGAAAAATCAATCTCAGCCAAATGATTTTTCATTCTCCTGAGATTGATTCAAGGGTTTTATGCTATCTTTTTCGCTATCTTATGTATGTGGTTATGAGTGTCTTATGTGCGGTGTTAGAAATTGTCCAATCATTTGTTATTTTTTGTCCCATATTGTATGGAATGAATCATATAATTTTGGAACGTTGTATTTTTAAAATGAATGCTATGAACAAAAAGAGCGTATTGTCGTTTCTGTTTGCCTGTATGTCTTTGTCCGGAATGGGGCAGGGGTTCATACATCCCGGCATATTGCACACGCAGGCGGATTTCGACAGGGTGAAGGAAAAGTTGGCCACCGGGCAGGAACCTTGGACGGCGGCCTACAACAAGTTGATGACCAGTAAGCATGTGGATTTGAATTGGAAGCCCAATCCCACAGTCAAGATTATCCGTGGAGGATGGAATGTCTGGGAACCGGAAGGTGACAATTATGGAGCCGCCATGAATGATGCAGCTACAGCCTACCAGTGTGCACTGGTTTGGAAGATTACCGGAGATGAGCGTTATGCGGAAAAGTCTGTTGAAGTCATGAACGCATGGGCCAGGACCTGCCAGAAAGTGTCCGGTAATTCCAACGGAAGCCTTGCCTCCGGGCTTTATGGATATGAATTTGCCAATGCAGGAGAATTGATGCGGGACTACGAAGGGTGGAACCGTGAGGATTTCAAACGTTACCAACAGTGGATGCTGAGGGTGTTCAGTGACCAAAGTTTCGGTTTCCTGCAGGAGCGTCATGGTTGTGCAGACGATCATTACTGGTCGAATTGGGGGTTGTGCAACGTGTTGTGCGAAATCAGTGTGGGCATTTTGTGCGACGACATTTATGTGTACAATGCCGGTATGGAGTATTACAAGTACATGGAGGACCACCGCTATGCCGAGACGCTTCGCAATCTGGTATGGAAGCTCCATCCGGACGAGCGTGGACCCTTCGGTTATTTCGGACAAATGCAGGAATCCAACCGAGACCAAGGACATGCTTCCATGGCTGTGGTTTTGGCAGCGGATGTGTGTGGGGCAGGTTTGAACCAGGGAGACGACCTTTATGCCTATATGGACGACCGCATTGCGGCCGGTTTTGAGTATGTGGCGGCTTACAATACTTTTGATGAAAACCTGCCCAATTCTCCATACACCAATTCGGACGGCACTTTCCCCGAGATGGGGTCTGGCGGGCAAGGCACCAACCGCTGCGGTTGGCCGCGCATCGTGAACTACTACGAAAACATCCGTGGCGTGGACATGCCCTATTCGCATAAGATCATGATGGTCCACGGTGACGGCATAGATGCCGGAGGAGGGTTCTATGGCGGCAACAGCGGCGGATACGACCATTTGGGTTTCACCACGCTGATGTGTTCCTTGGATCCGTTGGAAGACAAGACCCTTGTGCCAACCGTCCTGAAAGGGAGCATCGGGTATGACGGTGAGGCGTTGGACCGTACTTTGTTGAATGCCGTCCCGAGAGGGGCGAAAGTGACGCTGAAGGTGGCTTTGCCGGATGGTGAGACTGATACCGGAAAGTGGTCGTGGGACGATGATGCTTCTTGCACTTCGGCCGAGCGTGAGGTGGAAGCGGATACCTCTTTCGTGTACCGTGTGCGTTATACGAATGCGGCAGGAGTGGTAAGCACGCAGATGTTCTCCATACAGGTGGCTGGTGAGGCATACGTGCGTGACTGTACGCCTTATTGCAAGTATGCTTACCGGGAAAGCCAGGACACTTTGATTTACGTGAAGAAGAACGAGAGCGTGATTTTAGGCATGGATTACGGTGGATGGCATGTCAAGTCATGGCGTTGGGAAAAGAGCACGGACGGGGAGAGATGGTCGAAGCTGAACAACGCGACAACCAACCGTTTTGAATTGGCCAGTGTGGCTTCCAGTGCCTATTACCGTGTGACGATGGAACACAAGTCGGGAGTGCTCAAGTCTCAGGTGTTCCGCGTGGAGGTTTCCGAAATAGATCCTTTCATTATTTATAATGGCGAAGAATATCCCGGTACTTCCATGGTGTTGCCGTGCGGGGCTTCTTTCAGCCTTTATGCCAAGCCTGCGTCCATATTGAGCCAGTCGGTGAATTCGACGCGTATTTATAAATGGGTCGTGGGCAACGATACCATCCAGGCCGACACGCTGACTTACCATTTGGATGATTTGGGCGGGCAGGTGGCCGATTTGAACGATACCCTGCATGTATCGGCCATGGACACCAGTTTCAATGTTACCTTGGTGTTCCAACGTTTTTCATCTACAGGGAAAGAGGCTCGTACGGTGTACCATTTCGATGTGCCGGTATATGAGACCAATGTTTTGTCTCCTTCTGATAAGGACAGCTACTATATCCAAGAGGCTATGGGCGGTCGTTACCTGCGGAATACGGACGGTCAGTTCATGACTTATTCAGAAGATACCGATGAAGAGTATCTGTGGCGCATCCGCCGCCTTCCCTCTACATACGGTTCGCGTTACATGTTCATCAGCCGTACCAACAGCGGGCAGCATTTGTCGGAGGACGGGCGTCTGAGTTCGGCGAGCGATTATTCCCGTCATTCTTTCAATTTGTGGCATAAATGCGGGTCGGACGACTTGTATGCCATAGAGCGTTCCTCGTCCGCGTCCGGCGGTTTGTGGGAGATTGCTCCGGAGTCATCGGTCATATCGGTGAACCAAGGGCTTTGCACTTCATTCCCGTTCCGTCTGGTGAAGAAGGAAGACGGTTCTTCTGTGGAGGATGCCGTTTTGGAGAATGAGGAGGGCATCCCGTTGTTGGAAGTTGTCGGTCGTGGTGAAGGCAGTCTGGAAGTCTCTGTGGACGAAGAGGGCTTGTTGGATGTATATACACTTGAGGGTAGCCTGTTGAGCAGTGTCCGTTGTGTGCCGGGTACAAACCGTGTGGATCTGCCGTCGCGGAAAGGCATGATGATTTTGCGCTATGTGACGGCTTCAGGGCGTTGCAAGAGCCTGAAGGTGATGTAGGGCTATGGGATGGAATGAGTATGGGACGATAGGATAAAGGTGGTTTTTTACATTTTGTATGTATTGAAAATCAGTGGTTTCTGTGCCATGTTATAAAATGTCTAATCATTTGTTATTTTTTGTCCCATACCTTAATTTAAATAGTGCCTACCTTTGAAAACGGTTGGATAAAGAGACGCTTTTGCAGTCAATGGGTTCGGCTGTGATATGCGATAAGAATAATGAACCTTAAAACTTATGAGCATGAAAAGAAGAACGACGAAAATTTTTTCTGTCCGGTTGGGCAAACGCTTGCCAGTGGCTTTGATGACCATGGCATTGACGGCTGCCAACATGGCCTTTGCCCAAGAAGAGAATCCTTGGGTGGGTGAGGCTCTGCCTGCGGAAGGCGGTGAGTTTTACCTTTATAACAAGAGTGGTGACGGTTTCCTTTTGGGTGCCAATACCTGGGGGACGCAAGGTTCCTTGGGACAGCCGGGATTATTGTGCACGGTAGTCGTGTCGAACGGGAAATACAAGATTGTGACCCGTTGCAACGGTGACAACAGGGGCTTGGGTAGCGATGGGTATATCGACAATGGCAATCCGGCTGAATATACCTTCACCGATCCCACGCCGGATGACGGCCTTAATGAGTATGTGATGAACTTGGATGCCAACAAATGGTTTTATTATGGAGGGGAAGGCACAGTGCTGACTTTGGACGGTAACGGAAGTGCCACTGACGCGCAATGGTTGTTCGTTTCGAAAGCGCAGCGTGAGCAAAAGCTTGACCAAGCGACCAAAGACCATGGAGTGGATGCCACGTTCTATATCATGGGAGCCAGTTTTGTCCGCACGGAACCTCATAATTGGAAAGAAGTGCATAATGGGGGAACGGTCAGTTTGAGTTCTCCGGGTGGAGCTTCTGGAAATCATTTTTATTGTGCGGAGGCGTCCAATAATGACAATTTCGATATTTACCAGGAACTTACTGGCATCCGTAACGGGCGTTACCGTTTGACCTGCCAAGGTTTTTATCGAGGTGACGGTTCGGCCCGGAACGCCATGTTGTATGCCGGCTTGGTTGAATCCCCTCTTCTTTTGGCCGAGAGTGAGGAAGATGTTCCCGCAGATGCCAACAAGGCTGCGATTGCCTTTGGCGACGGGCGTTATGCCGGTAATACGGTGGAAGTGATTGTGCAGGACGGTACTTTGCGTCTCGGTGTGAAGAAAAATGCGTATATCAAGAATGATTGGGCCGTTTTCGACAATTTCCGTTTGACATATTTGGGAGAGGCAACGGCAGAAGAAGCCTTTACTGAGTTGATGGGTTCATTCCAGAATCTGATTAATGACTTTAATGACCTTGGAGCTGAAGCTATAAAATCAGAGCTTCAGGCCGTATATGACAAGTATGCCGGAACCACAGGCGATGTCACGGAAGCGTTGCAAGTGGTGTCGGAGACTGTGAAATCGGCTAATGCCGCACGTGCTTTGACCATGGCTTTGAATAATGCCGTGAAGGGGGCTGAGGCATATTGGGCAAAAGTCGAGAACGGGGAGGTCACATTGAACAATGCTTTGAAGACTTCTTTGCAGCAACAGATTGCGGAAGCTAAGAAACAACTTGCGGAGACCAATATGGCTGATATGGTCGTCGGGGCAGAAGAAAGTGCCACGAAATTGAATGCAATGGTGGTTTCGGCCCGGAATTGGGCCGGATTGTCATACGCTTTAGGAAAGGCAAAGGCTTTAGCCGACCGGTTGGGCGGATTGGAGAACACGGATGAGTATAAGAAAGTGTTGGCTGATTTGGATGCCGTGGAATTGACATTTGACGATGCCATCTTGGATGTGGCTGCCTTGAATGCGAAAATCCAAGAGAAACTGACGCCGGAATTCTTGGCTACTGTCACGGAAAAGAACAAATTGGATATGACAAGCTTTATTACCAATCCGAATATCTTTAATAATACCGGTGTACAGAACCAGATGCCTGGTGGGTGGATTCTCGGTCGGAACGATGCCCGTGACAACAGTATTTGGTGTACGGTGACTGACGGTGATGGCGAATTGCATGCCGGTAACTGGTCTGGTAATAAAGGCAACGACGTGACAGGAGTGCATTATTATCAGAAAATAGGAATCGGGGATGGTGCGGTCAAATTGCCGGACGGTTTGTATCAGTTGGCGGCTGCCACTTATTCAGACGGTGATCCGAATAAGATTGTACTGTATGCGACATCTGACAGTGTAAATATCGACACGGTGTATTTTAACCGCGACAGGATGCTTTATGATGAGGCTCTTTTTAAGACAGATGTGACCAGTACGGTAGAAGATGTCGTGGTGGTGGATGGCCAGTTGTATATCGGTGTAAGGGGAGCAGATCCGGAGAATAACCATCAAGGAGGTAATGGTAAGAATTGGTATGCCGATAACTTCCGTCTTTATTTTGCCGGTTCTGATGTTCTTGGTGCTTACCGTGGACGTTTACAAGACCGTTTGGATAAGGCTGTCGTATTGCATGATTCTTTGGCTGTTTATGGCATTGATGACAGTGAGTCTTACGGTTTTGCCTTGGATCCGGAAGAGGGTTATTATATATTCTTGACGGAAGGGACTTTGGATGACGTTTCTTATGCCATAGACGACTTGGACAAGATGAACGCAGATGCTGAGAAATTGATTGCGAATTATTTGCTTTTGACTCCGTTGGTGCAGAATGGAAATAATTTCAATAACCAATTGAATGAAGGTGTTTTGTTTGCCCAACCTACAGCAAAGAAAACATTTAGTGCGGCTTTGGAGATGGCTGCGGAAGTGGCTGAGGATATGTCTTGGGACAATTATTTGTCGGACGCAGTGGTTGAACAGGCGGAGGCTCTAAAGGCGGCCACTGCGGAGTTGATGAATTCCGTGGCACTTTGTTACCCGATGGGTACTGCCAAAGTTCTGGCTGACCAGATAGGGGGCTTGGCACAAACAGAGGCTTACCTTAACGTAATGACTTATATTGCTTCGGATGAGTTGGATCCTTTGGATGTGGATTTGGCGGTACAAGCCTTGCAAGGGGAGTGTGTCAATGCCATGACTCCTGAAGTGTTGTCCCGGGCAACAGCTGATGAACCGTTTGATATGACGACATTTGTTGTCAATCCCAATATCTATCAGGATGCCACGGATGATGAAGGCAATCCGACGGATGTGAGAATCAATGGATGGACATTGGAGACGAATGCCGACCGCGCACCGCGTACAGGAGCCACTTCTGGTGATACTTGGATGTACACGACCAGTCACTCTAGCAATGACGCTCATAATATTTCTTCGGCTACGGATTATCGTCAGGTTATCGGTACGCAACCCGAAGTGTCTGCCGAGGGTAAGTATGGATTACCTACCGGTGCCTATCGTGTGGAAGCTGCTACGTTCTTGAACCATGAATGGGACAAGATGAGGCTTTACGCACAGACGAACAGTGTGGAGGTAAGTACTGTGACCGGAAGTGCCGGACAAGACAGTCTTGTATATGCCTATACTGAAATTGAATATGCCGACAGTGCCTTTAACGGAAAGCAGGATGTATGGGATGCAGCACAGGCTACTTTGGGAACGACCACGGTGGTTCCTGAAATCTATGTGGAGAATGGGGCCGTAACTATCGGAATACGTGGTAATGGACGAGTTGGAGGAAATGATTCTTGGTTCCTGGCCGACAATTTCCGTCTCTATTATATAGGTACGGAAAGAGGAAGCAATATCGGTGGCACCATGATGGATTGCAACGCTAATTCGTCGGAACTTGTAGATGTATACGATATTACCGGCAAGCTTGTGCGCAAGCAAGTGAAACGTGCCGATGCGGTGAATGGCTTGAAGAAAGGCATCTATATTGCAGGCGGCAAGAAATATGTAGTGGCAGGCAATTAATCTAAAACAAAACGGGACGGGACACCGCCGTGTGCCGTCCCGTTTCTCCCATTTAAGGTGAAAGGAAAACAAAATTTAAAATAAAGGTTTTATGCTAATAAAGGTATTACGTGCAAGGACGTATAAGGTGTTGCTCTCCATGGCTATTGGGGTGGGTGCACTTTGCATGATGCCCTCCTGTTCGGATGATTATGAATGGGCACAGGAGAAACCCTCGTGGTTGGGGCAAAGCATTTATGACGAGTTGTCACGTCGAGGTAATTTCAGTATTTACTTGAAGATGGTGGATGACTTGGGGCGCACCGAATTCTTAAGCAAGACCGGTAGCGTGACGGTCTTCGTGCCCGACGATGATACTTATCGCGCTTATTTCAAGGCGCACGGTGTGGACGAGAACCATATTTCTATTCCGATGAAGAGGTTTTTGGTGAACACTTCCATGTTGGAGAATGCCTACGTGCTTGATTTGTTGACCAACCAACCGTCAGGAGACAATATATTGAAAGGGCAGGTGATGCGCCGTACCAATACGCAATGGTCGGTGTATGATTCCATTCCGGCTGTGTCCGTGGCAGAACTGCCTGAGGCTTCAGTGAGTGCGGATTACTGGGGCGGATTGCGTGGAAGGCATCAGCCCGTGTATAACCTGATTGAAGAAGGGACTGTGCCGATGGTGCATTTTATTTGGCGCCAAATGATGTCCAAGGGCATCACTAAAAAAGATTTTTCTTACCTTTTTAATGGAACGGAGTTCCAGGAAGAGGATGTATATATAAATAATGTGAAGGTACGCGAGGGGAATGTGACGTGCCAGAACGGATATATCCATATTATGGGTGGTGTGCCGGAACCTTTGCCCAACATGGCCGGTTATTTGCGTACGAACGGGGCTACCTCTTTGTTCAGCAAATTGATGGACCGTTATTCAGCTCCTTTCGTATCAGCTTCCCTTTCCAATTCTTACAAGGATTTGCACGACCGTTATGCTGACCAGAATCTTTATCCGGCATTGGCCGGAGGTGACTCCATATATGGACGACGTTATTTTTTCTCTTCGGCCGATGGGAATTCACTGACTTCGTACAACGGTGTGGAAGTGGACGGCGTGCTGAAATTTGATCCTTCGCGTAACGATTATGCAGAAGGGAATATCTATACCGCAGGTGGGGAGTATACGGATAATGTCAACTTGGACATGGGTGCTGTCTTCGCTCCTACGGATGAGGCGTTGAATTCGTATTGGAACAGTGAAAACGGCTCTTTCTTGCGTGAACGTTATCCGAGTGACGAGCCTTTCGAAAACGTTCCCAATGATGTGTTGGCAGAGTTCTTGAACAACCATATGCAGTATTCGTTCTTGTCTTCTTTGCCCAGCAAATTCAATTTGGTATTGGATGATGCCAAAGATCCTGTCGGACTTGACGAGGCTGATATTATAAAAGGAAGCACGGCTGTGTGTAACAATGGTGCCGTGTACGTGATGAAAAAAGCCTATGCTCCGGCATCGTTCCGTTCCGTATTGGCTCCGACGTTGGTCAATGAGAATATGAAAATCATGAATTGGGCTATTAGAAGTTTGGAGTTCAGGCCTTACTTGTTATCTATGGTGAGCCATTATGATTTCATGATATTGACGGATGAGGCCCTTTCCCGTTACATTGACCCCGTGTCGTATAGCGGAACGGACCCGCGGTGGTTCAAGTTTTATTATAATGCGGAGAAGAACCAGGTGGAAGCGTATTCTTACCGCTATGATAAGAAATTGGGCGGATGGGCCGGCTGCACGGAGGATGACATGCGCATATTGGGCAGCACGTTGCAGGAGGATAGTGAGGGCAATTCATATTATCAAATCAATCCTGTGGTCGAGAACCGTCTGACCGATTTGCTGAACTTCTGTATCGTTCCCCGGGATGTGAACGGGGGCAATTATGTGGGTAATGGTTCTGTATATTACCAGACGAAGGATGACGGACCCATGAAGGTTGAAAAAGTGGGCGGGCAAGTGACCGTGACCGACCAGTATTCCGGAGAAAAAGTAACAACGCAGGATTTCGTAACGATGGACAATGGGGTGTATTACGTGCTTGACCAAATGGTACAGCCTACATTCCATAGTTTGATGCAGGAGTTGGTGGAACATCCGGAGTATTCTGAATTTTACGAATTGCTTTTGGGAAATGAGGAATGGACGACCAACGAGTCTAACCTGTATTCTTTGATTTCTACAAAATCTTTGAATATGAACGATGACAATGCGGCCATACAGACTTTCAGTTCTTATCATTATACGGTATATGTGCCGGATAATGCGGCTATGGAAAAAGCTTACAGCCTCGGGTTGCCGCGTTGGAAGGACATCAACAATCTGGCCAACGTGTATGCCGGGACGGATGTCAATGTGGATTCTTTGAAACAGGCTTACACCCAACGGGTGATGAACTTCTTGAAGTACCATTTCCAAGACAATGCGGTTTATATCGGTGGGGATGCCCGTAATATGTCTTTCGAGACTGCGGCAACCCATTCGGACGGTGCAGACAAGGGGTTGAGCTATACCTTGCGGGTGAATTCTGATGCCACAGGTATTACGGTGGCAGACAATTCGGAGAAGACGGGTGTAGTTCGTATAACGACTGAAAATCCAGAATTCTATAACCGGATGACACGTGAGTACACATTCTCGGAAAAGACGGAAAATGGTAATATCAACGCTTCTTCATACGTGGTGGTTCATCGTGTGAATGAACCTTTGATATACGATGACGAATGTTTCTGCCTGAAAGATAATGAACGTGTTCCGGAGGATTAACAATACCATGAATCATAAAAAAAGAGGTTATGAACAAGATAAAATATTTGATAGTATTCCTATTCTGCTTATGTCCGCTGTGGGCCGTCGGGCAGAACCAAGTGGCAAGCGGTACCGTGTCGGACGATTTGGGTCCTCTGATGGGAGTGTATGTGGGAGAGATAGATGCGGCCAACCGTATTGTATCGGCCGCAGTGACCGATATGAACGGGCATTTCACCCTAAAAGTACAAAACCCTAAGAATAAGTTGCGTTTTACTTATATGGGGTACAAGACGGTTTTGCAGGAAATAGGAAAGCGGGTGGTTTTCGATATCATGATGGAGGAAAACAGTAAGGTGATGAAAGAGGTCGTGGTGGAAGCCCGTCCGAAGATAGCCACCGGAGGATTGGAAATACCGGAACGTGAACAGTCTTTTGCCCAACAGACTATTAAGATGACGGAATTCGAAGGTTTGTCCTTCACTTCTGCCGACGAGGCTTTGCAAGGACGCATTGCCGGTTTGGACATTATCGCTTCATCCGGAAACCTGGGTTCGGGTACGACGATGCGTTTACGCGGTGTGTCAACCATTATGGGAAATGCGGAACCGTTGATTGTCGTGGATGACAACATCTTTGAGACCAATGCCAATGATGACATTGATTATACGAGTATGACGGATGAAAAGTTTGCCGAATTATTGTCTATCAACCCGGAAGACATAGAGAGCATTACGGTGCTGAAAGATGCGGCGGCTACGGCTATTTGGGGATCGCAAGGTGCTAACGGGGTCATCAATATCGTAACCAAGCGTGGAAGGCGTGGCAAGCCCCAGTTTACTTATTCTTTGAGGTTGAAGGGGACTTATCAGCCGGAGGGTTACAAATTATTGAACGGAGATGAGTATACCATGATGATGAAAGAGGAACTTTTCAATGTGAACCAAAATCCCGAAAGTCAGCCGGAACTGAATTATGACCCGACGTTTTCTGAATACGAACAATTCAATAACAATACCGACTGGAGGGATGCCGTGAAGCAGTTCGGGTTGTTCCAAACGCATTATGTTTCTTTGTCGGGAGGCGGGGAAAAAGCGAATTATCGTATTTCTGCCGGTTATGACCATCAGATAGGTTCTATCATCGCTCAGAAACTGGATCGTTTTACAACCCGTATGGCATTGGATTATTTTGTGAACGACCGCATCAAGATTTCGAGTGACTTTGCACTGACTTATACGGACAACCACATGAATAGTGATGATTTGTTGGGGATAGCTTATACGAAGATGCCCAATCTGGCTATTTATGACGAGGATGCGTACGGTAATTCCTTGGGTACGTATTACATGCAACCGAGGTTTGTGGAACGGTACCAAGGGGACAAGGATGAACTTTCGTCACAACGCGGTAAAGTGAATCCGGTGGCTTCGGCATATTTGGCAAAGAAGGAGGAACGTAGTTATAACATCCAACCCCAATTCGATTTCCAATACCGTTTGTTGGGACTTGACGAGACTTCGCACCAATTGACTTATAAGGGGACTGTGGTATTGAGCATTTATAATAAATACAATGATTCTTACTATCCTTGGGAGTTGAGGAATGTGGATTTCAAGGAGAATGAGAAAGGGATAAATTCCGCTTCTTCGGCTTTTGAAAAGAGTTTCGGTTTTAACACACGTCATCAGTTGACATATATCCCTTATATCATGAACCAAGACCACTCGGTACGCTTGTTCTTTAAAGGGGAAATGGTTTCCGGTACGTCCAGTTCCCAGTTCTTGAGTTCATACTTGTTGCCAAGCGGAACCATCACTTCCGGGACAGCCGGTGGCTTTTTGAACGAGACGAAAACGGGGGCAGGTCATTGGCGGAAGGCCAATTGGGTGCTTCAGGGGCATTATGCCTACCAGTCCAAGTATTCGTTGGATTTGGCCTTGCGCGGAGAAGGAAACACCCGTTTTGGCCAAAAGTACCGTTGGGGGTATTTTTATTCAGCTTCCGGCCGTTGGAACATTTCGGATGAAAAATGGATGGAACCTACCAAAAAATGGTTGAGCATGTTTGCGGTTCGTTTCGGATGGGGCGTGACGGGTACGCAACCTCCTAAGGAAGATACTCATTTCAGTGTGTATGGTGTAGACGGAGGGTATATTAATTCCATTGGGATGCGGCCGAACAATGTCCGCTTGACGGATTTGCGTTGGGAAAAACAGTCTGCGTGGAACTTAGGGTGGAATATCGGATTGTTTGATGATTTGGTTACGGCGGATATCAATTTGTATTCCCATAAGAAAACAGACTTGATGACCGAACATGCTTCTATTCCCACAACGACCGGTTTTTCGGAGTTGATTGTGGAGAATGGTGGAGACATGTTGAATAAAGGTTATGAAATCAATTTGAACCTGAACCGTGTAAAATTGGCGGGAGATTTGGCAGCTACTTTCAATCTTACGTTCGCTAATAACCGGAATACCATTACGGCCATGACACCTACGCGTCTGAATGCCATTAATGGAACAGGGGTCAAGTTACCTAAAAACGGGGAGTATATGTCCCGTGTGCAGATAGACAACCCGTTTGGTGCGATTTACGGCTTGCGTTACAAAGGCGTGTATGCTTACAGTTACGACCAGTTCGACAAGGCACAGGCATCCGGCGCGACTTGTCCGGTGGCGCGGGATGAGGCCGGAAGCGTCATTTATGGTGCCAATGGAGAACCGATGCCCATGTATTATGATTATAATGGTACGAAATATGCTTTTACCGGTGGTGATGCTATTTATGAAGATGTGAACCATGACGGAAGCATTGATCAATATGATGTGGTCTATTTAGGCAGCTCATTGCCCAAATTGACTGGTGGTTTTGGGTTTAGGTTGTTCTATAAAGGATGGAGTTTGAATGCGCAGTTCAACTACCGTTATGGTAACAAGATTGCAAATGTGGCACGAATGAGGGCGGAAAACATGCATGGTGCCGACAATCAGAGTACGGCGGTGAACTATCGTTGGCGTAAGGAAGGTGACGGTGCAAATGGGGGACATGTGTTGCCTCGGGCTTTGTATGGCCAAGGATATAACTGGATGGGTAGCGACCGTTTTGTGGAAGACGGCTCATTCTTGCGCCTGAACTATTTGCAATTTTCTTATGGGTTTGACTCCAAGCTTATCAAGCGCATCGGGCTTTCCCGCCTGAACCTCTACGTGAGCGGAGAGAACCTGTTCTGCCTGACCAAATACTCAGGCGTGGATCCCGAAGTGAATTATGGTGATATGGGAGTGACTAAAGACGAGGCGATTACTCCTCGTGCAAAGTCTTTCACATTCGGGTTGACAGCAACGTTCTAATGACATGAATAAACAGAAGGAAATATGAAAAAGATATTGAAAACCGGGACATTGGCCATGGCCGTTTCTCTCGCCGCTTTTACGACTTCCTGTGGCGACTTCTTGGATATCACGCCCCTGAATGCTGTGGTGGTGGAAAACTATTGGGAGAAGAAAAGCGAGGTGGAGAGTGTGATAACTTCTTGCTATTTTCACATGCAGGACAAGGGCTTCTCACAACGTGTGATAGCCTGGGGGGAGTTACGGGGCGACAATTTGACTGAAACTTCCACAATGGCCGCAAAAGAAAAGGAGCTTTATGATTTTTATACGAATAATATCGTTCCGGACAACAGTTGGACTTCGTGGGCGGATTTCTATAATGTAATCAATTTATGCAATACCATCTTGCATTATGCACCTGGGGCCCAAGCCAAGGATGGAAATTATTCAGTAGACGAATTACGTACGCATGAAGCCGAAGCCAAGTCGATTCGCGCCTTGTGTTATTTCTATTTAATCCGCACCTTTAAAAAAGTGCCGTTGGTGCTTCAGGCGACAATCGGCGATGATGTGGATTTCAAAGTACGTGCATCCTCCGAGCAGGATGTATTGGAACAGATTATTGCAGATTTGGAATGGTCAGAAGATTATATATGGAATAAAAAGTTTTTTGATGATGAACGCGAAAGGAAAGGACGTTTCAATAAGTTATCCGTGAAAGCCCTTTTGGCAGATATTTACTTGTGGAAAGGGGATTATGCCAAGTGCGTGCAATATTGCAAGGAAATCATGGATGAGAAAATGGCAGAGTACAATGTCATCAAAACAGCAGAATTGGAGGGAAATTTTATATCTTCTTCTACGGAAGGCTCTCTGGCCTTGTACAATGGCTATCCGCTTTTGGATGAATCTTATTCATCGCATTATCCTTATACCATGTTGTATGAGCGGGGTAATTCATTTGAAAGTATTTTTGAGCTTCAATACGATTATGATAACCGTAAGGATGGCAATGAAGGTATTTCTTATTTCTACGGAAATCATAAAGACCTTTCAGGCAGGGTCAATACAGCGGCTTATTTGACCAATCAGACGGCTGATGCCTTGTTTGCAGACGCATCTGATTTACGGTTGGAAGAGAATACCGGATATAAGGGCGAACCCTCGAACAGTTATCCTGTCTATAAGTTTCGTTTCTTGTATTTTGGAAATGATGAAAGAGTGCTTCGCTCCACGGCAGAGAATTGGATTGTTTACCGTTTGACGGATGTGATGTTGATGCGTGCTGAGGCTTTGGCTTATATGGGAGGGGATGAAAACAAGCAGGAAGCTTTTGAGATTGTGAAATCTGTGAACATGCGGTCGTGCAAAGGGCGTAGCTTGTTGGTGTATGATGCCGATAAGATCAAGAACATCGTTTTGGATGAACGGCAGCGTGAATTGATGTTCGAGGGGAAGCGTTGGTATGACTTGATGCGGATGGTACGTCACTCCGACAATCCGGTGAATGCGATGTCCACCTTGCGTAGTACGTATTTGCAACGTAAATATGGAACGGGAGGACGTGATGCCGTGGCTCGGATGGGGTCATTGGACAATTTGTATCTGCCTTTTTATCAGAAAGAGTTAGATGTGAATCCGTTGTTGGTACCGGACCAGAATCAGGCTTACATCATTTATTAATCAAGAGTAAATAGAAGTAATATGAAACGTAACATATATAATAAGGTAATAGGATGTGTGGTTTTGGCAACCACGCTGTCCGGCTGTTATGACGACGGTGTGGAAGGTGACAGTTATTATGTGTTCCAAGGTCAGACGGTTGGTGATTATTTGGATGCGGACGGGAAATATGGTGAGTTTTCCACTATTTTGGAACGTGCCGGCATGAAAGGTTTGATGTATGCTTATGGGGATTACACTTGCTTTGCACCGACCAACGAGGCCATAGACCGTTATGTGGATAGTAATTATCCGGGCTGCACGTTGGAGACCCTGCCGGATTCTGCAGTGGTGGCCTTGGCCAAAAGCCATTTGATAGGCGTTCGCTACTTGACCTCTGATTTTTCAACAGGTTATCTTCAGAAGCCTAATATGTACGACCGTAAGGTGCAAGTGACCATTGAGAAGGAGTTCGATGCTGCAATAAACGATAGTATGACGGTATTTGTCCTGAATGATTATTCACGGATTATCCAAGCTAACGATACGGTGAGTAATGGGGTCGTCCATACCATAGACCGTGTGTTGGAGCAGTCCAGTTATGTATTGCCTGATTACATGCAGTCCAAATGTGAGACATTAGGCTTTACCCTGTTTATGGAGGCATTGAAACAGACTCATTTGACGGATTCCATTTTAAGGGAAAAAGATGAAAGTCCGGAGATGTTGTCCCGGTTGGCCCAATATGCTTCGAACTCAGAGTACACCACGGAGGGGAATAAAGTTCCTCCGGCCCGCAAGTTCGGTTATACGGTATTGGTGGAGAAGGATAATTTGTATAAAACGGTATATGATCCGCAAAATATGGGTAAGCCTGTCTATACGGGAGATCTTCAGGCGGATTTGGTATCCTTGTTCAATTATGCAAAGGACATATACGACAAGGTATATCCGGACGACAAGGGGGTATATGATGATGACTATACGCATCCCAAGAATCCTTTAAACCGTTTTATTGCTTATCACATCTTGGACCGTAATGCAAGCTATGGGGATTTGGTATGTTCCACTCCGGATTGGTCTGTGCAGGAAGGTGGGGATTTTGTGGAGTACTACGAAACCATGGCCGGTAATTTGTTGCGTGCGCAAAAAGTTTCTCTTTTGGGAGACGGGATATATTTGAATCGCTGTGACGATGTGAATAGGGCTGACAACAGGATGGATGGTGTGGAAGTCCTTCCTTCCGGAGGTTCTTCAACTGTAAATGGCAATTTCCAATTTCTGGGCAGCATCCTTTCTTATAATGAAAATGTCGTGAAAATGCTTCGTAGTGAACGAATCCGTATTGATACGGGCGTCTTGTTTCCTGAATTGGTGAACAATGATGTCCGTCTGGATCCGGACGGAGATATGTTGTGGTGGCATTTCCCGGAAGGGTATTTCGATGATGTGCGTTATGACAGCCAATGCGATTGCAAATATAACCGTTGGCCTCAGGCTCAGGGAACCGGAATGGGGTCGCACTATGATTTGGCAGCATTCCGTACGGATAATATGAATTTTGCGGGGGAATATGATGTGATGTTACGTTTGCCTGCCGTACCGGCCGGCCAATATGAAATCAGGTTGGGGTACGTGGCCAATGGCTTTATGGGAATTGCGCAAATCTATTTTGGACAAAATACCGAATATATGCAACCCACCGGAATTCCTTTGAATTTGGGATGGGGAGGCGGAATGCCAAAAGTGGGAATGATAGCAGATAATGATTTATTTGACGATATCCATAACGACGTGTCGTATAACCTCGAAGGAAAGACAACCATTACTGAGAATGACAAGGCTATGCGTAATTTGGGGTATATGAAGGGGCCTGCCTGCGTGTATAGGGTAGACAATGACAGGGTTTCATTACGTGCGAAGTTGGTTAACGATTGGTGGTATATACGTAATATCGTTACCACCCAGACTTTGGAAGAAAAACCTTCTTATTTGCGCTTGCGTAAAGTAGACGAAAGAACTGGGCGCATGTTGAATATCGATTTTATCGAAATTGTGCCGAAAAGTGTGTATAATGGTGCCATACCAGAAGATAGAAATTAAATTAAAAGCAGAAGATTATGAAAGGTTCTAAAAGATATGCCAAGGCAACTATTTGTTGCATGGCGGTATTGGCTTCCGGATTGGTCTTGTCTTGTTCGGACGATTGGGATGCACATTATGATGGTGTACCCCGTCCTACAAGGACTTTGTGGCAGGAAATTACTGCCCGTCCGGAGTTGTCGGATTTTGCAAAATTGCTTAAAGGATACGGTTATGACAAGTTCTTGGATTCGGGCCAACGCTATACGGTTTGGGCACCATCCGGCAGCATAGACACGACATTGGTGACCGGTGAGGACATGACTCCGGACGAAGTGATGGAGCAAGTGGTTAAAAACCATATCGCCCGTGGGGTTATTGCGGCATCCTCCGTTGTGAACGATACCATAAAGGTGTTGAACGGGAAGCCCATGCCTTTTGTGTCAGAAGGAGGCGTGCCTCATTTCAATGGCTCGCCGGCCAAATCTTTTAATATTGAATGCAGTAATGGAGATTTACATATATTAGATTGCCAGGCGGTTTACAATAACAATGTTTGGTCTTATTTGAGACAGGATGCTGATTTTTCTAATATTACCGATTATTTGTATAGCTTTAATAAATTGGAGTTTGTGCCTGAATTGAGTACACCGGGCGGTGTGGTGAATGGGGAACAGGTGTATACGGATTCCGTGTTTGTCTTGACAAATGAATTGTGGGGGCAGATTGGCTACTTGAATGACGAGCAGCGGGATTATACGATGTTGGTTCCCGTGAATGATTGTTGGGACCGGTTGGTGGATAAGTTTAAGGGCTTTTATCATTATTCGGAAGATGAAGAACCGGAATTGGCAGACAAGTATGCGTGTCGCAGCATATTGGATGCTTTGGTATTTGAAACCCGTAGTCAGTCTTCGACATCCGATTATTGGGAAAGTACGTCCGGAAAATTGTTCTATCGTCCACAAGATGCCGGGGGCTTGTTTGAAGGGACCGAAGCCATAGGTTGTAGCAATGGACAAATATTGAAAGCGGCCGATGTGAATTTAAGCCCTTATCAGGTCTTAAACAGTGACATTGTTGTTGAAGCCGAAAATATCGGTGAGTATCTGCTTACGGCTAATTATTACGATGAAAATAAGGATCGTCCGGTGTTTGTTGCCGCTGCAAATACCGGTGTGTCATCAAGCTACTACATGAAGTTTACTTCTACGAACATGTTGCGGGGTGCCACCGTCACTTATGCAATCCCGAACGTGCTGTCTTGCGCTTATGACATAGGGATTGTATTTGTTCCGATGAATCTGACGCGTAACGGTTGGTCTTCTTCCATTGATACGAAAAAAGGACGTGTTGATGTAGAATTGAATGATAAATACACGAAGGAAAAGTTGGAAGTGGAAGGGATTGAAATACCAGGCGACAAGGTTGATACGATATGGGTGGCACGAGGGCATCAGTTTGCTTATTGTGATTATTTCCCCGATCGTGCTTCTATGGAAGATGCCAAAATCTCTTTGAAAATCGTCAGCACGCCTAAACGTAGTGAGTCGGATTATACACGTGATTTATATATTGATTGCATATTGTTGAAACCCTCAATTGATGGAGATTTAAGTGATGAAGAATAAGAATCTATATAGTATATGTTTTTGTATGGCCTTGGCAGGCAGCCTGCAAACGACCTATGGACAGGTGGATGCGGAAGGGGTGGCAGATTCCACGTTATCGGCCGCAGGAGGAGAAACTGATTCGCTTCAGATTGTAGTGCAGAGGGAAATGAATAAGATACCCACGGTGGTTTATAAGGGGGCATTGGTCGATGCAGCCACGGGCGGGCCGGTACAGGGCGGCATCATACAAGTGGCCGGAGACGACCGGTTCAGTTCCATTTCCGACGAACAGGGTGCCTTTGAAATAAAAGTGCCGTTGTATGCCAATCAATTGTTGGTGCGTACTCCTACTTATGCTTTGGCCAGGGTACATTTGGCCGGAAAAGGAAAAGAATTGGTAGTGAGGATGTATTCGGAACATTTTTCCAATGGTTATGCCAATGAAGTGAGGGTGACGAATAAGAGCAGTGTCGGGGATTTTTCTGCAAATTCGTCTTTGACCGTTGAAGATGAAATGGCAAAAAAACTTGGTGCTGATTTGCGTGTGTTGCTTCGTTCGGGTAATCCCGCCCAAGGGGCGAACATGTTTATTGGAGGATATAATTCGTTGAATGGAGGCGGGCAACCTCTGTTTGTGGTGGACGGTGTGATTCTTGATACTCAAAACGGACGTTCGTTAATGCATGAAGGTTATGTCAATAACGTGCTTTCGGCTATCAGTGTCAATGACATTGAGAAAGTGACAGTGTTGAAAAACGCCACTGCATTATATGGGGCGAAAGGTGCCAATGGGGTTGTGGTGATAGAGACAAAACGTGCAAAGAGTATGGCTACACGGATTGATGTAGACATCTATGGGGCGGTTGAATTGTTGCCGAAATTGCCTTCGATGATGAATGCCGGGCAATATCGTTTGTATGCAACGGATGTAATGGGGAACGTGACCGAAACTCCGGATTTCTTGGACGATTTTACAACGGACAAGCAAAAGTATGCCATGTACCATAACGATACGGACTGGAAGGATTATGTTTATCATGAGGCTTTCACGCAGAATTACGGTGTAAACGTGCAAGGTGGTGACGATGTGGCTAATTACAATCTTTCCATAGGCTATGCAAATGCGCAAAGCACATTGAAGTATAATGATTTCGCAAGGTTGAACATGCGTTTCAATACAGATGTGAAGTTTATGAAGAATCTGGATTGCAGTTTGGATGTAGCTTATTCCAATACGACCCGGAATTTACGGGATGACGGAATGGGCAGTGGGCAGGCATTGTCTCCGGGAATGTTGGGCCTGATTAAATCCCCCGTATTGGCTGCATACAATCCTGACCAATATGGCCGGTTTACGGCATCCATGGCAGACTACGATTGTTTTAACTTGTCCAATCCCTTGTCCATATTGGAGAATGGCGACGCGAGTAATAAAAACCGGTTGGAGTATACTTTGTTTTCATTGAGTGCCATGCCGAAATGGAAAATCAATCGAAACCTGACACTGTCTGAAAAGGTAAGTTACGTGTTGAACAATGTCACGGAACGTTCGTTTATTCCGGATGAGGGGGTACCGACTTTTACAGAGAGCGGTGACGATATGACAGCCAACAGGTCAAGGGCTTATTCCAGTAAGCAATTGTCCGTGGCGAGCGATACCAGGATTGATTGGTCATACCGTTATGGCGGACATGTGATTCATCTTTTTGGCGGTTTCCGTTATTTAAGCGATTCATTTAATTCGGATGCTATTCGTGCAGACAACAGTGCGGGAGATAAGTTGCCGAACATCACCAATGAAATGAAGAACCGTAAGGTGGACGGCATTATTGAGGAATGGAAATCCACGGCTGTGTATGTGAATGCGGATTGGAATTATGCAGATAAGTATTTTTTGCAGGGAACGTTGACGGCGGAGACATCTACGCGTTTCGGCAGGAATGCCACAGGGGGAGTGAAACTGGGCGATTATGTCTGGGGGATATTCCCGTCCTTGCAGGCGGCTTGGGTGGTTTCCGCCGAACCTTTCTTCCAGAACGTGAAGGGTATTGACTATTTGAAACTGAATGTCGGCATCGACCAGTCGGGCAATGACAATATTGATTGCTTTGCCTCCCGCTCTTACTTTGCTCCAAGTGCATTTTTGAATCATACGTCGGGTTTGTCCTTGGCCAATATCGGCAATGATAAACTGAAATGGGAGACGGTCACGCGGATTTCAGTTGGTTTGGACATGTCCGTTTGGAATGACCGCTTGTCGCTTGGATTCAATTATTATAAGTCTTATGTGAACAACATGTTAGCTTACAAGACATTGGGAGGGGTGAGCGGATTGCGCAATTATTGGAGTAATGAGGGTAAGATGGAAAACCAGGGTTTTGATGTTGCGGCTGTGGCCAAAGTCATGGCATTAAAGGATTTCTCATGGGAAATTTCTGCAAGTGTCGGCCATTACAAGAATGAGGTGACTGCATTGCCGGATAACGATAAGACGGTTTATACTTCTGTTTATGGCGGTGAGGTCATGACTAAGGTAGGAAACCCAATCGGTTTGTTCTATGGTTACAAGACTCAGGGTGTGTTTGCCACCTCGGAAGAAGCTGCTGAAACGGATTTACGTAATGGAAGCAAAAATGGAAGTGCTTTCCGTGCCGGTGATGTACATTTCTCCGATTTGGTAGCTGACGGGGTGATTGATAATAAAGACAAAGATGTAATCGGCGACCCTAATCCGGATATTTTCGGTAATTTCGGGACTAGCCTGCATTACAAAAATTGGACATTGGATGCTTTCTTCAGTTATTCTTTGGGGAATGACATTTACAATTACCAACGTGCCGTATTGGAAAGCGGAAGTTCTTATAATAACCAAACCACGGCTTTATTGAACCGTTGGACTTCAGAGGGGCAGCAGACATCGATTCCCCGTGTGGAATACGGGGACCGGATGAGAAACGCACGTTTTTCCGACCGTTGGATTGAGGATGGCTCTTATTTGAAGCTCAAGACTTTGAGTTTGAGCTATCGCTTTCCCTTCAACTTGACGTTCCTGCAAGGGATTACAGTTTGGGGAGCTGCCAACAATCTGTTTACGTGTACGAAATATTTAGGTAGTGATCCGGAACTCTCCATTTCAGGCAATCCGATTTACCAGGGGAT
This sequence comes from Paraprevotella sp., assembly GCF_986071375.1. Taxonomy (NCBI): domain Bacteria; kingdom Pseudomonadati; phylum Bacteroidota; class Bacteroidia; order Bacteroidales; family Prevotellaceae; genus Paraprevotella; species Paraprevotella sp. The sequence goes on along the minus strand of NZ_CFQRNQ010000008.1, from coordinate 29,114 downwards.
TGACCGTGGTTTGTTAGGACACGGGCGCAGTTTCGTTTTAGGGGTTAAAATTAATCTTTAACAAGGATATGAAGATGTTAAAAAACATATTAAAGTCGACCGCAATTTGGATGGCGGCTACGGTGTCTTTCACAGCTTGTGAGGTGGATACCACTACGGTGATGTTTGAAGAAGACCATGATTTTTCTCAACCGGGCGATACCGTGTTCTCTGTGTTGGGTATATTGGACAAGGTTCAAGACGTGGTCGAAAAAGGAGTGCTTTTAGGTGAATTGAGGGGAGATTTGGTAAAGCCTGTTCCTTTAGCCGGTGCAAGTAATGCTTGGGTGGATTTGGCTCGTTTTGAGAATTTGGAGGATGCGACTTTCAACCGCTACCGGGATTACTATGCCATTGTGAATAATTGCAATTTCTATTTGGAGCGTGCGGATGCCGAGATGGAGCGTCGCGGGCAGAAAGTGTTCCTGAAGGAATATGCAGCCGTGAGTGCCTACCGGGCGTGGGCTTACTTGCAATTGGCTTTGCTTTATGGCGAAATCCCGTTCTATACTCAGCCTCTGCTGTCTTATTCTGAAATAGAGCAAGTGATGAACGACCCTTCCAGACGGAAGGGACTGGGTGAGATTTGTTCTTATTTCATTGATGATTTGCTTCCTTACGTTGATGTGCCGTTTCCCAATTACGGGAACTTCACTTATGACCAGAATAGCTCGGTAAACAGTAGCGATTTTTTTCTTCCAATCCGTTTGCTGAGAGGCGACCTTTATTTATGGCGTGGTTCATTGGATGGCAATAAATCCGATTTTGCCAAGGCGGCTCAGGAATATCGTGATTATTTATTGTCCGAAGAACGATTTGTAAATCCTGAAATAAAGGTAGCTTATCGGACTGTGGATTTGGACGACGCCCAAATTGTGGACCGTTGGAATTCCGTTTTTGTGGGAGGCAATACTATGGAACGTATCAGCCTCGTTCCATTTGCAGGCAACTCCCAATATGGTAAATTAGGAAGTTTGCAGCAATCGTTCAGGTATTTCATGGGTTCTGACGCGCTTCAGAAATTGGTGGATGAATCTTATTATTGCTACGTGATGTATACAGAAGAATCAGAATCGGATGAAAGTGAGTATATGTCTCGCTTTACGGGGCTGGCAAAGGATACTTTGTATTACGGGACAAAGGAAAATCCCCAGTATTATTCATATATCACGGTGCCGGGCACACCGCAATATTTCATGGGCGATTTGCGTTTCAACCGGGATTATCAGGAAGGATACGGGTTGAGCATCAATAAGTATTCTTCACTATGGCCGCATGTGACCACTTACCGTACGGGGGCGGTTTACCTCCGTCTGGCAGAGGCTATCAACCGTGCGGGTTATCCGTTGACGGCTTTCCATGTGCTGAAGTATGGTTTGAGCCGTGGCAATCTGATACAATACGATGCCAACGGGGAATACCGCCGTTTGATGCAGTCCGGTTATACGTTTTACGACATGTATGACAACAAGGATAATATGGGGTTGCATGCACGCGGTTGCGGGAATGCGGAGATGGACACGTTGCATTATGCGTTGCCGGCCATGGCTTCGCGTGAGGACAGCATAAGGAAAGTAGAGGATATGATTTGCGACGAGATGGCTTTGGAGACGGCCTACGAAGGCAACCGTTTTTACGACTTGATGCGTTTTGCGTTCCGTCGTGGAGAAGATTTCCTGGCTTCCCGTGTGGCTCGCCGTACGAGTCCGGACAATCCCGACCAGGCGCTTTATAATAAATTGAGAGACCGCAATAACTGGTATTTGCCGATGGTGGAGAATTGAGAATGACATACTAAGGAATGGCAGGCATGGAATTGCGCTTATATCGTGGTTTCCATGCCTGTTTTTTTTGAGGAAAGTGTGAAATGGGAAAAAATGACATACGTTTTGTCGAAAATTGCCCTATCCTGTTTTGCCGATGTGGCTTAATTTTGCAAGAAGAAAAACTTGAAAGGAACAAATATCATGGAAATATTCACGGAAAGTCAGTTTTCTGCATGTTATATGCAGTATAGGGAGAAGGTGAACGGGTATATCTTCTCTCGGGTTCGTGACAGGGAAGAGGCGGAAGATTTGACCCAGGATGTCTTTGAACATATATGGAGATGCCGGGAAGGAGTGCGCATGGTAACCCTCCAGAATTTAGTCTTTAGGGTCATGCGGAATACCGTGATAGATTATCTGCGCCGCCGTTATATGAAAAAAAGCCGGATGGACATATACAGCTACGGTGAGGTACAGTGTGGTCGCAATACGGTCGAAGAAGACTATTGTTATAAAGAACTCCGCTTTGTGCATAAGAAGATGGTGAAACGGTTGACCGAAAGACGCCGTCAAGTGTATCTTTTGTATTTTTACAAGGGAATGTCGTATGCTTCCATCGCTGACCGGCTTGGTGTGGCCGAATGCACTGTGGGTGCGCATCTGTTGAGGGCACATAGGATGGTACGTATGGGGGTGGATAGGGCGTACCGGAATAAGGCAGGGTGAATGGAATCGGATATCCCGTTTTTGACAGTATGCACGGCTTTTCCGCTTTCCTGTATGCAAATGGAAAGGGAAAAGGCTTTCCTTTCGATGGCCTGAGGGCGGGAAAAGTACAGAAACAGGTATTGAAATGACTTTTCAAGAATACTTTTTTTAAGGTTTCAGGGCGTTTTTTTTATGTTTATTTACTAAAGACGTGAATCGTTTGGAGCAGAATGGAAAATCGTTCGGCTGAGAAAACATTTTTTTTCTCCGCATGACGGTCGGAAGTCATGCGCTTGTCTGCGGGACAAGCACCTTGAAACCTTGGCATAACTTGCTTCGGGAACCGTTATTTTTTCTATTTGGAAAGGAAAAGCCTGCGGGTCCGGAGTGTCTTTTTGTAAGGCGAAACGCTTTACGGGGTTACGCCATTCTCTTGGGGCTGCGCAGGACGCAGCCAACGGTTTTCATAATGATAACATAATATGTGTCCGGCTTCCATCTTGTCTTTTCCCGACGGTACGGGAATCGCGTATTTACGGCGGACATCCGAGTGGGGGACGGATAAACGGGCCACGCACCATCGGATTTGACTTTTTGACATTTTGTAATGGGGGATTTTACAGACGCAGGATTTGCCCTTTGCTTAAAAAATCCAGAAACTCCCGGTAGGCCGTACATTTCCGGAGCAGTGTTTCGTTTCCGGTCATGAAGAATTGCTTGCGTGCCCGGGTGAGGGCCACGTTGAGCTTGCGGTCTAATTCCCGGCCGTCTGTCATGACGGGTTCGGACAAGATAGGGAGCTGGTACGGTCGGCTGACAGTGGTGCTGAATATGATGATGTCGCGTTGGCTGCCTTGGTAACGTTCCACCGTGTCGATGGTGATGTCGGCCGTGTCGGGAATGTGCCGTTCGGCCAAGGCTTTGCGTATCATGGCGATTTGTGCGCGGAAGGGGACGATGATTCCGATTTGCTTGCAGGGACTGAAGGGGATGCCCGAGCGGCTGTGCAGTTGGCAAAGGGTGTGTACTAAGTGTGCCACGGTCTCGGCTTCCCGCTTGTTGCTTTTTATATAATATTCTGCTTCGTCGGCTTGTACGGAAATGAATGCCATGCGTGTACCGGCTACGAAAGCGGTCCATCGGTCATCGTCCGGCCGGATGCCGAAAGCCAGCGGTTCCTGTTGATGGGGGAGGGGAACGGCATCCAGTCCGCCGTTATAATAATTACGGTTGACAAATTCGCAGATGGACGGATGCATGCGTCCTTGGCGGTGAAGCATTTCCACGATGCCTTCCGTGCCTTGCAGGCTGTTTAGCCGATGCAGGCGTTCAAACAGGGAGTTACGGCAGTCGGTCAGCCCGATGGCTTGCAGGCTATCCTCGGTCACCCGTGACATTTCCCGGGGTTGGCTCACCACGGCGGGCAGTTGCTTGTGGTCGCCGATGAGGATGAACTTCCCGATGGCCAGACGGTTCAGGTTATAGTCTCCCCGGTTCACCGGAGTGGTGGCGCATAACAGGGGGAGCAGTTGGGGTTCAAGCACCTGTGAGGCTTCGTCGATGATGGCCACGTCGATGACCTTCAGGCTGAACAGTTCCGTCTGGCTGCATAGGCTGCTGATGGTGCTGGCAAACACCCTGACGGGCGCCAACTTCTCGTAGATTTCTTTTCGGGAGGTGGCATCCCCGATGACGTGCTTCATGAGCCGTGGCCGGAAGTCCGGGGCGCAGTTCAGTTCCTGTCCGATGCGGATATATTCCGGAGCAGGGTTGATGGCAGACAGCGTATGGCAGATTTCATCCACAGCCCGGTTGGTATAAGCCATGAGCAGGAGGGTCTTTTGCGGATGGTCTGACAAGAACTCTTCCACCATGGATTTCAGGGCCACCGACGTTTTTCCTGTCCCCGGCGGTCCGACAAGCAGGAAGTAATCCCGGGCCTGTTTGGCTTTCAGGACGATACGGTCTATTTCTTCATTCAGGTAATGCCGGTGGAGCCTTACGGACGGGTCGGTGGCCGGTGGCCGTATGCCCAACAGCAGCTCTTTCCGTTCCCGTGGGGCGGTGAGCAGGCTGAACAGTCCCGAATAGGCTTGGTTGAATGTGGCATCCATGTAGCCCGGTTCTACGGCATAAAGGCTGTCGGGGCGGAATACTTCGGCATTCCGCTGTTTGTAAGATAGTTTCAGCAGCATGCGTTCAGGATGGATTTCCTCTATGGTGCAACGGAAGAACTGTTTGTTCGTCACGTTGTCCCTTTCGTGGTTCCGTTCGTAGAGCATCACCATGTCACCCTGCCGGAAGTTCGGGAGGAAGTCTTCGCCATATTCCGGAAGTTGTAAGTCCAACCGCACGACGGCACCTTCCTCGTCGGGGACGGGATGCAGTTTCAGTCCGGTCAGGATGTTCCCGTTCTGTTGTTTGGTCTGCGTGTCGCAGCACCATGTTTCGGCGAATCCGCCCGGCGAGTCAGCCCGGTCGTCCCCGACTTTGGCGCGGAATTGTTCGCGGGCGGTAAACGTCAGGAAGCGATGGAAATAATCGGCTTCCACTCCCCTCATGCCATGAAGCGGTGCCAGTATTTCCATCATGCGGGGGCGCAGGTAGCGGCTGTAGAGCCGGTCGGCACGTCCGTCCACGTTGAGCCGTTCTTCCGTCAGCTCCTCTATCAACGTGCGGGATTCCCCCCTTCTCAGGCGATGCTCTATGTGCAGGATGGCATTCCGCAGGGCCATGGCGCGGCGGATATGGCTGCGCGGCACGTCTACGGCATAAAGCCCGGGGTAGCGTGAATAGAAGAGGTAAGACTGTACCTGCTCACGCCTGCGGTCCAGGTTATAATACAGGATTTCTTTGTACAGGGCCATTTGCAGGCTGTGTTCTTCCTTCGGGCTGTGGTAGGGATATTCGTCCGCTTTTCCGCTTTTCAGTTCCACTAATTTGTCGGCGTTCCGGGTGAGCAGGTCCATACGCCCTTGCAACCCGAGGGCTTCGCAAAGGAAAGAAGGCTCCAGTTCCACTTCCGTTTGCCGGATGTCGATGCCTGCGGCGCTGAAACTGTTGCGTACGGTTTGCCGGATGTGGTGGAATTGCATTTCGCACCGGTTGAAGAAATCGCGGTCGATGTCCGGCAAGGTGGACCAGGCAAGAGGGGAGAACCGGAAAGAATTTTGCATGGAACGCAGGTAGAGTTCCGCTTCCGTCGTCCCGTCTGCGTTTTGGATAAATCGCTCATTCACGCAGTCGTCCAGAAACTGGTTGGCCGCATTTCCCAACTGTATGGCCGCAGAGCGTGCCGGAGGGGCGAATTTGTTCAACAAGTGGGTGTATGCCGAATACCCGTATGGCTTGATGCAGGCGCACAAGGCTGTAATGTCAATCAGGAAATCCGGGTCGAGAACTAACATCTCGGGTTTTAGGACGTAAGGATATGCGCCTTCCGCCTTTATGGCCTTGACCGATAAGAGATTGAGCTGTGCCCCTTCGTACAGTTGTCCGTTCAAGTCGGCGAACGTGCGGTCGGTTTCGTCGGCATATTCCACTTTCAACAGTTGTTCCGTGGGATGCGTGTGGTCTTTTCCATAAATGAAATGCTCGTCCCACCGGTGCACCGTTATCCGGATACGTTTGGCCTGCAGTACTTTTTCGGCAGGTGCGGGAGCGGGTCGCCAATGGCGGGGCAGGCGTTTTTGCACGTCCTCCGGGACATGGGTTTGGTAAAAAGCTGCCAATCCTTCGCAGACCGCTTTTAAGTCGTAGGCTTCATCCTTTCCGTTGGGCAGGAAAAGCCCTTTTTGTATTCGTCCTGCCCGTGCACGGAATACTTCCAACGGGTGGGAGGGATGGCCGGTCTGCTTGCAGAGCCAGTGCAGGCGTGCGGCTGTGTGGGTGAAATCCACCGTACTGTGGCGGGTCCGGTCTTTCAGCGCACGGAGCAACAGCGCGTCGAGGGCATGGTAACGTGCGGTACAGTCCATGTCCGGCTGCATGATGTTTCTGATTTCATCGAATATGTCCTGAATCTCTTCCGTCATGGGTTATGGCGTATTCTGTTTGGACTTGGCTTCCAGTTCTTCGGCACTCAGTACTTTGCTTTTGAATCCTCCGCGCGAATTCTTGCGTGACGGGGCAGGTGCGGCACCGGTCGTGCCGCCATGAACGGCAGCACGGTAACGTTGCCAACGTTCACGGATGGAAGTCACGTAGCCGTAGGTCTCTTCTCCGCGCAGATAACCGTAACGCACTACGGGGTCGTTGTAATATTGCGGCTGGCTCAGGCGGAGGATGAAAGGAGCTACGTCGCTCCACAACTGCGGGTTTTTGCCGTGCTTGCGTGCCAAGGCCATGGCGTCGCGGACGTGTCCCGTGCCTCCATTATAGGCCGCCAGGATAAAGTTTATACGTTCCGCCCTGCCGGGTATATCGCTGAATTTACGTTCGAGTTCACGGAGGTACCGGGCTGCCGCACTGATGTTCTTTTCGGGTTGGTGCATTTGGTCGGCGGGCAAGCCGAGATGTACGGCTGTCTCAGGCATGATCTGCATCAGTCCGCGTGCTCCGGCCCACGATACGGCTTCCGGGTCGAAACCGGACTCTTGGTAACATTGTGCGGCCATGAGCCGCCAGTCCCACCCGATGGCTTGGCTATGACGGATAAAATGGGTGTCGTACGGCGAGATAATGCCCTTGGCGCGATTCTGGAAGGGGGCACGGACACGGCGTTTTACACTTCCGCCGGGAGACAGGCGCAACTGTTCCCTTTTTTGCAAGAAAGACCGCGTCTCGGGTCTATACCATCCGTCCAAGGCTTCGGCCAGGAAGGGTGCATCCTTTCGTACGACCCATCCGGTTTTGGCTGCGGCCGTGCTGTCTGACAGGCACGACCGGACACCGGAGAATTGCAGTTCCATGTCTGTCATGTGGTTCTCCGGAATTTCCAACGCGATGAGGTCTGCCTCTCCTTTTTTCAGACGTTGGAAAAGTTCCGCCGTATCGCGTACGGCTTCCATACGGAGCTTGGCACCGATGGACACGGCAAAGTGTTCGGCCAATTCAAATTGCAGCCCGAATCCTTTTCCCTTATATTCATAATAGGTGTCGGGGCCGGATAGCGTGACGGCTATCAGCTCACCGGCTTCCTGTATCTGGTCTAAGTCATAAGCTGTTTCCTCACCTTCCTCTTCCGTAATACCCAAAGGGGATATTTTTTTCTCTTCTTTTTCTCCGCAGGATACGGCATTGAAGGACAGCAATAGGGAGGTTATGAGGCTGATTGACAGATAGGGTTTCCATAAGTCCGGTCTCCTTCTTTGTAACCGGGAACGGGTTTCCGTTCTGTTTCCGTTTGCACGGACTCTCATAAGGCTTGTCCGCTTTGTTCCAAACGGAGGCTGAGATGGTGAAGGATGTAGGTACGCATGATTTCGATAGCTTTTTCGTTTTCTCCTCCCTGGGGAATGATAAGGTCGGCATAGCGTTTGGTCGGTTCGATAAACTCCAGATGCATGGGTTTGAGTACGGCCCGATAGCGGTCCACCACCATTTGTACAGTTCTTCCCCGCTCCACGATGTCGCGTTCGATGACACGGATGAGGCGTTCGTCCGAATCTGCATCCACGAAAATCTTCAAGTCCATCAGGTCGCGGAGTTCTTTGTTGGACAAGGCGAGTATGCCCTCAATGAGAATTACCTTTTGCGGTTCCACGTGTATGGTCTCTTTGAGCCGGTTGCACTCCAAATAAGAATAAGTGGGTTGCTCAATGGCTTGTCCTGCCTTCAAGGTCTTGATATGCTGTATCAACAACTTCCAATCGAAAGCACAAGGGTGGTCGAAGTTGATTTTACGTCGCTCTTCCATCGGTATTCCTGTATTGTCGTTGTAATAGGAATCTTGTGGTATGAGGGCTACTTCGTGGGCGGGCAGGCTCTCTATGATTTTGCGTACGACTGTTGTTTTTCCGGAGCCCGTGCCTCCGGCTATTCCGATAATATACATGGGTATTCTGTTTTTGTATTAATATACATCCTCGTTCTTGGTGACTTCTTCCGATGTGAGCGGTTTGCGGTCCATAACCTTCCACACGTATGCGATGTAGGCCACGACAATGGGAAGGAGGAGAGACACGTAGGCCATGGTCTTTAGGGTGAATAGGCTGGAGCAACTGTTTGCCAAGGTCAAAGAGCTTTGTAAATCCGTAGTAGAGGGATAGTAGGCTGTATGGTTATAACCGACACACAGGAGTAAGGATAATACGGTCAGTATGGTTCCTGCGCCTGTAAACCAAAAACCGTTGTGACAGGTGTGGCAGAAGATACCACGAATGAGGCCGAAAAGCACACCTGTCACACCTGAAAGGAACAAGACAAGCAATATCGGTATGTCTGTCAAATTGTGGAAATACTTGTATGGCTCCATGAAAATGATGCCGGTTTCCGGATGGACGGCAAAACCGTCTTTCAATAGCGTGTGGACCACGAAAGCCAGGAAAAAAAGCAAGAATGGGATGCTGTCTCCCAATAACTGGCGGCGGCAACGTGGAATCAGCCCTGTGTCGCGAATGCTGCGGATGAAATAAAGGCAACCCAAAATACGAGCCAGAAAACAGACAGCCAGTCCCAACATGAGATTCCAAGGATTTGCCAAGGCATCCAAACCGTGCCATTCGTTACCCCAATGACTGATGACGGGATTTGTAGTTTCCGTCAGATTGGATTTGCAGACAAGGAAATCAGACCCGTTAAAGAATGTAGCTACGGCCACTCCAAGCAGAACCGGACCCATGACTCCGTTGAATACCAAAAAAGATTGGTAAGTACGTTTGCCTAACAGATTTCCTAATTTCGATTGGAATTCATAAGAAATGGCTTGTAGTACGAAACTGAAAAGTATGAGCATCCACAGCCAATATGCCCCGCCGAAGCTTGTGCTGTAAAACAGAGGGAAAGAGGCAAAAAAAGCCCCTCCGAAAGTGACGAGCGTGGTAAATGTAAACTCCCATTTGCTGCCTGTCGCGTTCACCAATAAGGCGCGTTCCGTTTCATTCTTTCCCAAGCGGAATAACAATGAGTTGCCCCCTTGTACGAACAACAAGAAGACCAATAGCGCCCCTAACAGGGATATGATGAACCACCAATAATGCTGTAGAAAAATATAGGTAGATTCCATAGTTTTGATATTTGACAGTGACTAATCTTTTTATCGGTTACGCCCGGGATTCAGGCCCTTTTTGGATGGCTTTTACCATGATGCCTATCTCGGCAATGAATAAAATAGTGAAAATGGCCAGAAAGATGAAGAATGTCGTTTGTACCGTTCCCGCGGACAGGTTGGATATGGCGGCATTGACCGGTAACAAATCCTGGATGGCCCAAGGTTGTCGCCCGACCTCTGCTACGACCCAGCCGGCCTGGCTGGCTACGAAGGCGCAAGGAATGCTCCATAGGGCGATTCGGTGCAGCCATCTTTGTCCGTACAGTTTATTTTTCCATGACAGGAAAATAACCAAGGCGAAAAAAGCAAGGAAATACATCCCGAAACCTACCATAATCCGGAATGTCCAGAACGAAAGTCCTACATTCGGCACAAGGTCGTCAGGGTTTTGAATATAACCGTAACCGAAGTATGGCATGTTTTCTTCCAATGTGCGGCGGGACGCGTCCATCTTATCTTGTTCGCCGTCCTTTTGAGCCTGCCGGAAATCCGATAAGGCCGCGATTGCCATTTTGCCTTTCGCTATCTTTTCTGTGGCGGACAGAGCCTTGGAACCGTCGTTTGTCGTATATCCTCCCGCTAGGATGTTGTGGATTCCCGGTACGTAACCGTCGGGATTCCGTGTGGCCAGAAAAGACAGCATGGTCGGGATTTTCCATTCGCCGACCACTGTTAACGGCTGTCTTGTCCCACCTTCGTAAAGCGCTTCCATGGCAGCCAGTTTCATCGGTTGGTATTGTGCGACCTGATAGGCGGATTTATCTCCGCTATATAGTGTCAACAGTGAGGCGGCCATACCTGTACATGCTGCAATTTTCATACTGGCCAAGGCGAATTCCTTCTCACGCCGTTTCAATAGGAACCAGGCACTAACTCCAATGACGAACACGGCTCCTACAATCCAACTGCTGAGTACCGTATGCAAGAATTTCATTACGGCTACAGGCGAAAAGGCTACGGCGAGGAAATCGACCATTTCATTGCGTACCGTTTCGGGGTTGAATACCATTCCTACGGGATATTGCATCCATGAATTGGCCACCAGAATCCACCAAGCAGACAAGGTGGCTCCCAGGCCGGTGAGCCATGTCGAAGCCAAATGGAACTTCTTGCCGACTTTGTCCCATCCGAAAAACATTACGGCTACGAAAGTGGCCTCCATAAAGAAGGCCACGATACCTTCAATAGCAAGCGGTGCTCCGAAGATATCACCTACGAACCAGGAATAGTTGCTCCAGTTCGTACCGAATTGGAATTCGAGAATCAGTCCGGTAGCTACTCCGATGGCAAAATTGATTCCGAACAGTTTCATCCAGAACCGGGCTGTCCTTTTCCAGAAATCATGACCGGAAATGACGTATCGTGTCTCCATAACTCCCATGATGACGGCCAGTCCCAACGTGAGCGGAACAAACAGCCAGTGGTACATTGCCGTCAGGGCGAATTGTGCCCTTGACCAGTCTATCATTGTCTCCATATTGTCTAACATAAGCCTTGTTTTTATTTCAAATTAAGGATGGATAGCTCTTTCTATCAGTTCGTTGCCTACATAGTCTTCCTTTTCTTCGGTCGATTTGCCTTTGAGGAAAGGCGGGAAGAAAAAAAGTTTCAGGATAAAGAACATGATGAAAAGTTTGATGAGAATCACGACCCACAACGTGCGTCCCAGCGTCATGCTGCGGAAACCGTCGCGGTAAAATCTCCAAATACCGATGATTCCTTGTCTGATCATAATGGATGCATAAGTGTGATAAGGCAAAGGTAAGCAAAAAACAGTTGGAAGCGGGTGCCATGAACGGATTTTTTGCTAACTTTGGATGAAAATAATATAAAAGACGTTGTATTATTATGGTGAAACATATCGTATTATTTCAGTTGGCTTCTGAGATGGAAGCTGGGCGTAAGAAAAATGTGATGGACGCTTTTAAGAAAGGGATAGAGGCACTGCCTGCCAAAATCCCGTTTATCCGGAAGATTGAAGTTGGGTTGAATGCCAATCCGGAAGAACAGTTCGACATCGCGCTCTATAGTGAGTTCGACACGATGGACGACGTAAGGGCTTATGCGGTCCATCCGGCTCATTTGGCCGTAGCGGCTTTGCTGAAGGATTGCAAACAGAGCCGTTCGTGCGTGGATTATGTGTGTGAGATGGAATAGTAAGTAAGTTTTTTATGAATTTTCTTGCGAATTTGTTGCTTATTTGCGGATAATAGTTTAACTTTGCCATAAACAAAAGAGAAAATGAAGAATATTGCAACACGCCACCATCATCATCCTAACGGTTAGAAATCGGTAGGCTGTCCCGCGTGTGCCAATGGAAGGATAGAAATGAAGGCTTGCCGATATGAACGGTGAGCCTTTTTTGATAGTTTAAGAATACATTATTGAAAAAACAGATATGCTTAGAATTGCAGTACAGTCGAAAGGACGTCTTTACGAAGACACCATGGCGCTCCTGGCGGAGGCCGACATCAAAGTGAGTTCATCCAAGCGCACCTTGTTGGTGCAGTCTTCCAATTTCCCCGTCGAGGTGCTTTACCTGCGCGACGACGATATTCCGCAGTCCGTGGCGGGAGGAGTGGCCGACTTGGGTATCGTGGGTGAAAATGAATTTGTGGAAAGAGAGGAGGATGCCGTGGTGGTACGCCGTCTGGGCTTCAGCAAGTGCCGCCTTTCGTTGGCCATACCCAAGGCTGTGGATTATTCCGGCCTTTCTTGGTTCGAAGGCAAGAAGATAGCCACTTCCTATCCCAATATCCTGAAAAAATTCATGAAGGAAAACGGGGTGGAGGCTGACATCCATGTCATTACCGGTTCTGTGGAAATCGCGCCCGGTATCGGGTTGGCCGACGGTATTTTCGATATCGTAAGCTCCGGTTCCACCTTGGTTAGCAATAACTTGCAGGAGGTGGCCGTCGTCATGAAGAGCGAGGCGTTGCTCATCGCCAACCGGAATATGGACGATGCCAAGAAGGCGATTTTGGACGAATTGCTGTTCCGCATTGAGGCGGTAAAGAGTGCGGAAGACAAGAAATACGTCCTGATGAACGTGCCGTCGGACAAGGTGAAAGATGTCGTGTCCGTATTGCCCGGAGCCAAAAGCCCCACGGTGATGCCTTTGGCGCAGGAAGGGTGGAGCAGCGTGCACACCGTCATCGACGAGTCCCGCTTTTGGGAGATTATTTCCAAGCTGAAGGAACTGGGAGCACAGGGCATTCTGGTTGTTCCCGTAGAGAAGATGATTCTTTGAGCCGGACAGGTCGGCATTTTCATATCAAAAAGAGGAGGACAGCAAATGAATGTGATAAGATATCCGCAAAAAGAAGAATGGGACGAACTGTTGAAACGTCCCGTAATGAATGTGGACACGTTGCGTGAAACCGTATGCCGGGTGTTGGACGACGTGAAGACGGGTGGCGACCGCGCCGTCATGGCCTACGAAAAGCAGTTCGACCATGTGGAACTGGAGCGTCTGGCCGTCACGGAAGAAGAAATGGACGAGGCCGAACGTCTGGTGTCGCCCGAACTGAAAGATGCTTTGCGCCTGGCGCACGAAAATATAGGGAAGTTCCACGCTTCCCAACGCTTTGAAACGACGAAGGTGGAAGTCCGTCCCGGGGTGACCTGTTGGCAGAAAGCCGTTCCCATAGAACGGGTGGGGCTTTACATTCCCGGAGGGACGGCACCGCTTTTCTCCACGGTTCTGATGCTGGCCACACCGGCCAAGATTGCCGGATGCCGTGAAATCGTGCTTTGCACGCCTCCGGGACGTGACGGCAAGGTGCATCCCGCCATCCTTTGCGCAGCCCGTGTGGCCGGAGTGAACCGCATTTTCAAGGCAGGCGGCGTGCAGGCCATCGGTGCCATGGCCTACGGTACGGAAAGCGTGCCCAAGGTGTACAAGATATTCGGTCCCGGCAACCAGTACGTCATGGCGGCTAAGCAGCAAGTGTCGCTTCATGATGTAGCCATCGACATGCCTGCCGGACCTTCGGAGGTGGAGGTATTGGCTGACGCCGGTTCCAATCCGGTATTCGTGGCGGCCGACTTGCTTTCGCAGGCCGAGCACGGCGTGGACAGTCAGGTCTTGTTGGTGACGACCGACGAAGCTTTGGTCGGCAAGGTACAGGACGAAGTGGAACGCCAGTTGGCAGCCCTTCCGCGCAAGGAAATCGCGGAGCAGGCATTGGCCCACAGCAAACTCGTCGTGGTGCGCGACATGGACGAGGCAATGGAACTGACCAACCGTTACGCGCCCGAGCACCTGATTATCGAAACGGCCGATTACATGCAGGCCGCTGAACGGGTGGTCAATGCAGGCTGCGTGTTCCTCGGTTCTTATACGCCTGAGAGTGCGGGGGATTATGCTTCGGGCACGAACCATACGTTGCCCACCAACGGTTATGCCACGGCTTACAGCGGTGTCAACTTGGACAGCTACCACCGTAAGATTACGTTTCAGGAACTTACGCCTCAAGGGGTCCGTGCCATCGGTCCGGCCGTGGAACTCATGGCGGCGGGCGAGCATCTCGATGCACACCGTAACGCCATGACCGTAAGATTGGAATCCATTAAAACCGAAATGAAATGAGCATGAAACCTTTGCAAGAATTAGTGCGCCCGAACATCTGGGCGTTGAAGCCGTACAGTTCGGCCCGTGACGAATACAAGGGTGCGGCGGCTTCCGTCTTTCTCGATGCGAACGAGAATCCTTACAATGCCCCGTACAACCGCTATCCCGACCCTTTGCAATTGGAGGTGAAAGAGATGTTGGCTCCCGTCAAAGGCGTGAAGCCCGGACAAATCTTTCTCGGTAACGGCAGTGACGAAGCCATCGACTTGGCATTCCGGATATTCTGCGAACCGAAAACGGACAACGTGGTGGCGATAGCCCCTACTTACGGTATGTATAAAGTGTGTGCGGACATCAACGACGTGGCCTATCGCCCCGTCTTGTTGGACGACGGTTTCCGGTTGGATGCGGATAAATTATTGGCCGTTGCGGACGAACACACGAAGTTGGTATTCCTTTGTTCGCCGAACAACCCTTCGGGAAACGACTTGGAACGGGAGGAAATCGTCAAGGTGCTTGAGCGTTTTCCGGGGATGGTGGTCATCGATGAGGCATACGCCGACTTTTCCGGACAGAAGCCGTTCCGTGAAGATTTGGAGGCATATCCGAACCTCATCGTGCTCAATACGTTTTCCAAGGCATGGGGGAGCGCGGCCATCCGCTTGGGCATGGCCTTTGCCTCAGAAGAGGTCATCTCCTTATTTAATAAGGTGAAGTACCCTTACAATGTGAACCAACTGACCCAACGTCAGGCCGTGGAGATATTGAAGAAGCGTTTCGATGTGGACAAGTGGGTGAAGACGTTGCTGCGCGAACGCGGGCAGGTCATGGCGGCCTTTGCCGAACTGGATATCTGCGAGAAGATTTATCCGACGAATGCCAATTTCTTTCTGGCGAAAGTCAAAGGAGCCGATGCGATATACGCCTATTTGGTGAAGAACGGCATTATCGTGCGCAACCGTTCGAGGGTGGAACTTTGCGGCGACTGCCTGCGCGTGACCATCGGTACGCCGCAGGAGGACAACAGTCTGTTGGGCGCGTTGCGTTCTTACAAACCGGAGACGATAAAATGAACATCATGAAAAAAGCCTTGTTTATAGACCGCGACGGCACTTTGATAAAAGAGCCTGCGGACGAGCAGATAGACGCGTTCGAGAAATTGGAGTTCGTGCCGGGTGTGATGCGCAATCTGGCATTTATCCGCCAGAAACTGGATTACGAGTTTGTCATGGTGTCCAACCAAGACGGGTTGGGTACGGATGCCTTCCCCGAAGATACCTTTTGGCCGGTGCACAATCTGATGATGCGTACCTTGGAGGGAGAGGGCGTGACGTTCGATGACGTGTTGATAGACCGCAGTTTCCCAGAAGAAAATTTGCCCACGCGCAAGCCGGGTACGGCCATGTTAGGACGTTACACTTCGGACGGTTACGACATGGATGCCTGTTGGGTCATCGGCGACCGCGAGACGGACGCGCAGTTGGCCCTGAACCTCGGTTGCCGCGCCTTGATCCTGAAGGAGAAGGAAGAAAGTTCTTTTTCGGACGAGCGCATCCGTTACGTGGACAGTTGGGACCGTATTGCCGAAATCCTTTTTGCCGGAGAACGTAAAGCCCGTGTGCGCCGCACGACCAAGGAGACCGACATCGAGGTACGCTTGGATTTGGACGGCAGCGGCCGGTGTGATATCCGTACGGGATTGGGATTCTTCGACCACATGCTGGAGCAAATCGGCAAGCATGGCGGAATGGATTTGTATATCCGCACGGAAGGCGACTTGCAGGTGGACGAGCACCACACGATAGAGGACACGGCCCTGGCTTTGGGAGAGTGCCTGTTGCGTGCGTTGGGCGACAAGCGCGGCATCGAGCGTTACGGCTATTGCCTGCCCATGGACGACTGCCTGTGCAGCGTGGCTCTCGATTTCGGTGGGCGGCCTTGGTTGGTGTGGGATGCCGAATTCCGTCGTGAGAAAGTGGGCGAGATGCCCACCGAGATGTTCCTCCATTTTTTCAAGAGCCTGAGCGACGCGGCGCGGATGAACTTGAATATCAAGGCCGAAGGCGTGAATGAGCACCATAAGATAGAGGGAATTTTCAAGGCTCTGGCCCGGAGCCTCAAGATGGCGGTACGGCGCGACATCTATCATTACGAGCTGCCTTCGAGCAAGGGAGTCCTTTGACGTGAAGTTAGTATCCTTTACAGAAAGGACGGGGTTGCGGAAGGTGTGACGCTGTCCTGCTGAGAACGGAAAATCGTTTGGCGCAGAACGGAAAATCAATCGGCTGAGATTGATTTTCCGTTCTGCGGTTGTTTTTGTAGGATTTTATATGGTTGTAAATCATATATATATGATGCCCTTGTGTGGGTAAGTCAAAAGTTTCTTTCCTGTTGTTTTTGTTTATAGCTTTTGTGGACAGAAATATTTCTGGTCTGCGTAGGTATTTTTCCTTTCCCGTACGTAGTAGGATATAGGAGGGACGGAATTTTGTTTCCCCAGCACTATTAAAAACAGTTTTATATGAGATTGAGAAAATTACTTTGCTTGCCGGCATTGCTTTATGCCGGCAGTACCGTGGCGCAAGTCCATGGTGAGGGCGGCTATTACAACTGGACGTTGGAAAGGATGAAGGCTGCCGTGGAGGAGAAGGACATCTCCATCAACTATTGGGGATGTGGGAACAAAGGAAGCGGCGATTATGCCGACCTCGACCAGTTTTGGTGTTTTACAGACCGTTACCTCAAGTCTTACCTTGGGGTGCAAAGCCAAGATGAGAAATTTGAGGAGTACGGTGGAATGCAGTTCCGCTCAGGTATCTATTTCCAAGGCAAGACCGACAAGGAACCTTTCATGACTCTTACACCGGAATATCCGGTCTTGGCGTTCAAAGTGTCCGTTCCGATGCAGTCGGAGACCATCAAGGATGGGAACACGGTGAATATGGAAGTCTATTGGGACGACCCGTATACGGAAGAGGTGGAAACCACGGAAATTACGGGGATGCCGGGTTTTAACAGTGGGAAAAAGACTTTGGACGTAGTGAGGAACTCAAGACCTTGGGAAGAGAAAGACGAATTCGGGCGCGATCAGGCGCAGTTGAAATACGACATCCTCACAGGACGTAACGATGCGGCTGCCAAGTCGGACACGGTCATCCTGATGAAACGTATGGACAAAGGCTACGACCGTGACAGTTGTGACATTTTCGTGGCCATCAATTTTGCGGCAATGAAGGATAAGGAAGCTGCGGAGGAAGAAGAGGCGGCACGTCTGATAGACCGCTTGCCTATTAAAATCATGAAACTTACGCTCGGTGCTTTTGCCTATGCAAGGGGAACGGTCGGTGACGGGACGGGACAAAGGGTAAAGACCCGTTATGAGATGCCGTACGTGTATGCGAAGGCCATCCGTACTTACCGTAGCATGACAGAGGCTTTGGAAGGGTTCACGGATAAAAACAACTATGGTGACGGCCCGTCTGAGTTTGCATTGGACATACCCAAGACCGGGATGTGCACTTATTATGGAGAACAGGCATTCACCTTGCCGAAGGGCGTGAAGGCCGGTGTGGTCACGATGGCTGATAACGCTACGGCGCAGGTAGATTGGCGTTATGCTGAGGGCGACATGGTACCCCCGTTGACAGGAGTGCTGTTGTCGGCTGCGGATGGCGTTACTTCTTGCAGGTTCTTGACATCGTCGGTCTACCTGCCTTCGCCTGAAGACAATTTGTTGCAAGGTTCGCTGTCCTCGCGGCAAGTCGTAGGAGGCAGATACCGTTATTATAAATTGGCTGAAGGGGCGAACGGCCTGGGCTTTTATTATGATGCCGAGGGCGGCGAGTCTATCCTAAGTGGGGCGCACAAGGCTTATCTTGCTTTGCCGGAGGCCATGGCTGCCAACGCACACTTCATCAGCTTGGACGGAGGAACGACTCATGTGGGCTGTACTTTTGCCGAAGGTGAAGAAATAGTGGATGTGGTGGGCGTGTCCGGCACCTTTTGGAAGAGAAGGGTACGCAAAGCGGATGCTTTGGATGGACTGCCCAAAGGAATTTATATCGTGAAAGGCAAAAAATACGTGGTTAAATGATAAAAATAGGAACGAGATATGAAAAAGACGAAATATGAGAAACCGGAAATACGATTGATGCAGGTGGAGGCGCAGGCCATGATGGCCTGTTCCGATCCACAAAACGTGGGGATATACGATCAGGTGGATGATGCCCCAACTAAGCAACAAAAACGTGTGGGGGAGCGGCCTTTGGGATTGAGCAAGGTCTGTCCATGCGTGCAGCAGAGGCTTTACCTTTCGGGGTAAGGCCTTTGTTTTTATTGGAAGGCAGGATGGGGAGATGTGTGCTTCTACATTAGTGTGGGGAGTGAATATCAAAAAACTCAAGTGAAAAGCCCAAAAACATAAGTGCCTATTGGATTTTTTGTGTAATTTTGTACCGTATCATAGATTAACCTAATAAAATAGAACCCATGAAAAAGAAACAGATTTTGTTTTTTGCTTGCTGCTTGGCTTTAGGAGGCAGTACAACGGATTTGTGTGCCCAACGGACGATGGACAAACTGGGACGCGGCCTTGTGGCCACTGTCACCCAAAGCGGAAGTGGAAACTTCGTGAGTTGGCGTGTGCTGGGCGAGGAGTATTATGACGTGACTTACAACCTTTATGCCGATGGTGTGTTGGTGGCCAAAGGGCTGTCTGCGAGTAACTATGTCCATACGGGAGGAACGGCCGAAACCCGATATACGGTGGCTCCCGTGGTGAAAGGCAAGGAGGGGGAACAGTGTGACCCCGTCAAACGTTTCAAGGAATTCAGTTTCTATTCCCTTACAGGACAGAATACCGGTTTCCTCAGAGTGCCGGGTGCGGAAATGAAAGGACGTAACGGCGAGGACCTGACAGAAAACTATATGTTTAACGACGCCGTGTTGGCCGATGTCGATGGCGACGGGATGCCGGAGATTATCGCCAAGCGTCTTTATACGGGTACTCCTGGAGTGACGGACGTGGCCAATACTTCGGCTTACAACCGCATCGAGGTGTACAACGTCAAGGGGGAGCGGCTGTGGTACATCGACATCGGCCCGAACATGCAGTCGGGACCCGATGAACAGTTCGATGCCGTAGCTTTCGACTGGGACGGTGACGGCAAGGCTGAAGTATTGATGCGTGGAGCTGACAACATGATTGTCCATCATCCGGACGGTACGGTCACGGAGGTGGGCAATATGTCCCATGATATCCGTAGGATTAACAATACCGAATATTCCATGCCCGATAATGAATATTTGCTCTACATGGAGGGAGCCACGGGCAAGTTGTACGAAATCGGTGAAAACGGCGAGAAATGGATGCCTTACCCTTGCAAACGGCTAGAACCGGGTGAGACGGACTGGACGGCAGCCTGGGGCGACGGCACGGGGCATCGTGCCACCAAGCACTATTTCGGTGCGCCTTATCTGGACGGCCGGCATCCTTCCATTTTCGTCGGACGCGGTTGCTACACGCGTCACAAGTTTTATACTTTCGACGTAGACCCTGCTACGCATAAGCTGACGGAACGTTGGAATTGGGTATGTAGTGTGGGAGGTCCGTGGTTCGGACAAGGTTACCACAACTTCGGCGTGGCCGATGTGGACATGGACGGACGGGATGAAATCGTGTTCGGTTCAATGATAATCGATGATAATGGAAAGGGATTGAGTACTACCGGCCTCGGGCATGGCGACGCCCAACATTGTACCGATTTGGATCCTTACCGCTTCGGACAGGAGATGTTTGCCTGCAACGAAAGTTCCCCGGCCATGAACTACCGGAATGCCACCACGTCGGAACTGTATTACCGTTTGCAAAGTACCAGTGACGACGGGCGTGCGTTGGCCGGCAAGTTCTATAAGGATTATCCGGGTTGCCAAGGGGCAAGCAGCCAGTCGGGTGTCATCAGCCTCACGGCAGACAAGCCGTTGCCCGACGTGGCGGGGTGGGACTTGAATTTCCGTATCTATTGGGATGGTGACCTGTGCAGCGAGGTGCTCAACAGCCCGGGAACGGAACGCCAACCCAAGATTGACAAGCCTGGTGTGGGGCGCATCTTCTTGGGGAATGGTGCGATGAATAACTGGAGCAAAAACAACGCATGTGCCACGGGCGATCTCTTCGGGGACTGGCGTGAGGAACTGCTCGTGCGGGACGGGAAAGACTTGTTGGTTTATACGACCAACTACCCGACGGAATTCCGTATCCCTACCCTTTGGCACGACCATCAATACCGGCAGGGCATGGTGTGGGAAACCATCGGTTACAATCAGCCTCCCCACTTGAGCTATTTCTTGGGCGAACTGGAGGGCATCACCGTGGCTCCGCCGCCGCTCACCACGGAAGGGCGTACGCAGATTGCAAACGGAGGAAGTATTACTACGGCACACAACGGCAGTCAGGTTCTTGTGTTTGACAATGCGGACATGTCGGTATCCGTGGAGTCCGGTGCCGAACCGTGGGTGGCCATGTTCAACGTGCCTGCGTGGGTGAAAGGGACGGCTTCGAGCGATTGTACCACGAAAGACGTGCCTATTGATAATGACTATTATACTTGTACGGTAACGGGCAGCGGGTTCAGTGGATTCACGCGGGTGGTAAAACAGGGTGAAGGCACGTTGGTGCTGCCGGACGTGGAGATGACCCATAGCGGCAATACGGATGTATGGAACGGGACACTCGTTTTCAACGGGACGATGAAACAGTCTTCCCTTTGGCTCAACCGCCATACGTCGCTCCGTTCCTCCGGTACATTCCGTAGCATCAAGGCGGACTATAACGCCACTGTCTTTCCGGGTGATGACGGACAGGTCGGAACCCTTACGTCAGACTCCGTGACGTTGGGTTTCGGTTCGCGCATGGTCTTTGATTTGAAGAATGACTTTACTTCCGACCGTCTCGATACCAAGGTGCTTACCGTCGAGACGAAGTCGTGGAAATACGGGCCGAAGTATTTGGCGCCGGTGTTTGAGTTCCGGGGCGAAGAAGTGCAGCCCGGACGGTATCCGATAGGTACGGCAGCTACGGTCAAGGGGGATTTTTCCAGTATCCTCATCGAGGGTATCAGTTCGCAAATGAGTGCCAGGTTGGTGTTGGAGGATGGGATGCTTTACCTTTCCCTAAGCGATGTGCGTGCTGCATCCGATGTGGTTTGGAACGGTTTGAACAGCAATATTTGGGACTTTGGCCAAAGCGAGAATTTCACCTTGGCAGAGGAATCCGATCCCGTATTTTTTGTGACGGGTGACAGGGTTCTGTTCGATGATACGGCTGAACGCAAGAATGTGAGCCTTTCCGGCAGTATCGAAGCCGAAAGCGTCACTGTGGACAATAGTGAGAGCTATGTTTTCAACGGGAACGGTTTTCTGGCAGGGCATACGGCATTGGTGAAACGTGGCAGTGGCGTGTTGGCCATCAGCAATGACAATACGTATACAGGCGGTACGCGCATCAGCGGCGGTACGGTGTCGGTGAATATGTTGAGCAACTCCACACGGGCTTACGGAGGTCTGGGCGGTGTGGTGGAGTCGGCCAATCTTTTTGTCATGGAGAACGGTGCCACGTTGCAGACGACGGAGACCGTTACCCAAGGCTCTCCCATGAAGATGGAAGGCAAAGACGGGGGATGCGTCGAAAACCTCAAGGATTTCATCGTCGAAACCCCGGTGGAGGGTACGTTACTCACCAAAAAAGGAGACGGATGGATGAAACTGAACACGGCCAATCCCTCGTTGGAACGTCTTGCCATCAACGGTGGAACCGTACAGTGCGTGGCTTGCGACATGCCTGCACAGACGGTAGAATTCATATCCGGTACGTTGTATGAAAATACAGGTTCAAGTTATGCCATCCATGTGCCGGAAGGCGGTAATGGTACGTGGTCATTGGCCAACCGTTCTACCTATAATAATAAGATTACGGGCGAAGGTACGCTTACGATATATTGTGCAGTGGAACATGGTAACGGTTGGTTTGCCACACGTACGCCGGTGGCCGTCAATTTGAGCCTGTTTACAGGGACAATCAATGCCACGGCCGACATGGCCGACAGCTATCCGCGTTTTACGCTCAATACGTCTTCGGGCATGCCGGACGGTACGCTTAACATAACTGCAGGCGTGACGGTGCAAAACACGGGGCGGACTTTCCGTATTGGGAAATTGGCCGGAAAGGGCACGTTGGGCGGTTATGCCTCTTTTGCCAATGACGGGGCTACGGGTGTCAACACGTGGCAGGTGGGATGTGACGATGATTTCGCTTGGGCCGGAACCGTGACAGCCAATTCTAAGTTCGAGAAAGTGGGCAGCGGCAAGATGACGGTCAGCGGAGTATGGGACAATACGGGCGAAGTGGCCGTGAAGGAAGGCACGCTTTGCCTGAATGACCGTTCGGCAGAAAATGCCATGTTGGGAAGCGGAGAACTCTCGGTTGAGGACGGTGCGGTTTTGTGTGGCATGGGTAAATTGGGCAATGCTTCGGTCACGGTGGAACGTGGCGGACGCTTATATTCCGGAACGCGTGAGGGGGCTTCCTCAGGGACGTTGGATTTCTCAGGCAAGAGGCTCACGGTAAGTACCGGTGGGGAGGTGCTGTTCAATGTGGCTTCCAAGGTACGCTGTACGACCTTGGAAGGAATAAGCTCGTTCTCCCTGCGTGGTACGCTGAAAGTGTCGGTACGTGAAGGGCTCGAACTGGAAGCCGGTGATGAGTTCCAACTGTGGGTCGCAAACCGGACGGCACTTTCATCTGCCTGCACGTTGGATTTGGATAGCCCCGGAGAGGGTTTGGAATGGGATACTTCTGCATTGGAGAACGGAATCTTGAAGGTGAAAACTGCGACGGGTATTACGGGGGTGGTTTCTGGTGAACCGGTAGATTGCGTGGTTTATACGTTGGATGGAGCACGTGCGGGGAGTTTTACCTGCATGCCGTCGGAGGTCGGGGAGTATATGGAAAGGAATGGATTCAGGTCTGGTATGTACATGGTTAAGATGACCCAAGGTCAGCGGACGGAGAGCCGTAAGGTGACTATCGACTGACAGGCCATGCCGCACGGCCTTCAGCTGTGCGGCATAGCATTCTTTAACATAGAATTAAGGAAAATATGCTGTAATGATTACAAATATGAACGTTTTTATCCGTATCTTTGAATCGTTAGAAACATTATAGGTTTAAATTCAAAATTTAAAAAAGTTATGGGAAAGAGTATTAAGGGTACACGTACGGAAAAGAACCTGATGGTTTCTTTTGCCGGAGAGTCTCAGGCCAGAATGAGATACACTTACTTTGCCAGTGCGGCAAAGAAAGAGGGTTATGAACAGATTGCAGCTATATTTACGGAAACGGCCGATCAGGAAAAAGAGCATGCAAAACGTATGTTCAAGTGGTTGGAAGGCGGCATGGTAGAGATTACGGCCAGTTATCCGGCCGGTGTCATCGGAACCACCATGGAGAACCTGAAGGCTGCGGCTGCCGGAGAACACGAAGAGTGGTCATTGGATTATCCTAAGTTTGCGGACATTGCAGACGAAGAAGGTTTTCCTGCCATTGCTGCGATGTACCGTATGATTTCTGTGGCGGAAAAAGGCCACGAAGAGCGTTACTTGGCATTGTTGAAGAACCTGGAGGAATTCAAGGTGTTCGTGAAGGACGGAGAGACGGTATGGCAGTGCCGCAACTGCGGTTATATCCATGTGGGTAAAGAAGCTCCGCAGACCTGTCCGGCTTGCTTGCATCCGCAGGCTTACTTCGAAGTGAAGAAGGAGAACTATTGATCGTTTGCCGTATTTTTACGGTGGACGAAGGCGGCTTTCCGGTTCTTTCCTGATAAATGGGTTCAGGGAAGAACCGGATTTTTTATGAAAGGGGATTTTAACATACCTTGCTATTTGGGGTTATTTTTAAGTTTTTAAAAGGGTGTTATTGCTCTTATAATGCAAAGCGGTTTTTGTTCTTCTGAAAAATGGGTAAAAGGAACATCTATTATAAAGAGGTTTGTTGAGGACACGATTTTAATTCGTTTCTTTGCAATCAACAACAAGGAAACATTATGATACCAGACGAGAAAACCATCAAATCACGCAGTATGAGCGTTTACAAGACATTGTCGAATGCATTGCGCTGCACGTTCGACGAGTTACAAAACCAATGTAAGTTAGGAACTACGGAATTATGTCTGAGCATTGCCCGGCTGATGCAGGAGCATAAGATTAGGCAAGAGCGCGAAGGAGATAATGTGTATTACATGTTGGCTTATTGAGTAAGCTTGACCTAATAGGTAAAGAATAAAGGGGATGTTAAGCATCCCCTTTATTCTTTCTATATGGACAGTTCTGATTACTTGTTCAGAGCCAAAGCCACATTTACGGCACAAGCTACCGTACAACCTACCATCGGGTTGTTGCCGATACCCAGGAAGCCCATCATTTCCACGTGGGCGGGAACGGATGAAGAGCCTGCAAACTGAGCGTCTGAGTGCATACGGCCGAGCGTATCCGTCATACCGTAAGAAGCCGGTCCGGCAGCCATGTTGTCCGGATGCAAGGTACGGCCTGTACCGCCACCTGAAGCTACTGAGAAGTAGGGCTTGCCTGCCAATACGCGTTCTTTCTTGTACGTACCGGCTACGGGGTGTTGGAAGCGGGTCGGGTTGGTAGAGTTACCCGTAATGGATACGTCTACGTTTTCCTTCCACAAGATAGCCACACCTTCGCGCACATCGTCTGCACCGTAGCATTTTACTTTAGCACGAGGACCGTCTGAGTATGCGGTTTCCTTCACTACGTTCAGTTCGCCCGTGTAGTAGTCGAACTTCGTCTGTACGTAGGTAAAGCCGTTGATACGTGAGATAATCATGGCGGCATCCTTGCCCAAGCCGTTCAAGATGCAACGCAACGGGTTCTTACGAACTTTGTTGGCCATTTCGGCAATCTTGATGGCACCTTCGGCAGCAGCGAAAGATTCGTGGCCGGCCAAGAAGGCGAAACACTGCGTCTCTTCGCGGAGCAGACGGGCTGCCAAGTTTCCGTGTCCGATACCTACTTTACGGTCGTCGGCCACAGAACCCGGAATACAGAAAGCCTGAAAGCCGATACCGATAGCTTCGGCAGCGTCGGCTGCGTTCTTGCATCCTTTCTTCAATGCGATGGCAGAACCTACCACGTAAGCCCACTTTGCATTTTCGAAACAAATCATTTGGGTTTCTTCGCAAGTCTTGTAAGGATCCAAACCAGCTTCTTCACAGATTTTGTTAGCCTCTTCAATATCTTTGATACCGTTTTCGTTCAATGCAGCCAAAATCTGCTTGATGCGACGGTCCTGACTTTCAAATTTCACTTCTCTAATCATAATCTGGTTCCTCCTTATTATTCTTTACGTGGGTCAATAGATTTAACGATTCCCTGTTCCGGTTTTGTACGGCCGTATGTACCTGTTACAGACTTCAAAGCTTCGTCTGCGGGTACACCTTTCTTGATGGCCTCCATGAATTTACCCATGTGTACGAATTCGTAACCGCATACCTGATCGTCTTTGTCGAGGAACATTTTGGTGATGTAACCTTCAGTCAATTCCAAGTAACGTGTACCTTTGGCCAAAGTACCATAAAGGGTACCGGTCTGGCTACGCAGCCCCTTACCCAAATCTTCCAATCCGGCACCGATCATCAAACCGCCTTCGGAGAAAGCAGACTGTGTACGGCCGTAAACGATTTGGAGGAACAATTCGCGCATGGCTGTGTTGATGGCATCGCAAACCAAGTCGGTGTTCAATGCTTCCAGAATCGTCTTGCCCGGAAGGATTTCAGAAGCCATGGCAGCCGAATGGGTCATACCCGAACAACCGATAGTTTCCACCAAGCATTCCTGGATGACACCTTCTTTTACGTTCAGTGTCAACTTGCAGGCACCCTGTTGGGGGGCACACCATCCGATACCGTGAGTCAAACCTGAGATGTCTTTAATCTCCTTTGCCTGTACCCATTTGCCTTCTTCAGGAATGGGGGCTGGTCCGTGGTTCGGGCCTTTGGCAACACAACACATGTTTTCTACTTCGTGTGAATAAACCATAATTATACTAATTTGTTATAGGTAATATAATGAGTTTCTTATTAAAAATCCTCATCTTTTTGTGCTGCAAAGATAATCAATTTTTAGTATTTCATTAAAAGCCGGTACCAACTTTTTGGGGCTGGTTTATGATTTTTATCACTTATATGAGGTATGGGGCGTCTGGACTGATATAGGGGGATTGCTTTGCCATAATTTTACATGAGAATGAAAAAATTTTTAAAATAGAAATGCCCAATGAATTATTTTTTATACTTTTGCCGAATAATTATCCCTTCTTATAGGGGCGGCCATTTTCTGAATGTGTTTTCACTTTCTGTATAAGAGATGCCGTATCGGAGGGAAGCAATAGGCAAACCGAGGTACTTAAATTTTCAGGAATGCCTGTTTGTTTGATGTAAATATCTAAAAGCCAGTAAAATATATAGTTTTACCGGTATGGTCATCAAGTGTTTATGGGTGAGATAGTTCCATCTCGTGTGGGGGCAGGAAGTCAGGCTGTACGTTGGTATATTCTGGTACTTCCCGTGAGGCACAGGGGAGATCCGGCTCGTGCATTGCGTATGGAAGCTGAACGGAGTGTGAAGAGGGATGAAGCGATGTTGGAATATTTTGCACCTAAATATATAGAGGTAAAAAGAAAGGGTGGGGAATTCGTGCGTACGGAACGATCCTTGCTTTACAATTATGTGTTCATTCGTTCTACGGAGGCCGAAATTTACCGAAGGCAGCGGACTACCCTGCATGCCTATAGTTTTTTGCCACGCGTGCATAGCGGTGGCGAAAGTCATTATCCCTATCTTTCGGATGCTGAAATGAGAAACCTTCGTTGGGTGGCGGAAGCATACCGTGGCGAGCTTCCGGTGTATGCGCCGGATTCAGGACGCTTGGTGAAAGGCGACCGTGTCCGGATTACGGAAGGAGAGTTTAAAGGAGTAGAAGCCGTGGTGGCAGTCCAACCCGGTGCCGGGCATAAGGATGTCATGGTTTGCATAGAAGGATGTTTGTGGGTGCCTTTAATGCGTGTGTCTGCCGGACAGTATGAAATCATCGGCCTGAACGAAAGCGGCAAACATGTGTATACGAAGTTGTCCAATGAACGTATTTTCCAGGGGCTTCATAAGGCGTTGCGGAATTACCACTCCCGTGGCGGTGTGACGGATGCCGACCGGGCTTTGGCGGAAGAGGCCTTGCGTGCCTACGGTAAGTTACAGATGGATAGCGATGTGATGCGTTGCAAGTTGGCTTCAATCTTATTGATGGCTCATACGGTGTTGGGGAATCGGGAAGAGAGGGGCGAGTTGGAAGCTTTTTCCCGCACCATCCTGCCTTTGCTGAAAGCGGAGCAATCCCGTGCCTTGTTGTTGGCTACGTTGTATGGTTGTACGGATAATAACATGTATTACCATGAGGCACATGCTTTAATCGTCCCATGGCGTAAGGAACCCGATATGAAGAAAAGCAAGCGGCAACTTTTGCAGTGGCTGGATGATTATGACGAATGGTTGGGGCATCGGGGATAAATATTTATAGCCGGAAAGTTTGGAATGTCTGTTTGATTTTTCTACCTTTACGTGGGCGTTATGACAAAGGCTTGGATGAAGTATCCGGTTGGTGTACGGATTCAGAGAAGATGTTATGGATTTCCCCGGAATGTTGAAAGGTACGTGTTGGAACGGAAATGAAATAAAAGGGAGGACTTGGAATGGATTTTTTGAAAAGGCTTTATCCTGTTGGTATACAGACGTTTGAAAAGATAAGGAACGGTAATTACTTGTATATAGACAAGACGGAATACGTCTACCGTATGGTGCATTCCGACTCAAATTACATATTCCTGAGCCGTCCGCGCCGTTTCGGGAAGTCGCTGTTGACAAGTACATTGGCTGCCTATTTTGAAGGGCGTAGAGAGCTGTTCAAGGGATTGGCCATGGAGAGGTTGGAGACGGAATGGACTGAGTACCCTGTGCTGCATTTCGACATGAGCACGGCCAAGCACATGAATAAGGAAGACCTCATTCTGGAACTGGAGAAGAAACTGCTGAGATATGAAGCCCTTTACGGGCGCGGTGAAGGGGACGTCAAAGTCAACCAACGTTTGGAGGGACTGATTCAAAGGGCTTACGAGCAGACGGGCCGCCAAGTGGTGGTGCTCATCGACGAGTACGACGCGCCCCTGCTCGACGTGGTGCATGAAGAAAAAGACCTGCCCGTCCTCCGTAACATCATGCGTAATTTCTATAGTCCGCTCAAAGCCTGCGACCCCTACCTGCGCTTCGTGTTCCTGACGGGCATCACCAAGTTCTCGCAACTGAGCATCTTCAGCGAGCTGAATAATATCCAAAACATCAGCATGCTGCCGGAATATGCCGCCATCTGCGGCATCACGGAGGAGGAGATGGCCACCCAGATGGACGGGGACTTGGATATTTTGGCCGGACGGTTGGACGTGAACCGCGAAGAGGTCGTAAAGAAACTAAAAGACCATTACGACGGTTACCATTTCACATGGCCCTCACCGGACATCTACAACCCTTTCAGCTTGCTGAATGCTTTTGCCACTGGGCGGTTGGACTCTTATTGGTTCGGCAGCGGCACGCCCACTTATTTAATCGAAATGCTGAACAAATTCGGCGTATTACCCTCCCAGATAGGAGGCAACGAGGCTGTGGCAGCCGATTTCGACGCACCGACCGAACGG
>NZ_CFQRNQ010000007.1:0-153429 GCF_986071375.1 Paraprevotella sp. | reverse complement strand
TAGAGCACCTGACTGTTAATCAGGGGGTCGTTGGTTCAAGCCCATCCTGAAGCGCAATCTACGAAGAGTGTTTGTCTACACGACAGGCACTCTTTCTTTTTTTAACGATTCTTCGTTCTCATTCTTTCGGCGGATTCTTTTAAAATCCGTATTTTTGCAATCCACATCATCCATTTACACCTTATTATATTATAGATGATAAAGATTAAAGAAGGATTCAAAAACGAAAGGGTAGTGTCTGTTTCGGAAAAGCTATTGGAGGAGTACAGGAAAGACCCCTTAGTTCGGAACCTCTATATCCGTAAAATAGGCTACTTTCCGCAAGCACGCTTCCACTTCATCCAAAAAGCCGACGGATGTGACTATGCCATGCTCATCTACTGTATAGATGGAAAAGGTTGGTATAAAATCAACGGCCAAACTTACATACTCCGAAAGAACGAGTTTGTCATCCTTCCCTCGGACACTCCTTACACTTTCGGTGCGTCATCCCGTAATCCTTGGAGTATTTACTGGCTTCATTTCCAAGGCACACAAGCCCACCGTTTCCTCCCTTCGGGATATGCCCCGCAGCCTCTACAACCGGGAGACGACTCCCGTATACAAGACCGCTTGCGGCTTTTTGACGAGATATTCCATAATTTCTCCATGAACTACCGCAAAGAATATATGCTGTATTCCTGCCTATGCCTATACCAATTTTTAGGTTCCTTCACTTTCCTGAAGCCCTACCGCAACATTACCTCTACTACGGGAAGTCCTTCTTTCGCTCACCGCGTTATCCGTTTTATGCATGAGAATGTGCAAAACAATCTCACTTTATCCCAACTTGCCGCACAATTCAAATACTCCCCCTCCCATTTCTCGGATATGTTCCGGCAGGAAATAGGTGGTTCTCCCATTCACTATTTCATTCAACTAAAGATGCAGAAAGCCTGCCAACTGTTAGAATTCAGCGAACTAAAAATCAATGAGATATCGCAATCCTTAGGTTTTGAAGACCCGGCCTATTTCTCACGGACTTTCTCCAAAATCATCGGTATCCCGCCCTCACTCTACCGAACGCAGGAAAACCAACGTCGGCAGTTGCACATCGTACCGTAAGAAAATACAAGCAAATCGGAACATAATCAAAGCCGCAAAATCCACAAAATGCTTTTCTTTGCATCAGTTTTTATTCTACATTTGAACGAATATGAAAAGAAAAAGCATTGGAATTGTTCTTTTAAGTGCACTTTCTCCTTACGCCATGAAAGCGACGAGCGACAACATCGCCCCTTTGGCCCAGATTACGGCTTCCTCGTCCATGGAAGGCTACGAAGCCTCCCGTGCCATTGACGGAATAATCCGGGTGTTCGACCAAGGTGAATGGCGTTCGCAAAGCCAAACCAATTTCTATGGCCAAATAGAATACCCTTCACTCACCTTGCAATGGGAAAAGCCCTACACCATCGGGGAAATCCTCCTCTACGACCGCCCGGACCCAGACAGCCACTTGGCCGGAGGAATTTTACATTTCAGCGACGGCAGTGAACTCAAAGTGTTTGAAATACCTAATGACGGAAGCCCCAAATCAATTAAGTTCCCTGCCAAGACGGTAGAGTGGGTCAAGTTTGAATCCACCGATGCCGACGGCCTCCATCCCGGACTGTCGGAAATAGAAGTCTATACCGCCAAAGATTCGCGCAAAGATTTCGTATCAAAAGTAGATCCTTATATCGAATCTGCCCGAGGACGCTATTTCTTTTTCGTCACCGGAAGCCAGCCTTTCGGCATGATTAGCGCTGCACCACTCACTCGTAACAAGAACCAGTACGGAGGAGGATACAACTACAATTCCACAGAGGTGTTAGGTTTCCCCCAAATTCACGACTGGATGCTTTCTGGCGTCACCCTGATGCCCACCACCGGTAAAGTAGACCCGACGCAAGGCGAACAAGGTTGGAAATCGCCATTCCGTCACGAGGGAGAAATCGTCCGTCCTGGTTTCCACCGGATGTTTTTGGAACGTTATCAGCTGTGGGTGGAACAAACAGCTTCCGACCGTGTCAGTTTCTACCGCCTGACCTACACCGGAAAAGAAGATAATATCCTCAACCTTCTACTCAACCTCGGAGGTTATGTATCCACATCCACAATGTTCAATGCCGATGTGCGTAAAACCGGAGACCGCGAAATCGTAGGTTCTGTTGATACGGGAGGACGTTTGTGGGGCGGTCCGGAAAGAATCAGGATATACTATGCCCTACGTTTTGACAAAGCCATGGGCTGCATGGACGGTTGGGATGGCACGCAACGTTTCCAGGACACCGACAGGCTGAAAGGCACAGGCACGCTCAACGCCCGCAACGAAGGCATGAGCTACTATGACGCTCCGACTTCCGGTGTAAGTCTCAAATATCCAGTAGCTACGGGCGACACGGTATTGGTAAAGTGCGCCATCTCCTATACCAGTGCCGAAAACGCCCTCGCCAATTTGGACTCAGAACTCACACACTGGAACTTCGACCAGGCTTGTGCCGACTCACGTGCGGAATGGAACCGTTATCTGGGGCGCATCGAAGTGAAAGGAGGTACGGAAGCTCAGCAGACCAAATTCTACACCGACCTTTGGCATGTCCTGTTAGGCCGCCACAAGATAGACGATGCCAACGGATGTTATCCGGATTACACCGACGGCACACGCCAAGGGTCACAAACGGTCAACGTGAAATACCATACCCGCACGCTGCCCAAAAACAACCAAGGACGGGCACGGTTCCACATGTACAGTTCGGATGCCTTTTGGCTTACGCAATGGAACCTGAACATCCTTTGGGGGCTGGCCTGGCCGGAAGTGCAGGACAACTTCGCTGCCTGCCTCGTGCAGTATGCCCGCAACGGCGGCCTGTTGCCGCGCGGTCCCGTGGCCGGAGGCTATTCTTACATCATGACCACTTGCCCGGCCACACCACTCATCACCAGTGCCTACCAGAAAGGCATACTCACCAAAGTGCCTGCCCAAGAGGCATTCTGCGTCATGGCATCCAACCACCGGGGCGGTGGCATGATGGGCAGCACGGACGAAATACGCGACTATGAACGTTTGGGCTACTTCCCCGGCCATGCAGGCAACACGATGGAAGCCGCCTTCCAAGACTGGGCATTAGGCCAGATGGCCCTCAAGATGGGAAAGAAAAAGGAAGCCCGTTACTATGACCGACGCAGCCACGGATGGACAGCCTTGTTACACCCCGAAAAGAAACTGGTGTTCCCCAAGAGCTCCAACGGCGAATGGCTGCATACCGACGGCCTGAGCGGATGGGGATGGACAGAATCCAACGCCTGGCAGGCCACTTGGTCGGTATCGCACGATATTGACCGGTTGGCCGACATGATAGGCGGAAAGAAGGAAGCAGCCCGCATGTTGAACCATGCCTTTGAACAAGCCGCCCCGCAATCATTCGTTTTCGGCTACACCGATGGCTACGTAAGCTATGCCAATCAACCGGGCTGTTCCAACGCACATGTGTTCAACCATCTCGACGCACCGCGCCTATGCCAGTACTGGGTACGACAAGTCAATGAAAAAGCCTATGGAGCCACTACACCGGATAAAGGATATGGCGGACACGATGAAGACCAAGGGCAGATGGGCGGCGTGAGCGCCCTGATGTCCATAGGACTATTCTGCCTGACGGGTACCTGCGACACTCACCCATATTACGATATCACGTCGCCCGTGTTCGATGAAATCATCATCCATCTCTCGCCCGACTATTACACAGGAAAGGACTTCCGTATCAAGACTTACCATAATTCTGCCGAAAATTGTTATATCGGCAAGAAACTGTTCAACGGGCAGCCCCTGGCCGACTTCCGCATCAGCCACAAGGATCTGACGCAAGGCGGACTTCTGGAATTATGGATGGAAAAATAAAAAACACAAATATGAGACAAAGCAATTACGACAAAACCCCATTCACAGCCGTGGAGGGGAAACTATGGAAAGGTTGGGAGGACATCTGCGGCGAAATCCGGCGCGTTTGTCCCACACGCCCCTGCGGACAGACTTACGTAATCCGCATCGAATGCTACCAAGGCGTACATCACGACGAACTGCGCGAAGCGTTTTCTTCGCTCTCCCCGTCCTTATGGATTGATACCGAAAGGCTGTTCAAGTCGCCCGGGACCATACAGGAAATGACCTTTCCTTATGTGACGGACGACCGCCTCTTCGGCTTCCGGTCACATTTCAAATATGCTGATTTTTTAGACCAAGAGAAGACGCGCGAGGCACAAGCCCTCATTGCCGCCACCGAAGGATGTGTTGTCGTCTACGGGCATGGCGCGGCCTTAGTGGCACCAGAAGCCGGCCTGACCGTATACGCCGACATGCCCCGTTGGGAAATACAGCAACGGGCGCGGCGGCACGAAATACACAATCTCGGCGTGGACAACCGCGCAGAAGAGCCTTCGCGGCATTACAAGCGCGGCTACTTCGTGGACTGGCTTGTATGCGACGACTTGAAGAAAAAGTTGCTGCCCACGGCAGATTATTGGTTAGACACCACGATTCCCGGCCGACCGAAGATGATTAAGGGCGACACGTTGCGCCTCGGGCTCGAACAGACCGCCCGGCGACCATTCCGCGTCGTGCCTTTCTTCGACCCTGCACCATGGGGCGGACAATGGATGAAAGAAGTGTGCGGCCTCGATCCTAAACAAGCCAACTATGGTTGGTGCTTCGACTGCGTACCGGAAGAGAACAGCCTCTTCCTGCAAGTCGAAAGCGAATTGTTCGAAATCCCTGCCAACGATTTGGTGTTCCACCAGACCCACGCCTTGCTTGGCGGTCCCGTAGAATCGCGTTTCGGACAAGACTTTCCCATCCGTTTCGATTTCCTCGATACCATGGGCGGCGGAAACCTGAGCCTTCAGGTCCATCCCACCACGCAGTATATCCGCGACACATTCGGCATCTATTACACACAAGACGAAAGTTATTACCTGCTCGATGCGGAAGAAGGAGCCACCGTCTACCTCGGCTTGAAGACCGGCACCGACCCTACGAAAATGATTGCCGCCCTCAACCGCGCACAGGAGACGGGCGAACCCTTCGAGGCAGAAAAGTACGTCAACCGCTGGCCTGCCCGCAAGCACGACCATTTCCTCATCCCCAACGGCACGGTACACTGCTCCGGAGCCGGAGCCATGGTGTTGGAAATCAGTGCCACGCCCAGCATCTTCACATTCAAGCTGTGGGATTGGGGACGCTTGGGACTGGATGGCCGCCCCCGCCCCATCAACATCGGGCACGGCTCTCATGTCATCCAATGGGAACGCCAGACAGACTTTGTCCGCCGGCATTTGGCCAACCACGTGGAACCTGTGGCCGAAGGCGAAGGTTGGCGCGAGGAACGCACAGGCCTGCATGAGAACGAATTCATCGAGACACGCCGCCATTGGTTTACCGGCACCGTGCGTCACCACACGGGCGGCGGCGTAAACGTACTCAACGTGGTGGAAGGCGACGAACTCATCGTAGAAAGCCCCACGCACGCCTTCGAGCCGTTTGTCGCCCACTATGCCGAGACATTCATTATTCCGGCTTGTGTGGGTGAATATACAATCCGTCCCTACGGAAGTTCCATAGGCCGGGAATGCGGCACGATTAAGGCGTACATCCGTTTCAAATCCTAAATACCGTATCGACATGAATTACACCCAAGACCCGCGTATCGTCCTGACGTTAGATGCAGGTGGTACGAACTTTGTGTTTTCTGCCATGGCTAACGGGCAGGAAATCGTCAGCCCTCTGTCTGTCCCCGCAGTGACAGACGATGCAGCACGGTGCCAACGCACATTGGCCGAAGGCTTCCGAAGCATCCGGGAAATACTGCCTTATGCTCCTTCGGCCATCAGTTTCGCCTTTCCGGGACCGGCCGACTACGCGCACGGCATCATCGGCGACCTGCCCAACTTCCCGGGTTTCCGGGGAGGCGTGGCCTTAGGCCCCTATCTGGAACACGTTTTCGGCATTCCGGTTTTCATCAACAACGACGGCAACTTGTTCGCTTACGGCGAAGCCCTGACCGGCATCATACCGGAAGTAAACGACCGGTTGAAAGCCTGCGGCTCGCAACGGCGTTACCACAACCTGATTGGTGTGACGCTCGGCACGGGTTTCGGGGCAGGCGTTGTCATCCGAAACGAGCTGCTCACGGGCGACAACTCTACCGGTGGCGACATGTGGTGCCAACGCAATCACAAGTATCCGGAATATATCGTGGAAGAAAGCGTGAGCATCCGTGCCGTGAAACATGTCTATGCCCGGGAATCCGGTTCAGCAGAAAACCTTTCCCCCAAGGATATCTTCCAAATCGCCGAAGGGACACGGAACGGCAATCCGGAAGCAGCCCGGGCAGCCTTTGCCGAACTGGGGCAAATGGCCGCAGAAGCCTTAGCTTCCGCCCTCACCCTGATAGACGGCCTTGTAGTCATTGGCGGAGGCTTGTCGGGTGCCTATAAATACATCCGCCCCGCCTTGTTTGAAGGTTTGCGCGGCACACTGGGCATGCGCGACGGCAGCCGTTTCCCCCGTTTGCAGATGGAAATATACGACTTGGAAGAAGAGAAAGAATTTGAAGCCTTCGCAACCACCCCAAAACGCCTCATTCCTGTCCTGGATGCCGACAGGACCATCCCCTATGACGCGTTCAAACGTACGGGAATAGCCCTCACCCGGCAAGGGACCAACCGTTCCATTGCCTTGGGAGCCTATACATTTGCCTTGCGGCAATTAGACAGGCCATGACATTTTGTTAATATTCCCATTCAGGAATCCCTTTTTTGTCCCCAAGGCCGGAAGCCGCCGGAAATACGCGATTCTCGCGGATTAGGGGACGGACAATTTGACAACCACCAGAGGCTCCAGCCTTTCACGAAACACAACGAAAAGGCACAACTTCCGCTGATATGAAAAAGGTAATGTAAGCATAAAACAAGATTCACAAGACAATCTGTCATTCCTTTTTAGCACAGCAAAACACCTCAAATAGAGAAAAAACGGGCCTCGGAGGTGCATCGCCACCCCGTTTTCGGGAAAACTTCGCACCGACATGCAGAGGGTTGGCGAACAACATGCGGACAAAAAAAATGTTTTTTCAGCCAAACGAAAAATCATTTGGCTGAGACTGAATCACAAATTCACTCAACAAATACAAAAAACAAACCGAAAACCGTCTAAAAGGTTAAAAGAACCAAACGAGAAGACTTCACAACCACTCTATTTACCTTCCTTTGCAGGATTCCGTTTTGACATTATGTCAGCCTCAGTCTAGCCTGAAAGACAAAATTAGGGGGCAGCCCCCGAAATCAGGAACCACCCCCACATCCCACGCCGAACCGGGATCAGCGGATGACCTCGCCTTGAGGTATCCGGTGTTTAGGTCGTAAATCTTCCACGTACAAGCCGGACATATGCTTTTCCGAACCGTCGAAATTAAAACGCGACTCACCGGAAGGTATAAAGAAATCCACGGTCTTCACTTTTTTGGGAAGCGGAGGGAAAACCAATACGAAACGAACAAACTTGTCCCTGCTGTCCTTTATCCAAAAACATGTATCCGTAGGATAATACTCCACTTCGCGCAACATGTAACGGTCGCCTCTCTTGTTGTCGATAATGGCCCATCCTGAATTAAAATTAAAAAACCACCAGTCCTCTGGGCAACGGTACGTAGCCGTGACATAAGTCGCGTCCTTCGCACGGTAAAGCTCATAAGCCCCCCTACCGAAAAGCACCTGCCCCTCTTGCTGATTCACTGTATAAGGTGCCTTATAGATAGGGAACGTGTGCTCATTGTCCATTCTGTAATAGGGCGAAGCCTTGCGTTCCTGATACAGCGCGGCACGGTTCTCCGGACGCATATCGTAGGCTCTCCGCCGGCTTATGGCACATGAACTCAGCCATAGCACAACCGCCAACATTCCTATAAGGCTTTGGGCACTATTCACACTCATAACATGTCCTTTTTGATGTCACTTTGCAAATATGACGTTTTTCTTATAGATAACCAAATATTTTCCCATAAATTTGAAAAGAAAAATATGAGTGTCTCCAAATCAAAAAGGCTGTCCGCAGGATAGCAGACAGCCTTTCGGTTATCATTTTCGTTGATGAAACAATTTATTCGCCTCCTTGTCCGTCATTGCGCGGGCGACGTTCGCGGCGTTCGCCTCTCTCAGGACGCTCGCGACGGACTGGACGCTCTACGTAGCCTTCCGGCTTTTCGAGCAACACGCGACGGGACAACTTGAACTTGCCTGTCTTCTGGTCGATATCCACCAGTTTCACCTGAATGTGGTCGCCTTCTTTCAGTCCGGCTTCTTCCACCGTTTCCAGACGCTTCCAGTCGATTTCGGAAATATGGAGCAAACCGTCGCGACCCGGCATGAATTCCACGAATGCACCGTAAGGCATCACGCTGCGAATCACACCGTCATACACCTCACCGACCTCGGGCACAGCCACGATAGACTTGATTTTACCCAAAGCTGCGTCTATCACGTCCTTATTGGCGCCACTCACCTGTACGACACCTACACCGTCTGTCTCCTCGATGGTAATGACAGAACCTGTATCCTCCTGGATACCTTGGATAATCTTTCCACCCGGGCCGATGACAGCACCGATGAATTCCTTCGGAATCGTAATCTGGACGATGCGGGGCACATGCGGCTTCAACTCCGGACGCGGTGCAGGCATGCACTCGGTCAGCTTGCCCAAGATGTGTTCACGCCCGGCTTTCGCCTGCATCAGGGCCTTCTCCAGAATCTCGTAACTCAAACCGTCGCACTTGATATCCATCTGGGTGGCAGTCAGACCGTCGATAGTTCCGGTCGTCTTGAAGTCCATGTCGCCCAAGTGGTCTTCGTCACCCAAGATGTCGGACAGCACGGCATACTTTTCCTCACCCGGATTCTTAATCAAGCCCATGGCAATGCCGCTGACGGGCTTCTTCATCGGCACACCGGCATCCATCAGCGCCAACGTCCCGGCACAAACCGTGGCCATGGAAGAAGAACCGTTGGACTCCAGGATATCGGACACGACACGCACCGTATAAGGGAAATCTTCAGGGATTTGCCCTTTCAGGCCGCGCCAAGCCAAATGGCCGTGACCGATTTCACGACGGCCCACGCCGCGTTGCGCCTTGGCCTCTCCCGTGGAGAACGGCGGGAAGTTATAGTGCAGTAAGAAACGCATCTTGCTTTGGTCGAGCACTTCGTCGATAATCTTCTCGTCCAACTTCGTACCGAGCGTACAGGTAGAGAGCGACTGGGTCTCGCCACGCGTAAAGATGGCCGATCCGTGGGGACCCGGCAGCGGACTTACTTCGCACCAGATAGGGCGGATGTCCGTAGTGGCGCGACCGTCGAGACGCTTGCCTTCGTCCAACACGCAACGGCGCATGGCATCGCGCTCCACGTCGTGGTAGTAACGGTCGATCATCGCGTTCTTCTCTGCCAATTCGTCTTCCGACAAGTCAGCGTGTGCTTCGGCATACGACAGTTTGAAGTTCTCGCGGATTTCCATGAAAGCATCCTCACGGGCATGCTTGTCGCGGTTGCCTTCCTGGGCGATACGGTACGCTGCGTCGTAGCAAGCCTTCTTCACTTCTTCGCGCAAGTCCTCATCGTTCACCTCATGGCAATA
Organism: Paraprevotella sp.; assembly: GCF_986071375.1. Taxonomy (NCBI): domain Bacteria; kingdom Pseudomonadati; phylum Bacteroidota; class Bacteroidia; order Bacteroidales; family Prevotellaceae; genus Paraprevotella; species Paraprevotella sp. Next base: position 143,729 of record NZ_CFQRNQ010000007.1, on the reverse strand, counting down.
CTCCCGCTTCACTTCCTTACCGGCTTCCTTCTCCAACTCTTTCTGGAGGCGGCACATCGGTTTGATGGCCTCATGGGCTACCTTCAAGGCGTTGAGCAAGTCCTGTTCGGTCACTTCCTTCATCTCGCCTTCCACCATCATGATGTTCTCTTCCGTGGCACCCACCATGATGTCCATGTCGGCCTGTTCCAACTGGGCGAAAGTCGGATTGACCACATACTCGCCGTTGATGCGTGCCACACGCACTTCGGATATCGGGCCTTCAAACGGTATATCGGAAACTGCCAATGCGGCAGATGCGGCAAAACCGGCCAATGCATCCGGCATGTCCACGCCATCGGCAGAATACAAAATCACATTCACATAAACTTCTGCGTGATAATTGCTGGGGAACAAGGGACGCAAAGCGCGGTCCACCAGGCGGCAGGTCAGAATCTCATAGTCAGAAGCCTTACCCTCACGCTTGGTAAAACCTCCGGGGAAACGGCCGGCAGCGGCGAATTTCTCTCTGTACTCTACCTGCAAAGGCATAAAATCTGTTCCGGGAACGGCATCTTTGGCGGCACAGACAGTGGCCAAGAGCATCGTGTTGCCCATAGTGAGCATAACGGCTCCATCGGCTTGTTTGGCCAATTTCCCGGTCTCGATGCTGATGGTTCTTCCATCAGGCAATTCGACTGTTTTCTTAATTACGTTCATTTGGTTTCTTAAAATGTTTCATCAATAAATCGGGCAAATGTACGCATAAATATTGATAAATCAGACTTAAAGCCCGTAAAAAATGGCACAACATGGCTTTTTTCCGAAAAAACCGTAGTTTCATACTCCGAGAGAAGCCGAAAGGCCCTATCTTTGTAAATGGTTTGTAAACACATGATGCCGAGATGAAAAAAATGACATTCGCCATGGCCGCCCTCATGATACTGGCTACGGCTTGTAAAGACAAGAAAGAACAATTTGAAATCAACGGACGGATTGCCGAAGCCGACGGCAAGACACTCTACTTCGAGGCTGTCACCTTGAACGGCATAGAAGCACTTGACTCTATCCGCCTGGACGAAAACGGCGACTTCCGTTTCCATGGCATGCGTCCTTTCAATCCGGAATTTTACCGCCTGCGTATCGACCGGCAAATCGTCAACTTGTCCGTAGACTCTACGGAGACCATACACGTGGAAGCCACGTGGCCCGCCATGGGCACCGGCTATGAGGTGGAAGGCTCACCCGACTGCCAAACCCTAAAGGAAATCAACGGCAAACTCATCGCCTTGCAACAATCCGTCAGGGACATCATGACCGACAAGACCCTGACGTTAGGGGAACAGGAACGGCTCGTCCGTGAAAAAATAGACATCTACAAGGAGGAAATGAAAAAGAAGTACATCATGGAAGCCCCTGCTTCTGCCCCGGCTTACTTCGCCCTGTTCCAGACCGTAAACGGAAGCCTCATCTTCAACCCGGTAAGCAATCCGGACGACATCAAGTTCGTGGGAGCCGTGGCCACGGCATGGGACGCGAACTATCCAGGCACCAACCGCACGGAAAACTTGCACAACATTGCCATACAAGGCATGAAGAACACCAAACGCCCCACTCCCGTATCATTGGCAGACATCGACCCGGAAAAGATATCCGCTTCGGGCATCATCGACATAGAATTGCCGGACATACACGGTAAAAACCGCAAACTTTCCGACATCAGGAATAAGGTCGTGCTGTTGGACTTCACTGCTTACTCCCTTCCGTCTTCACAAGAACGCATCATGCAGATGAGGGGACTTTACGACCGGTACGCCGCACAGGGATTTGAGATTTACCAAGTATCCATCGACCCCGATGAACATTACTGGAAAACGGCATGCGAACACCTGCCCTGGACTTGCGTCTATGAGAGCCGAGGAGAGGCTTCGGGCTATTTAGGCTCTTACCTCGTGCGCCGCCTTCCCACCTTCTTCCTCATCGACCGCCACGGCGACCTTGTGGCGCGGGACGAGCAAATAGAAGACTTGGAAAAAGCCATCGGGAAATTATGTGAATAGGGCATCACATGACACACGCCTTAACGCTTTGTGTATTTCGAGGGTGAAACGCCATATTCTTCCTTGAAGCAGCGTCTGAAATGACCCACATCGTTAAAACCGCTGGAGTATGCGGCTTCCGTCACGTTGAGCCCTTGTTCGGTCATCAGGTATAAACTGCGTTTCAGCTTTATCTTCCGGATGAACTCATTGCCCGACAGGCCGGTCAACCCTTTCAGCTTACGGTAAAGCGTGGACACGCTCATGTTCATCTTGTCGGCCATGAAAGGGATATCCAACTTATCCTGACTGATATGCTCCGTCACCACGTCGGTAAACCGACGGATAAACTCTTCGTCCAATTTGCTGAGACGAACCTCTCCGGCAGGCATTCCACGTTCTTCGTCTTTTGCCTTTCCCACAATCATCCGAGCCAGTTTCCTGCGCATGTCCAACAGGTTACGTACCCTGCTGTTCAGCAACGTGGCGCTGAACGGTTTGGTCAGATAAGAATCGGCACCGCTATCATATCCTTCTTCCTTGTCCCGGATGGAATCTTTGGCCGTCAGCAAAATGACCGGTATATGGCTGGTACGTACATCTTCTTTCACCCTCCGGCATAGCCCAATCCCGTCCATCTCCGGCATCATGATGTCGCTGACGATGATATCCGGCACAAGACGTTGGGCTTCCCTCCATCCCTCCCTGCCATTCATGGCTGTTACCACCCGGTATCCTTCATCGAAGGAAGAGGCCACGTAATCCCGGATATCATCGTTGTCCTCAACAACCAACACAAGCGGCCTGATGTCAGCCTCTTCCCCTTCGTCAGCCACATGCTCTCCGGCCATCTCCGCCGCAACTTCCGAATGGAGAGCCGACGGATAAACTTGGTCGGCCCAAAGGCGGAATACGAAAACGGAACCTTTCCCCGCTTCGCTTTCCACTCCCAGCACCCCTTCGTGCAAATCGGCCAAAGACTTCACCAAAGCCAACCCGATACCTGTACCTGAGGCCTGATGCTTTCCCTCTGCCTGGTAATAGCGGTCGAAAACATGAGGCAAGGCCTGAGGTGCAATCCCATATCCGGTATCGGACACGGAAATCTCGGCATACGGCCTTCCTTCTTCCTCTCCACGGCACAAACGCAAACATATATGCCCCTCCGGCGTATATTTCATCGCATTGCTCAATAAATTGTTCAGGATGGTTGTCACGACTTCCGCATCGAAATACATCCGGAACTCTTCTTCCGGAACTTCTATACGGAAATCCACTTTCGGGTTCCGGTTCAGTTCCTTGTAGCGCAAGCCTATCTCGGTCACCAAACGTCCCAATCTGCCTTTGGCCACCCGAAGCTGCCGGTTTTGCGTTTCCACCTTACGAAAATCCAACAATCGGTTAATCAGGTCGAGCAACTGCAAAGCACTCTTATGCACCAAACCGACTTTCTTGCGGTAAACGTCCGACAAATTCCCGTCTCCGGCCAAGTCTTCCAACGGGCCGAGTATCAAAGTGAGCGGCGTACGCAGTTCATGCGTGATGTTCGTGTAGAAACGAAGCCGCTCGTTGTTCAGTTCCTGTTCGTCGCGCATCCTTTTTTCTTCTGCCTCCATGGCGGCTTTGGCGGCTAATTTGCGTTTATAGGCACGCATCCAAAGCCACAAAGCCGACAAGGCCAGTAATCCGTAAAAAGTCCAGGCATACCAAGTCAGCCATAACGGAGGATGGATGCGGACAGACATCATAGCCACATTCTTTTCGTCCCACTCCCCATTCCTCAGCCTGGCCTTCACTCGGAAGGTATAAGTCCCGAAAGGCATGTTACGGAGCGTAATCTGGTTTTCCGCTCCGATATTAACCCATTCCCGTTCCAATCCTTCTATCTTGTAGGCATATTCCACCTGCCCGTTCTGTGCATAATCGGGCACGGAGAAACTTATACGGAAAGCATTGCGATGATAAGGCAATTCAATCTCCCCGTTTTCTCCCGGTAAAATCAATTTTCCGCCTCTCCCTGTACGGCTGTCCATTTCCCGGCACTCGATGATTTGTACACTGCCTGCACGGCGGGACATCGTATCCAATCCCAAAGGATTGAAACAGCAGATACCCTTCATCGAACCGAAATAAAGCGTACCATCCGCCCCCCGGCAAGCTGACCGTTCAACGAGATTTCCCATCGGGACCCCATCACGGTAATCATAATTCTCAAACCGCTGTTTCCGTTCATCCCAATGAGAGATGCCATTGTTGGTGGAAACCCATATCCTTCCATGCGAGTCTTCTTGAACGGAACGTATGAAAACGTCCTCCAAACCATGCTCATGACCATAAAAAAGAAATGAATCAGGACGGCGAGTGTCCCTGACATACCCCAACCCGGCACGCGTGGCAATCCAAACCCCGCCTCGGGAATCCTCGAACAGTGCATTTACGGAACCGTCCGGAAATCCCATATCGGTGTTCAGCTCAGCCGCTACACGCCGGTTACGGTCGAACACTTTAACTCCCCATCCATAAGTCCCGACCCAAAGCTTGCCTTGCCGGTCGCGAAGGATACCATACACGCTTTTTTCCTCCAACTGGCGATTCAGTTCCGTCTCCTTATGTATCTTTCCACCACTATAAGTATACAATCCCAATACGGTCCCCATCCAAACCTTTCCGTCCTCCCTAAAAAAGGTAAACACACTCAAGTCGCGCACATCCAAAGGCATACGCTCAATCCTTCCCGTCCGGACTTCCATCTTCAGGAGGTCGTTACCAGAAACACCTATCAACAAAGCCCCCATGCCGTCACCGACGATGGCACTCACCCATCCATAGAACCGTGACAAATAAGGCGACAAATCAAAACGTTCCAACAACCTGCCGCCGCGATACAAGAACAATTCATTTTCCCCGCCTACCCACAACCGGCCCTCTTCGTCCTTATACATCCCATACGCAGGCTTACTGCCCAAAGTCCGGAACAACGGACGATTGTGGCTGACAAAATCCAAGCCGCTGTTATAATTTCCAATCCAGATATTGCCAAATGAATCCTGTAGGATTTTGCGGATATTGCCGGACGAAAGTCCTTTCCCGTCCCCTTCCGGCAACAAGTTCTCAAAAACCACTTCTTCAGGATGCTTGAAAGCCATCTGGTGCAAATCCAAGATACTCACACCGCCCATATCGCAAGCGATCCAAAGTTTACCGTCCGCCATCTCACAAATGTCGTAAACACAATCCGACACCAAAGAAGAAGGATTACCCCGGCCATGCCGGAATACCGTAAAATTGCCGGCAAAGGGATTCCACAGGGCCAATCCCCGTCCGGTCCCTACCCAGATATGCCCCATGCGGTCTTTGCAGATAGCATATATCCTGTCCTCCGGCAAACTCTGCGGTGAAGCCGGATCGTGGAAGAACCGGCGTACGGTCTTACTCTTCAAATCCACCATGCTCAGCCCGCCGCGATTGTGACCGACATACAATATTCCGGCATCCTCGAAAGCACACAAATTAGAATGATAATCCAAATGGACGCCCATCTCGGACAAGGTGGAAAACTTTTGTGTACGGGTGTCAAAATGAATGGGATCCGCATGATGGGGTGTAATCCAAATCCCTCCGTCGCCGGCCTTTGCCAAATGCACCACATTCTCTAACTTTAAACCGTTACGGTTTTCGTAGGTACGGAAACATCCGGTTTGGCCATCCCAAGCACAAAGTCCACTGAACTTACCGCCAATCCACAACACATCTTCTGCCTCATCATAAAGGAGCGTGTTCAAGGCATCGGACGTAAGTCCCGAATCATGCGCTTTGTAGACCATGAAACTGTTTCCGTCGAAACGGTTCAGCCCGACATCCGTAGCGACCCAGATGCAACCACGCTTGTCTTGTGCCATGCCAAGCACAAAATTATTTGAGAGACCGTTTTCCACTCCCAAATGCTGCATATCGTATGGCCGGGCTGTCATAAGCGTCACATGGCATTCCCAAAGAAAAAGCATAAAAAAACAAACGTACCGTCTCATGGCCTTAGAATTTTACGATCCAGTTTTCCGCAAAGATATGATAAATTAAACGGTTCCACCATCCCATCGTATGCTTTTTGCAACAATAGCCCTCTTTTTGACCGATTTCACACTATCTGCATATCCCCATGGAGAGTTTGACGGAATTCCCCTTCTTTCAGAATGATTCCGCACGCTTGCCGAGGAAGCAAGCCATTAACTTTGCGTCAAGCAAACCAAATGGAAGTATATTCACCATTGAAATTGGTGGAATCAGTGTGTCTACTTCCTTGCTACGTCATTTAATTAATAAAAACAACACTGCGGCCCGTGCTACACACACACTGATTTAGCCCGGTCGGCAGACTAACTTCAATTCTAACGAAATGAGAAACAAATTACTCGTTGCCATGGCATTATGCAGCGCAACTTCATCCACGTTGCCCTTGTGGGCGTCTGAAAACTGGCCCGACCCGGCCTTGACCTTTGTTGACCCGGCTTTGACTCCCGACGAGAACGGAGGCGGTGTATATTATGTCTACCATGTAGCCACCCGGAAATTCATGTGCGATGGCAATTGGAAAAACAACTGGGGCACGGAACTCATCGTGGCCGAAGAGGGAAAGAAGGTCACACTGAGCTACGGGCAGGACTATGAACTGAGCCGCCGTCCCGTCACGGACGGGTCTTATAACGACGCATACGGTTGGCGCATGTCCATGATGGAGGGGAAGACGAACAGCAAGCTCCATGAATTCTACATTCCCAGCGAACTTGTACTCTGCGTGGACCATGACAAACAAGGACACATCCTGTGGAAAATCGTGAAACAAGACAATGGTGCTTACCGCATCAAAATCGCCGATGAAGATCCCCTATATGGTGAAAGCTCACAATATGCCGGATGTTACATCGGAATCAACGAAGGCGACTTCGGGGTCAACCCGTTAGTCATCGAAGGAACGGAAGGTGTCGTGAATCCACAATACGACTGGAAGTTTGTGGAACCAACTGCCTATGACATTTACCAAGCCAAAAAGAAGTTACAAGCCCAGTTAGACGCGGCAGACGCGGCAAACTTCCAAGACATAACGGATTATGCCAACCTTTATAAAAGTGAAAAGGCAACTGTCGAAGAACTGGAGAAAGCTACTGAAGATTTAAAAGCCGACATCTTGGATTTCAAATACAGTTCCGCTTCCGCCTCCAACCCTATAGAAGTAACAGAATTGATGGCAAATCCTTCATTTACGGACAACGACGAAGGATGGGACAAATGGAGGGAACCCGCCAATGAACAAGATAATTTCTCCCGTAAGACCGGTTCACATACGGCATCCGACGGCACGGAAATCTCTAATTTCTTCGAACGTTGGAATCCTTCCTCTCCTCAAAAGGATTGGTCTATCACACAAAACCTTACCAATCTGCCTGATGGAAAATACCGCCTGAAAGCCTATATATTCTGCCCAATCAACGAAGGGGACACCCAAGCCGAAGGACGTTACCTGTATGCCCGCACTTTGGTGGGCGAATCACGTCAGAAAGCCGAAATCACCCAAAGCAAAGTGTTCACTCCGACCACGTTGGACTTCTCCGTCGTGGGTGGTACGGCCACTGTCGGATTCCGTGTAGAAGGAGCTAATTCCCAATGGACAGCCGTGGACAACTTTTCCCTGCAATTCTTGGGCCAAGAAGGAGCACAAACCCTACATGACGTCTTAAAGCAAAACATTGCAGATGCAGAAACAAAATACGCCGAATACACAAATGCCAACGAGACATTCAGCAAAGACGGGCAACAAAAGTATGAAGAGACCATAAAGACAGCCAAAGAAGCGGCCAATAACCCGCAACTGGACAACGAAACCCTGATGGGAATCATCCAATCAGTCCAACTTCGCATGGATTCCTTGGCTTTGGATATTGCAGCTTACAAGACCCTGCAAGCCAAAAGCAATGAACTGGAAACCGCGTACGATGAATCTCCATACTCTGAAATCGGTTTGCCACCTTACGAAAAATATTTAGACGAACTGTTGGACAGCTATCGCCAAAAAACATTCAACCCCAACGAGGTGGACAGCATCCAACCGCGCGCCGACCGCATATTGAAGGAAGCCGTCGCAGAATCCTTGAAATCACCGGATGGCATCCGCGATGCCACCGGACTATTTACCAACACAAATTTCAGCAACGGCACCAACGGATGGACCAAATCGGGCAGCGGGCAACTCTCAAGCAAGCTCAACCGCATGGCAGAAGTATGGAACGCCAAAGACAGCGACTGCGAAGTGTACCAAGAAATCAACGGACTGCCCGAGGGCTCATATAAAATCACGATGCAAGGATATTATTCACCCAGTATCACCAATGCAAACAATTGGAAAGAGAACTGGGGAACAGAAGGAGACACGAGCAACGACATCCTGGCATTCCTGATGGGCAACGATGCCCAAGCCAAACTCTGCCACATCATGGACTACCCGATAGAGGAAAGCGCGCTGCCCGGCACCGATGGATTTGAACAGATTACATGGACTGACGACCCTGCCTACCAAAACAAATGGCTGACCAAGAATTCCGCCACATCGGCAGACTTGTTTGAAAACGACGAAACTTGTTACCTCAACAGCGTGGTTTGTTATGTAGGCCAGGATGGCAAGCTTCGTATCGGAATAAAAATAAAAGGTTCCGCCATCAGTTGGTGGGAATCGAGAGTGTTCTTCGACAATTTCAAAATCGAATATCTTGGTGCAGGCGACATGAGCGGAGCCACTTCAGCCATCAACGCATTGATAGAAAGTGCGGAAAGCATGCTCAATCAGGAAGACCTGACCACCCAGGAGGCGCGCAACAGCCTAACTGAAGCCATTTCTTCTGCCCGGGAAGCAATAGCTGCGGGCTTGACGCAAGAATCTTATGGCAAACATGTGAAGGCGTTGAACGAGGCTATCACGGCAGCTCAGAATGCCACTGAAGCCGCCACCAGATTCGATGCCTTGGTTACCTATCACGACATCAAATTCATGAGTACCGGAGATTACAGTTACGAGCAATTTGCCGGCACCCCGGAGTTCGATGCCTTTAAAGCCCTTATCGGCGAAAAAATGGTACCCGCTGTGGAAAACTTGCAATCCATGGACGAGATTGAAAGATTGACAGCTGAAATCAATGAGGCTTACAATAAAATGGTAGCGACTTCCATCGACGTATCGGGAGCAACACTCGACAGCCCGGCTGACATGACATCCATGCTGCAATCCCCAAGCTTTTCGGAAGTGAACGGGGACGGGGAAACCGTAGGTACCATACAGGGTTGGACTACAAACGGGAACCAATATGCCATGTCGGCCAACAACTATGAGTTCTACAACTTGAAAGAGGCCGACATCCATCAAACCGTTTACGGCTTGCCTAAAGGATATTACCGCTTGGCATTCGACGGATTATACCGTGCAGGCGATGCCATCCCTGCCGCCCTTTCACGACGGGAAGGCAAGGAACCGCAGAACGCACTGGTATATGCGGAATCCGGTGAAGGCAAATGGAACGAACCCTTGGCATCCATTTTCGAGGGCATGGGAGAATACAAATATACCACGGGCGACCAAGTCCTGCCGGATAGCCTTTTCCCCGAATCAAAAGCCTTGTACCACATCATAGTAAACAACGTATCGGGCGCTGACCTTGCATTCCAAGAAGGTTTGTATGCCGGTGACTTCTCGTTCTATGTATCCGAGACAGGACAGCCAGTCACGATTGGAGTGCGCAAAGACAGTCTTGTAGCCAACGACTGGGCCGTATTCGACAACTTTACATTATTATATTATGGCGACGGGGATACCAACAAGCCGGATGACTTCGAGTCGGCCATCGACGGTGTCACTGCCGAGGGCAAGGCCAAGATAGTAAGTTCAGCATGGTACACCCTTGATGGCGTGCGCGTGAAGGAACCAAGACAACGCGGCATCTACATCCGTCAAGACCTGATGGACGATGGGACACGGAAAGCCATAAAGGTTATGGTACGTTAACCCATGCCATAACAAAAGCTTGTTGAACAAGCCATTGGCGGCGTTAGGCATCCATTTGTTTAATTCTGCCAATGGCTTTAAAACTTCCAAAAAGATGAACAAAGACTGGCTCAAAACATTCAAATCTTGCTGCGTAGTCCTGTTTCTGGCCGCACAGATAAACGTATTCACCGGTTGCCAAGACGACCTGCCGGTCGACAGCTACTACACTTTCACCGGAGAAATGATGAGCGACTTCCTGAAAAACAGGGAAGATTTCAGCCTCTTCAGGCGCATCGTGGAGCGTGCCGGAAAGTTGGACTTCCTGGGTACCCGGGGCGCACGTACCCTATTCCCGCCCATAAACTCCGGTGTGGAAGCCTTCTTGAAAGAAAAAGGGTATGCTTCGGTCGAAGACATTCCCGTCTCCTATTGCGACACCCTGCTGAAAGCCTGTCTGGTGGAACGAATCATCTATACTTATGATTTAGGAAAGACCCAACAGGAAAACAACCAGTTAGACCTGCCCTTGATTATACAGACCGACGGCGACACATTGGATGCCAACCACATGGTGCTCAGCATCATCAACCGGCGTGCGGCCATCATCAACGAACTTAAAAACGACTCCGTGGAAAACGGCGTAGTACATCCTGTGGACAAAGTGCTGATTCCCAATACCAGTCTGGGAGCCACTTTATTGGATGAGAACCATAGCCAGTTTTCCATCTTCTATGAAGCCCTCCGGCGTACCGGACTGTTGGATTCTTTGGCTCGATACCGGGACGAAAGCTACGAGATATGGAAGGAGGACTATCCCCGATTCAAACCCAATATCGTCTGTGGCCACGACACGGACATCTTTACGGCCAAACGTCCCGACCACCGGTATAGCGGTTTCACCTTGCTGATTGTCCCGGACGAAGTCCTCTATGAAAAATACAGCGACCGCTTCAACGAAGACATGACCATGGAGGAGAAAATCGATGCCCTTTACCGGTTGGCAGAAGAAAAGTACGACGACCATGCAGCCGCAGAAATATTCGGATTAAACAAACCGGTGCCGGAAAACCCCGAAGGTAAGACCTATAAACAACTGTTCTGGAACAAGCATTCCCTGACCGACCGGCACAACCCGCTCAAAATGTTCCTTTCCTACCATATCCTCGACCGGCTCTTCGAGAGCACGGCCAAACTGGTAAACTGTTGGGGGGTGCACACCCAATATGCCAATCCCACCGAATGGATCAGCACCTTGCTCGACTTTTCCACCATCAAACTGGAAAAAGTATATTCGACCGTAGACCCTGCCGTGGAACATCCCACGGACTTCTACATCAATCATAGCGTGGCTAGCATTTACAACTCCGGCCAACGGGTACGCGGTGCACACTTGTCCCTCCCCGATGCCGACAACTTTTCACTCAACGTAGCCTATTATTACGTGGACGACGTATTGGCCTACGACGAGACCATGCGCAACAATGTCATGAACACGCGGATGAGAATCGATTTCTACACCGTATGGCCGGAACTGACAAACAATAAAATAAGGTTATGCGGCAACGTGACACAGCCATACGGCTCATACGACAACACGGAAAACGGGACAGAAGGTGGAGGATACAACTACTACATTCCCTCCAACTACATCAAAGGACTCAAAATGAACGAGAACGCCATATTTTTCGCCCAACGCCCTAAAATAGGCATGACTTCCGCATTCGACGATTGTGTCAGCATCTTAGGAACATACGACTTGACGTTCCAACTTCCCAACGTCCCCCCGGGCACGTATGAACTGCGTTTGGGATACGGCAGCATGCCCGACCGGGGCATCGTGCAGATGTACGTGGACAATGTACCCCAGGGACTACCGTTGGATATGCGCGAAGAAGGGGACAGCCCCATCATCGGAGGGCTTTACAACGGATGGAACGGGTGGCGGAACTCTGAAGAGAATGCCAATGGAATATATACCTCCGAAGAACTGGAAGAAAATGCCAGGGTCATGAAAAACAACGGTTACTACTGTGGCCCTAAGAGCCTCTATTCCGGCAACGACGGTACGAGCGGCCCCCAATACAGTGCCGCCAAATGTACTCTCCTTTATAACCTGAGGGCTACGCTGCGCCGCAAAATTTGCAACGTGAACATAAAGGCAAATACCCCCCATACCATGCGCATACGTTCGGTGTTCACCCCGACCGGAAGAGGAGTCTTCCATCTCGATTACATTGAGTTGGTGCCCCTCGGCATTTGCGGTCCCGGTGGCCTCGGAGAAGACCAATATTAACCTACCTGCAATATCCCCGAAGAAAGTTTCGCCACTTTCTCGGGGATACATACACGAATCTTACATCAACCCACAATATGCAATACAAACTTATCTTTTCATGCCTCGCATTCCTGTTCTTTTCCGCCTTCACCCTGAAAGAGAAGGCGGTTACCATTTTTTTGATTGGAGACTCTACCATGGCAGACCGGAGCACAGCTTCCGGAAGTCCGGAACGGGGATGGGGCCAAATGTTACCTTGTTTCCTCAACGGACGCATCCGTGTAGAAAACCATGCTGCATGCGGACGCAGTTCCTTAAGCTTCATCCGTGAAGGACGATGGCAGGCCGTACTCGACCGACTGCAAGCCGGAGACTATGTCATTATACAATTCGGACACAACGATGAGAAAACCGATACGGCATTACACACTGTGCCCGGAGGTTCTTTCGATGAAAATTTGAGACGGTTCGTGCGTGAAACCCGTGAGAAAGGGGCTCATCCCGTCCTGATGAACTCCATCGTAAGGCGTAATTACCCACCTACTCCGGAGACACCTCACCAATACATTTATGAAAAAGAGGGCAACACACTGGTGGACACACACGGTGAATACCTCTTGTCACCTCGCCGCATAGCCCACGAAATGGACGTGCCGTTCGTGGACATGGCCAAGCTGACCCACGACCAGGTCGCGGAAATGGGACCGGAACTATCTAAAAAACTGTTCATGTGGATACCGCCCGGACGATATCCTTCCTTACCGCAAGGCAAGGTAGACAACACCCATCTTAATATATGGGGGAGCAAAGTCTTTGCGGCCATTGCCGCCAAGGCTTTGTCCCAAAAAGTGCCCCGGTTGTCCAAATACATCCGGCATATTGACCCACAGACCGTCCAAGACACCGAAACAACCTGTTTCGGCCAAAGTACGGGCACGGCGATAGTCAACGGCATCCCGTGGTTCGACGACCGGGGCGGCATCGTCAACGCCCATGGTGCCTGCATCGTGGAAGAGGACGGGCGTTATTACCTGTTCGGCGAATGGAAGTCGGACAAGAGCAATGCCTTCCCGGGCTTTTCCTGCTACTCTTCCGATGACCTGGTCAACTGGAAATTCGAGAACGTGGTCTTGCGGGTGCAACCGGACGGCATCCTCGGCCCCAACCGCGTGGGCGAGCGTGTCAAGGTCATGAAATGCCCCAAGACGGGGGAATACGTCATGTTCATGCACGCCGACGACATGGGATACAAAGACCCGTATATCGGTTACGCCACATGCAAGACCATCGACGGGGACTACCAGTTGCAAGGCCCGTTGCTCTATCAAGGGAAACCTGTCAAGCGTTGGGACATGGGCACGTTCCAAGACACCGACGGCAAGGGTTACCTGCTCATCCACCACGGCCCCATCTACCGCCTGAGCGACGATTACCGCTCCGTGGAAACGGAAGTGGCCCACGTCAAGGACTCCGGCGAATCCCCTGCCATGTTCAAAAAGGATGGCATATACTACTTGCTCTATTCGAACCTGACCAGTTGGGAGAAGAACGACAATTTCTACTTCACCGCCCCACGGATAGAAGGCCCGTGGACGCGACGCGGCCTGTTCTGCCCGGAAGGCAGCCTCACCTACAACTCGCAGACCACTTTCGTTTTCCCCCTTCGGCGCGGCAACGACACCATTCCGTTGTTCATGGGCGACCGTTGGTCGTATCCCCATCAGGCTTCTGCCGCCACTTACGTGTGGATGCCCCTGCTGACGGAAGGCACAAGAATATCCATTCCCGAATACTGGCAAGCATGGGACATACGCACGCTCCGGCCCACGGATGCCCTGAAAGGCGGCAAGATTGTGTCTCCTGCGGACGGGCCGTGCCCTGACAACTGGAAAAAGGAAAACGGGGCCATACTGTCCGACACGCGCGGAAGCACGTTGGAAATGAAGTTCAAAGGCACCCACGCAGCCCTCATCGGAGAAGCCGGCCCACATGGAGGGTATGCCCGTGTGAGCATCCTGAATGCCCGACAAGACACGCTCTACTCCTCACTCGTGGACTTTTACAGCAAATACCCCGACACGGGCATACGCGCCATCACGCCCCACATGCCTATGGACAGCTATATGCTTTGCGTGGAAGTGACCGGCATCAGTCCCGTATGGACCGACAAGTCAAAGAAGATTTACGGCAGCAAGGGATGCCGCATCGGCATCAGGCAAGTCTGCATCTTTGAAGAATAAACGGAACAGCCCAGCAATCGTCCATGCAGATGGAAAATAACTTGAAAGCATCCTCGAAAAGGATGCTTTCATTTTGACAATATGCCACCCATGGCCTCACGAGAATCCTTTATTCATACCCTGCACGGGACAAGAACGGAAATATGCGATTCTCGCGCAGTGTAAAAGAAACTGTTTGCGAGCCATAAGGGGGTCCCGGCTGCCATAAAGCAACCCGGAAAACCGCAACCTGCGCCCATGAACCACGGGCACGTAAGCAAACAAGCGGAATGGCACGACAAACTGGCATCCGTCCGGGACAAGCGGAAACTCTTCATACAGAAGAAAAAATCAACGATTCAGGGAGGTCATGACTCGCTTTCAGTCCGGTTTCGGACCGACATGCAGAGAAAATCCGCACGACATGCGGAGAAAAAAAATGTTTCTTGCGCCAAACGAAAAATCGCTTGGCTGAAAACGGTTCGCCTTTTTGCTTAAAATAAGTAAAAAACAGGGCTGAATGGTAAAAGGATGTATCCAAAAAGCCTTCCCGACCTCCCTAAAACAGATGTAGAACACGAAGATTCCGGCCTGCCCAACCGGGATTTTACTGTCATTTTGATAGCAAAACGGCAAAAACGGCAGAAGAATCCATCCTGAAAGGCAAACGGAAAGGGGCCGCCTGCGGCAATACCGCCGGACGGCCCCACGCTGTTTCATGCCACAGCTTGCCTGCTGCTCCTTACGGAAGGTACAGCATCACCTGGTCCAAGACTACGCCTTCGTCCAATGCACGGACAGCAAGCCGGTGCTTCCGCTTCCCCCCGAGCGGCAACACGACGCGGCGGACGGCCTGGTTCCGCAGCACATTCTCTTTCCACTCCTCGCTACGCCCCAGGGTCTCATAGCCAACCGGAGCGGAATCCGTCCCGTCCAACGACAAGAGGAAACGCAGGCGGTTCCCCTCCACCGGATGGTTGGGCAGCAGACGGACCTCCACCTCCACGGAATCCTGTCCGGAAAGGTTGAAATCGAACGACAGCTCAGTGCCTTTCTTCACATGGACGGCCTTCCCTTCATAGCCCAGGCCCTCGCATGCCACGTAACAACCACGGCTACACTCATTCCCGTTCCAACGGAACAGGACCTCACGTCCTTCCGGCAAAGCATCCTGCACAGCCTCACGCTTCACAGGCTCGAACACCGGCAAACGGCGCGGACGATAGTCCATCATCTCGTTCCACTTCCCGCCATTGGCTATGCCTTCATTGTACCGCCGCGTCAAGGCCACAATACTGTCGTAGGCCATGTCGCTCAAATTCCAACCGGCCTCACCGTGGCGTGCCAGTTGGGCGTAAAGCATTTTTTTGTTCATCTCCGCAGCCGCCTGCACAGGGTACTGCACCAACTGGTAGTAAGCATCCCGGCGACCGGCATCCACACGTAAAGCCCACCGCCCGGCCTCGTCGGAAATCTCCCGGTAGTCCGTCAAGCGTTCCTGTATCTCCCTGCGGCTCCAAGGCAAATCCTTCACCACGCGGTAAGCCCGGTCACGCTCTTCCTCGCGCGTATTGCCCATAAACTCCGGTTTGCGGACGTATGCCAGACGGTAATGCTCCTCCATGACCGGACGCAGGGCTTTCCCGGCCTTCCGGCCAAACTCCCGGCACAGGAATCCCTCCAAATGGGCAGACACGCCTTCTGCGGCCACCTTGTCCATGTCCCACGCCATATCGAGGAACAATTCCGTCTGGTATTCAGCCGGTTTGATGTCACCCACGTTGAGCACCCACACTTTCCGGATGCCACGGTCGTACGCCAGTTTCATCTGTTGGAAAAGCAAGGCCGGGCTGAAAGTGCCCAACCAAAGGTAGTCGTGCGGACGCCCCCAATACGACACATGGTAATAAATCCCGTTGCCGCCCTTCCGGGCACGTTCCTCAGGCGTGGGGAAGTGCCGGATATAACCGTAATTGTCATCACACCACATCAGGGTGACATCCTCCGGCACCTGAAGCCCTGCACGGTAGACCTCCAACACCTCTTTGTAGGGAATGAACACTTGCGGCACCGCCGTCACGTCGGAATCCACGTGCTGCCGCAGCAAATCCCTTTGGTCGCGGATGACCCGCTCCAACACGGCCTTCTGTTCGTCCACGGTCTTGGCTCCCTGCATCTGCCCGTCGTGCACGCCACGCATCCCGATGGTATAGAAGATTTCCTGCCCGGCCACTTCTTTCACACGATCTTCCCAAAAATCGCGCACTGCCGCATGGTTGCGTACATAGTCATAATCTCCTTTCCCTCGCCTACGCCATTCCCCGGCCGTACTGGATGCCATCGGTTCACAGTGCGAACCACCGATATAAATTCCGAACCGCCGGGCCACCTCGCGGTTCCCGTCCGTCAGGAAGAATGGCTCGGTGCATTCGTGCATGGCAGGCCAATAGAGGTTGGCCCGCAAGCGCAGGAGCAACTCA
The DNA here is from genome assembly GCF_986071375.1 of Paraprevotella sp. NCBI lineage: Bacteria > Pseudomonadati > Bacteroidota > Bacteroidia > Bacteroidales > Prevotellaceae > Paraprevotella > Paraprevotella sp. The sequence continues at coordinate 126,711 of NZ_CFQRNQ010000007.1, read as the reverse complement.
AAAATGCGCTCGTTCGTGCGCGGCCCGATGCGCCCTTTCTTATGCCAAGGTTCGTAACAGGTGCTGCTCCACGGCATCAGTCCCCAATCCTCGTCATTGATGAAGATGCCCCGATATTCCACGGAAGGGAATTGCAAATCACGGTAGCCCGCAGGCAATTCAAAGTGCGTACGAGTCTCGGGAGTGGCATCCGCCCACCATTCCCACGGCGAGACACCCAATAGCCGCGACACTTCCATCAGGCCGTATGCCGTGCCGTGGCTGTCGCTTCCGGCCACAAGCAGCCGCCCGTCGGGGAGTACCGACAAAAGGAAAGCCTGTTTCCGCCCCTCCAAGGCATCAAGGTCAGCCCCCGTTTTCTCGACAAGACCACCCTCGCCGACCGTACCGGCCACGATGTCTCCCCCTGCCGGCAAAATCCGCAGGGAATCGCCCAAGACCGCCCGTACGTCGCGCTGCAAAATCGACAACGCCGTATGCACCACGGGCTTCTCGGACGGGGACAGTTCCACACCGGCAGCCCTCCCGGCCTGCAAGACGAAAGCCATGCCACGCGCCGACAACCGGCCGGGCCACACACAACACAACAGTCCACAAAAACTCACTATAAACTTCTTCATATCCTTAAATTGATTTACCATACGGCCACATTCCGGCCCACTATGCAACATCATTCATTCACATCCAAACCCTCAAGCCAATTTTCCAGTTCGTACATCCACCGGCCCTTATAAGCAAAAGAGTCCTTCATCCCCCATCCATGGCCGCCATCGGGGTATATGAACATGGACACGGGGACATGATTTTCCCTAAGGGCATTGAAATAGCGCAAACTGTTCTCAGGACTGACGGCAGGGTCATCTGCCGAAAGTATGATGATGGCGGGAGGCGTCTTCCCGTCCACTTGCCTTTCAAGCGAATAGCGTTCTGCCAATAAAAACGGGGCATCCATGCCTATCAAATGGTTGCGTGTGCCCCAATGCGTTATTTCCGGCGACATCGATATGACCGGATACATCAGGATTTGAAAATCCGGCCTGCCCAAGCTATCGCCCAACGTGGCCACGCTTGCGGCCAAATGTCCCCCGGCAGAAAATCCCATGATACCGATACGGTCAGGACTTATACACAACTCATCGGACTTGCCGCGTAACAGGCGTATGGCATCCCGGGCATCGTCAAGGGGAATGTTGCTTTGCCCGCCGGGCAAACGGTATTTGAGGACAACACACAAGTAACCTTTTCCGGCAAGCCATTCGGCCACTTCGTTCCCTTCATGCCCCATGGCATGATGCCCATATCCCCCCCCGGGACATATTACAACCGCCTTGCCATTTGGGATTTGGGGATAGTGCCATGTCAAAAGACTGTCCACCCCATTGGCAACCGGCGGACGGGACGCACCTGCCGGAGGAGCATCTACAAGCCCTAACCCGACTAGCTTGTCAAACATGAGCTTACCGACATATTCCGTCCATGCCCCGTCGAAGTGCAACCCGTCGGCCTGTAGCCCGGCATCGCTCAAGTCAATGACATGGACATTGGGCAACTCCCGGGCCACCTGAAGTTGAGCCGCCTCCACAAGCGGGTCATATTGGCGGGAAGCATGGGGTACAGTCCCGAATATGAACGGCAATGTCTTATCCTTTTCCTTACCGGTCACGGCATATATCCGTTCGCGCATGAACGTGATCATTTCCTTGAAATTCCGATAATAATCCCCGGCCTTGGTACGGTCGCTCTCCCCCTGATGCCACATGATGGCCTTCACATCATAACCGCCAGGCAATTTCGACAGGGTCGTCCCTGCACACTTGGCAAAACCTTCGGTAAGCGAAAGAGCCAACGACATTCCCCCATGGGCATCACTGTGGGCCTTGTTCTTCCTGAGCCATTCCCTACCGGCATACCATACAGGTTTGCCAGGCTCAGTCGCGCCGGGAGCAATGGATGTCCCTCCGTAGGTACATTTGATGGCATAGAAATCGGCATCCATGGCCCGGTCTATGAAATAGTTCGTCACATCGCAAAAGGCGAAAGTATCCCCAAACCTGAAATCACCAAACTTGCCCGTCTGCGCGGAACGTACAAAAGCGTAACGGAGATGGCCGTAAGAGAAATCCTTAAGGTATACGGGAAGGTCTTCCACTGTCGCCCTCCCCTCTGCATTGGACTGCCCGGCCGCGATGAAAACACTTGCCGGGTTCTGAGGCAAGACCGTAACCGTACACATCGCCAACGCCAATGAAAAAATAAGCTTACATCTATAACCTCCCATAATTGCATGCAAATGCCCCAACCTGAAATCCATATATGTTGTCATGTATTATAAAAAGCCAACGTGCATTGTTTCCCGATGCCATAAGCTATTCAAACGCTCCACGACATGAAAGAAAGAAGCACGTTGGCACTCAACAAAACTAATTACCTATTCACGAAACATTATTTTAGTATTACTTGCTTTGCCTTTCACTATATAGACACCTCGCGGCAACCCTTCAACGGCTTCTTCCGGCATGCCGTTCCCCGATTTCACACGGATGCCTTGAAGGGTGTACACCTCAAAGTCCTGTGGGGCCGCGCCGGAATCCGTCAAGCCGAAAATCCCCGAACCCACCGGAACAAGTTTCACATGGTCAAACTCAATGGTGGTCTGTCCTCCGTCTGTCTTGATGTCCAACCCTATGGGCAGGCTACCGTCTCCATTCACCTCTGCTTCCACTTCATAAAAGGCAGAAGCCCCGTTACGCACGGACGCCTCCGCATCCCCGGCAAAAAGCCGGATGCTTCCGCCACCAAAGGAACATACCAGACCGGCAGACAAGCGGTAGCGCCCCTCAGGCAAACCCGTGACCACCTGCATTATCTTGCCGTCAAGGCCACCACCGTGCCACAACTGCCAATGATTCTCGTTACCTTTTATCACAGTCCCGTCGCCTTTGGCTTCCACACTGATCTTAGAGGTCGACGCATGGGTCGTATTCGTCCAACCATAAGGTGCCCCGTCCACCATGTAACTGTTGTTGAACTCGGGGTTCACCACGTATGATTCCTCCCCCGTGCCTTCTTCACCTATCTCCAAACGCACGCAAGCCGTTCCGTCCAACGTGACTTTCCTGTTTACGACTTCCCCGTCGGTTTCGCGTACCCACCGTCCTTCTTCATCCATATAGCCGAAAGAGACATCCGTAACTTTCATGGTGGCCGGCAACACGAAAGTCCCCCGGGCCGTGGAAAGGAGCAATATCTCATGGGCACTATGCCGCACAGCCACAGCCTGGACCCGCGATGAAGACGGAAGGAAGGAAATGCCTTCAAGACCGGTTTCCGTAGACACTGAGTTTCCTGCATAATTATAGACGTATAAACCTTTCCCGTGCGATTTGACGGCAATGTCCTGGTTGGCCAAGTTCAGCATTTTGTTCCTTTGGCGCACTTCTCCGATGTGCCCGCGTTCTACCAGTTTATGGCCATCCGCCCCATAAAGGGCATTACCGTCCACCACACAATAATTATAGTAATCGAACGACTTGTCACCGGCCAAGGCCGCCATCTGGTAAACAGGCGAGTTGGCATCCTTGGCATCTATCTCCATAATCATACGGAAATTCTTCCCGTTCGTCCCCAACTGCCCGTCCATGTTTCCTTTTACCTTTGAGGCATTCGTGCCATAAATGTCAATACCTACAAAGTCTATGTTCGTCCCTCCGCTATTGCGTTTTCTTTCGTTGGCCGAAGTCCGTCCACTCGTTTCGTAACTCACGCAATTCAAACGTGTCCAGACTTTGTACTTGGATTCCTTCACGGCAGCCCCCACGTGATGGTAATAATTGATGATTTCATCCGGTGTGGCCGGATTGCCGCCATGCCCTCGGGCCTCGTTGCCCAACTGTACTCCCACCACGACATGGGGTGCCCCGTTGTTGGCATCCCAAAGGGCCACATGCTCCATCACTTGGGACAGCACGTAACGTTCACGGTCGCGCAGGTCCGTGTCGCGCCAATCCAACGAATATTCAAAAGTTTTTTGGAGCATATTAAACTCGGATGTGCCATCGATGGAACATACATAATCCGGCGTACGCAGTTCCTTCCGTCCGTTGCAGTTCCAAAGGTATTGCACACGGCCGCCACTGCTCCAGCTGAACCACAGAAGCTCCATCTTCATGCCATATTTCTTGCACCACCCCATATACTTGTCCAAAATCCGCCAGTCGAAAAGGTCCTTCTCTGGTTCCACCTCCCGCCAGAAAACCGGAATGGACACCGTGTTGAAACCATCCGATGCCGCCTGTTCCATCACGGCTTCAAGCTCACTGTCGTTCCACCCTTCATAACCGTAAAGCTTGTCCAAACGGACCTGCACATTGGTCATGTAGAAAGGACGCCCGTCCACACGGAGCACATATTTCTCCACTCCATTCCCCAAGCCATAGTCCACCTCACTTACCGTCTGTGCCATCGCCGGACGGGTGTACTGGGAATCATAATACCGTGCCTGTGCCATGCGGAGTTCCTTCATCACGACCGACATGTCTTTCCCTACCGGCGAATCGTAGGCAGCCTGTGCCCCGGCTATGGCATCCACAAAATCCTGCCTGCCCGGATAGTCGGATTTGTCCAACATGGCTTGGGCTTTCTTTATCGCGGCTTTCAAATCGGCATGAGCCACCAATTCCTTCTGGTCTGCCGTTATCCGATCCAACATGGGAGCTATTTCCTCCCGCCGGTCTTCCTTGCTTTCATATAAAGCATGTGCTTCCGCCAACGTCTGCAAGAAACGGTCTTTGACGGCATAATCCGATGTTTCCACAATTTGTTCCAAACGATTGAAAGCATCCTTTAAGACCTTATATTCGGCCACAATGCCATCATATTCCTTCATCACAGCGTCCAACAAGCCGACAACTTCGATTAACCTCCCGGCAGAAGCGTCTTCTTCAAGCGACTCGGCCGCATCGATAGCCCGGCGATATGCGCCAAGATTATTAAATCCGGGCAAGTCATCCGCACCGGAAACCATGACGAGCGTATCGGCTTTCGCTTCCTCGAGCATGCCTTTCATTATCTTCATATATCCTTCCCGGTCGTTTCCGCAATAGGTCAGCTCGAAATTATCCATGTCTATTGTCGGGCTTCCGCTTGCATCCACTTCCAATCCCAATTCAAGCGTACCGTTGAACACGATTCCCGAAGTTTCATATATTTTAGGATTGCCAGACAGGACGGAAGTCCTGCCCTCGTTTGCAAAAAGTTGCACTTTGCCATTAAAGGATGAAGACACTGCGGCCTTTACACTGTATTTCCCGTTTGGAAGACCGCTTACGGCCTGACTGGCCTTTCCGTCCATTCCACCGCTGCCGGTCCACAATTGCCAATGGTTTTGTCCGCCAGGAATAATCCCCCCGCCTTTCTCCCCCGTACTGATTTTAGACTGTGCGGAAAAGGAAAGCGTCCAGCCCACAGGGGCGTTGCCCGCAAATGTCCCGTCCGAGAAACCGGCATTCACCAAATAATCCGTCATCTCCATGCTATGGCCGTCACTCAATACAAGATTGTCTGGCGCAAAGGCATATCCCCCCAAGTAAACCACATTGCTTACTTGTCCTTCAATGCCTTTCGTTTCCGTGTCCACTTCCACCAGTTCAATATCGTCAATCCAATCGACTTTCGACTCAGCCCGATACAAAGAGAACCATACATTTTCCGGCAATACCTCCGGGGTCTGTATGAGCAAAGCATAGCTGCCCTTGCCCATACCGGCTGCCGGTGTGACATGCCCTTGCAAATCCGCAATATCGCCCTTGCAACGGTCGGTACCTAACAATATACGGTAGGCCGCATTGCCATTGCCATATCCTTCGGAAGTCCAGTAATCGTAAGTCAACAAATAGGCCGTGTTCGGTTTCAACGCCTCCGGTTCCAACTGCTGCATCAGGTAACGGCTTTCGCTATGCATGACCAAAGACTTCAAACCGTCACTCCGGTAGGACGGGTTTTCCCTCACGTTCGTCTTGCCGGTTTCTCCTCCCCAGGTTGGCTTGCCTCCGTCCCATGTTTCCCACACGTCCGGTTGCCAACGACCGCCCGAAAAGTCCGTTTCCACTTCCTCGAAACTGCCATTACGTATGACGTTGGTTTCCGAAAGGGTGTATTGTGGCTTTACCGCCACTTTCTTCTTGTACAACCCATTCTCAAACACATAGGCTGTGCCGTCGTGGCAGGCTACACGCAACATACCGCCGTCTTCCATCGTATGTTCCACATTGCCAAAAGCAATTCCTACCGGACATCCGGCCGGAACAGACATTTGCAACGTATAATCACCGATATTCGGAATGAAACCCTCGACATCCGTCACGTTTGCCCCGCCAAAATCTCCTTTTAAAGGCATGTAAGGCAAAACCTCGGCCCTTCCGTTACCGGAAGCCGCCACCAGAATGGCCATGCCTGCAAGCACGCTACTGATTTTCATCGCTTTCCAACCTTTAGTCCAACAATTTCTTTTCCACTTTCACGCTCCCGTCGCCATAACAGGTTTTCACGACATACATGCCTTTTCCGGAAGGCTCGGACACTTCCATACCTTGTAACGTGTAATACTTCGTATCCACCACCGCCAAGCCTGATTCGACACTTTCCACATCCGTCCCACGGATAGATAATTGGAAATCCACTTTGGCACTTTGGCAATACTGGTCGCTATATATAAAGGTATAAACGCCCACGTTCTCATCCGACACTTTATCAATCCGGTATTCGTTTGTATGTCCCATTTCCCCGTCCGGACCATAGAAAGCCCAACTTCCACCAGAACTCCCGGTCTTGGCCGTAAGGGTCACGGTACTCCTTTTACGTACCGTCGGATTTGTATTATAAAAAGGAGAGCTTTCTCCCAAACGCCATGATCCATTCACCGATGCAGGTGCAAAAGAATCCGGTGCCTCTTGCAATATATCGATTTCAGAGATGCTGGCATACTGCCCCGCCAATGCCACCAACCGGAAATAACGAGCCTTGACAGGCTCAAAATAAACCCCGGCATAATAAGGCAACCACGTGCCTCCGGAGACAGCCTCCCATTGTTCTCCATCGGTACTTACCAAGAACATATAGTCACGCACCAAGCCATTGGAAGAATTGTCCATGCGCGGAGCACAAAGGAAACCGGCAATCTCATGTTCTTCTCCCATGTCAACCTCGATGTGGTGGGGAGCCGGTGCCACGCCTCCGCTATACCGGGTGTGCCATTTCGTCTGTAGGTTCCCGTCGATGGCATTGGCTGCCGCTCCGTTCTCCGAGCCGGTCTCCTGGCTGCTGAATGCCCTCACTTTCCATTTGTCTTTCGGGACGTAGCATGACTGCGCGACATCCCGGCATTGCCCCGTGGACAAATCCAAATCAAACTGGGGCTTATAATCGAATACGATGGAATTTCCATTAAAAGATATAGGGAACATGATGGTCTTGGATTCAGCCAATCCCGGGTCTTGCCAACGGTCGCCGACATACACATACGACGTGCCTTTGGAACCGGTAACCGTCAGGACAGAAGCCGCCTGGGTGTCATACGCAATAGAATTACCGATATTTGCACGCGAAGACCATCCGGAAGTAAGCGATTTGGAATAAGAAAAAGTCGCTTGGTTCGGATCCCAACCGGAACAGGCCGAAAACATCATGAAATAGGTATCGCCATGGCGCACGATGGCCGGTGCTTCGCGCGACTGCCACTTAAACAGTTCCGTATATTCCACCGCACTTAAATAATCGTCCGACAGCCTAAAAAGCCCCAAATGCTGGTTCTCCTCGATGGTGGATATGAAATAGGCCGTACCGTCATTATCCACAAAGACATTGCAATCCCGCGACTTGACCCCCAACGGACGTCCTGCCCAATGGAACTTATAATCCCCGTTCACGGAGTCGCAATAGAAAACAGCAGCTTCGGAAGCCCCGTAGTTCCCTTGTTCCCAATGGCACCACACGACATACTTTCCCGTCTTACGGCAATACATAAGTTTGGGACGCTCGATGAAACGGCCATTCCCCAAAGACGGGTGCGTCACACCGTTCTTAATGATCTTACGCTCAAACTTCCAATGCACGAAGTCTTTGGTTGAATACATGTTCACATCTGGATTCCATGTATTATTACGGTCTTCGCCTATCATGTACCACGTGTCGCCGACTTGCAAGAAACCTGCTCCGTGAGCCTGTACCGGCTCACCTCGGTCGTCCACCCATAAAGCCCCGTTACGGATAGTCATCCAATTGGACGGACGGGTGTCCAGATAGTCCTGTGTGGCTTTCTCCAATCTGGAAACCGCCTCCATCAAATCTTGCCCTTCCGGATTGTCAGCCAAAGGTTCAAGTTCCTCTATCACTTTTCCAAACAATGATTTTCCGGCATAATCGCTGCCGTCATACAGTTTCTTCGCATTGAGCAACGCCCGTTCAAAAGCCCCATACTGCACAGCTAACCGGTCGTATTCATTGATAGCTGCATCCAATCCTTGCAGTGCGGCTACTAACTCATCCACCGAATCCCCTGTTTCCTTTGCTGTTTCAATCGCCTTGCGAAGACTCGTCAGGTTATGGCAGTTTTCCTGTGCCGCGCCTTCCTCTGCCACAGCCAACAGGATGTCCAGTTCCTCTTTATAAGCCTCCACATCGTGTCCTTCATACAACAGACGGAAATGGTCGACCGCTGCCCAATTGGCATCCGTACCTTTCAGCCTGAACCCGATTTCCAATGTGCCATTCACGGCTACGGCACGAAGTTGGTATTCACCACCCTTATGGACAGACGTTTCATGCCGTCCGGCATACAGGAAAGCTCCTTGACAAACTTCCGGTTCCCCCTTTTGATTCACGGCATGCGCATCGACAACCACCTTAAACACACCGACCGGAAGTTCCGAAACGACTTGGTGCAAATCAGCATCAGGCAACGTTTGGGAATCAGCAACCCACCGTTCCATATAAATCTTGCCATCCTTCGTCCATCCTTCTCCTGTCGGTGAATCATTCGTCTGTGTCCAAAAGCCGGCATTTGCCCAACCCGTCGCCCCGTCTTCAAAACTCGGGTTTACAATAGAAGTCGTCATTTCGGTAGGATTATCCCGAAATGCAGCCTCGGCCATACCTTGGCCAAAGGTTAATACAGCCAGCAAACATAATTTCATTCTGTTCATGGGTAATATTTTTTAAGATTAAAATGATAACATAGTCTGTTTCTTACACCCCACATGCTTTTTATAAGAGACTAAACACCTATTCCTTATACAACCAAATACCGTAAGTAAACATCTCTGCATTCTTTTCCGGTTTCTGTCCGGACGGACGGAACCATTGCCCGATGTCAACAAACGGTGTGAGCAAGACTTCCACTTCACTTCCTTTATACAATGCTTTCGTACGATAAACAGGTCCTACCATATTGGCATAAGGCTTATCCACCACAGATGGCTTAACGCTTACATTCAATCGTATATCCTTTGCCAAGTCCACATCATCGTTACAAAGTTGTTTGTTCCACACCATATCCAAGCAATAAACCATAGGACCACGTAGAAAAGCGTATGGAATTCTGTCCGTCGGTTCTTCTTTATACATAATCTCTCCCCTGGGAAGTGTATAAGTAGTGTATTTGCTATGGTGTTCACGCATCACCCACCTTTCCTCCATAGGAAAGACAATACTAACCTTGTCCCCTTTAGACCATTTACGGGATATTTTTAAATAAGTCCCCGGTTCCACGCCTATCACATTTTTCCCATTTACAGATACCCGAGGAGCCTTACACCAACTGGGAATACGCAGATTCAACACCCTGTCAACAGCCTTCTCTGAAAGGACGGTCAACTCCATATTCTCCGCCTCCGGATAATTACCGGAAATCTGAAAAGCGAAATCCTTTCCTATATAATGGGACGGCAGATACTGGTTCACAAAAAACTCCTTACCTCTTTCCGCATACATAAAAGTGGGCAACATGGAAATGATACGGTGCCCGCTTGCCGTACAGCAGTCAGGACCGTGAAAATAACTAGCGGGCTTCGTTCCGTTCGGGGCTGTATGGTAACGGCAAGTACCAGTCTCGCAATCTTGAGCGGCAAATACATGATTCATCATCAAACGTTCCATTGCATCCGCATATTTAGACTCCCCGGTCAGTTCCAATAACATCTGCGTAAGTTGCATCCATGACATTGTGGCACAAGTCTCAACCACATTCCCCGATACCGGTTTTACATAGCCGTGTTCATAATGTTCAGCCACGCTGACTCCACCGGTAATATACATTTGGCGCTTGTGGATATCCTCCCACGCTCCCTCTACTTTACGGAACAAAGACTTGTCGCCTGTAATACGATATAGGCGAAGAAAACCCATAAAATTCATTTGGAACGTATGTGAATGCACGTAAGGCTGAAGTTCGTCAACCCCCAATGTGCCGTCTGCCACAGAATCCAATCGGGAAAAAGCATCCCAACCGCTCCATTTGTCAATGTTGTCAACGACCCATTTGCTCCAATCCAAATATTTCTTCTTTCCGGTCAGTTCATATAACCGTGCGACAGGGTCACAAAGCAATGTTCCTTCCCATGAATAATGTACTCCATGCCCTGCAAAATCAGACAAGGCATCCACCCGTTTGCGCTTATTCTCCGGTGCCCGCAAATCCGAAGGCCAAAATTCCAACTTATCGGGACCAAAATATTTCAAAAAATAATCTGCCAACTTTTCAACAGCGACCAGTGCCTCTTCATCTCCAGTCTGTTCGTATACTGTCATAAAGGCATGAAAAACAAAGTATAATTCATAGGCATCCATACCCCTGACAGGTCTTTTGCCAGAACGATAACTCCGGGCCGTAGCTCCCAAATAACCATTATCTTCCTGTGAGTCAATAATACGTTTCAATACAGCATGAGCCTTCGATAACAGTTCATCATCACCACCCTGAATAGCCGACAAATAGGCGGATTCAATCCATTTGCCATGTTGTTCGGCTTTTGTCCAGTCCCACTGGATATGCTGTCGTTCCACGATAAAATCCACATATCTGTTTATAGGAAAATTCTTCAGATAAATATCACGGTTCAACTTCATGCGTCCTCCATAGAAACCTGTTATATTCTTCACAGAAGAAACGGGAACCGGATTCTCCAATAACACGACTTTGTCATGACTTCTGGCGTTAAGTTTCGTCATCAAACAGACTAATACTAAAACTGCATAAATTTTCATATTCATATTTTCTAATAATGAATTGTTTTATGGTTAATATGTTTTCTTTCCACCATATTGAATTTCTTCGGTGGTTTTCATTTACCGGCAATTCCACTTCTCATCCGACAATACATCATAATGCTAATTTTCTTAGCCATTTGCACTGATTAATGTATTCTTGGTTCTGTACCACAAAGATAAGGGTATAGCAAGGAAAGCAAGGAGCAGAATCGTGCAAAAAAGAGCCAAAAATCATTCATAACCTGTTTTTAATACTTTTTTCCCCATCCCCATCCCCGGCAAAATAGAAAAAAATGCAAAAATCTTTGTGATTCAGATTTTAAAGCTTAACTTTGCATCGAATCATTAAAGGAAAAGGCAAAAGGGTTCCGGCTGATTAAGGCCGGAATTCTTTTGTTTTTATCTTTTCAAGTAAAAACGCATAATAATAATTAAGGAGGAATAATTATGGCTTATATGTCACAAGAGGGCTACGACAAACTGGTGGCCCAACTCAAAGAAATGGAAACCATCGAACGTCCGGCAGCTTCGGCAGCCATCGCAGAGGCACGCGACAAGGGTGACCTGAGTGAAAACTCGGAATACGATGCCGCCAAAGAGCATCAGGCTATGTTGGAAATGAAAATCAACCAGCTGAAAGCAGTCATCGGGGATGCCAAAATCATCGACACCTCGAAACTGAAAGCCGACACAGTACAAATCCTGTCCAAGGTAGAAATGCGCAATGTGAAGAACAACATGAAGATGACATACACCATCGTGTCTGAAACGGAAGCCAACCTGAAAGAAGGCAAAATCTCTGTGCAGACCCCCATCGCGCAAGGCTTGTTAGGCAAGAAAGTAGGCGACGTGGCAGAAATCAAAATCCCGCACGGCACCGTACAACTGGAAATCACGAACATTTCATTTGAATAACCGCCATGGCTACCATATTCAGTAAAATCGTAGCCGGAGAGATTCCGAGCTATAAATGCGCAGAGAACGACCGTTTCTATGCTTTCCTCGACATCAATCCTTTGGTGAAGGGCCATACGTTGGTCATTCCCAAACGCGAAGTGGATTACATCTTCGACTTGTCAGACGAAGAAATCGGTGCGATGCAAGTCTTTGCCAAGCACGTAGCAGAGGCCATCAAAAAGGCTTTTCCCTGCATCAAAGTAGGACAAGCCGTTTTGGGACTGGAAGTACCCCATGCGCACATCCACTTGATTCCCATGCAGAACGAAAAGGACATGCTTTTCAGTAACCCTAAACTGACGTTCACGGATGAGGAGTTCAAGGCCATTGCCAAAGCTATCTCGGATAACTACATGGCAGGTATTCGATAACACAAAACACACGACAAAATAAAGGCGCGGCTTCGTGAGAAACCGCGCTTTTATTATACCTTATTATAATAAGAAAGCTAAATAAACTCTTCTCCCAACTTCATCTGGGCATCTGTCATCATACGCCTTAATGCCGCACTGTCATCCTTGGGGCAAATCATCAGCACATCGCCTTTTTCTGCCACGACAAAGCCCTTCAATCCATCAATAACGGCTATCCTTCCCTTAGGCAAACAAATGACATTCCCTTCACTGTTGTACAGCAAGGCTTCGGTATTAAGCAACACGTTGTCCTGCCGGTCGTGCTGCGTATCATTGTGCAGGGAGCACCATGAGCCCAAATCCGCCCATCCGAAGTCGCACACCTGTACATAGACATTCTCGCTCTTTTCCAAAATACTATAATCCAATGAAAGGTTCGGCAAGGTATCGAAATGGGCCGGCACGCGACAGAAATCATCTTCGTCAATGGCATCGATGGCCTCCGTCAGGCTGTCCCGATAGTCTGGCACCAAATCATGAATCGCCTTCATCATGGTACGGACGTTGTACAGATATAACCCTGTATTCCAGTAAAACTCCCCGCTTTCCATGAATACACGGGCAAAATCCAACGCGGGCTTCTCCGTAAAGGACTTCACACGGGCAAACGCCCCTTCCTCCATATTCTCATGGGCTTGGATATACCCGTACCCGGTATCGGGACGGGTCGGCTTTACTCCCATGGTCAGCAGACAATCCGAATGCCCCACGAAGTCCAATCCTTTCAGCACGTCATCATCGAAGTTTTTCTCCTCCAGAATCAACTGGTCGGCGGGAGAAACTATCACATTGGCGTGCGGACAAAGGTGGCTGATGCACGTCGTAGCCCACGCCACGCTCGGCAAGGTGTTCCGCCGGATAGGTTCTTTCAATATTCTGTCTTGTGCCACATCCGGCAACTGTTCCCTTACCAAATCCGCATAATGCTCGTTGGTCACGATAAAAATATGCTTGGTATCGATAATCTTGCGAAAACGGTCGTAGGTCTGTTGCAATAAAGTACGCCCCGTTCCGAACCAGTCGAGAAACTGTTTGGGCAACTCTTTACGACTTACAGGCCACAAACGACTGCCGATGCCGCCGGCCAATATCACACAATAATTCTGGTCTTTTGCTTCCATAATTCAAAGGCTAGTGTAAACTGTCGCTAAGTTAACCCTTTTCACGAACAAACTCGAAAAAGGAATTTTAAAATCACTTAAATACACAGTTTATTCCACAAACTTAACCTTCTCCGCATCTCTCGGTTTGGCAGCGGGAGACTCGTCTGGATAACCCACAGCAATGGCATACAGCAGAACATAATCTTCCGGGAGTTGCAAACGTTCCAGATAAGAAGCGGCCTCCTGATTGCCTGTCATGAAAGCAATCGGACCGCCAAGGCAACAAGTTCCGAGTCCTAAAGACTGTGCTGCCAACACCATGTTTTCACCTAAAAGCCCGCAGTCCAACTGGCCGCTTCCGTCCTTCGGGGATGCGATGAATATTACGGCCGGAGCATTCCGGAACATATTCTTGAAACCGGGTTCTTCGGCCGCCTTCGGATTGGCTTTTTTGAAAACCTCCGTGATTCCATTGATATAATCGGCATTGTCCACCACACGCACCTGCCAAGGCTGACGGTTCATCCCGCTGGGCGCATTGATACCGCAATTCACAATAGTCTCCAGTTTCTCGCGTTCCACCGGTTGGTCTTTGTACTTACGAATACTGCGCCGGGACATTATGGCCTCGACCACCGCATTTCCTTGCTCTGTATCCACACTATCGGACATGACCGCCTCCGTCTTTCCACCCGAAGATGTACAAGAACCCAACAGGGTCAGCCCCAACCCGAATGTGCCGCACAAGCACATACCGAAAACAAAATTCTTCAATGTATTCATACGCTTCTTCTTTTGATAAATAATAAATAAGTAGTCTTCGCAAAACTAATAAAAAACGCCTTCAAAGCCAACTTTTTCCTCATAATCTTCCGGTAAGAAGCCATAAATACTTTCAGCTATAAACTTTTATCCCCTTTTTGCTTGTTATTCTTGCAGATTCATCGTACTTTTACCCCATCAACCTGATTTCAAATTCAAAACAGATGAAGAACAGACTTTACACTTATCTGGCCGGTTGGATATTTCTGTGGTTGCCGGCCCTGCTTTTGGCACAAACCATCAACAGTCCCACGGCATTTTTCCTCATGCACTCCAGTGGAAACCATGTGGCCAAAGACGCCCAAGGAGGAGCGGTATTGGAAGCCGCAGATGCCCCGTCGCCCCAAAAACTTACATTCATCCCCGACGGCAACGGATATTATGCCTTGCAATCGGACGACGGACAAGGTTATCTGTCACTGAGCGGACAATGGAACACGTCCTTCACAACCGACCCCTCATCGGCAAAAGCCTTGTATGCCATAGAGAACTCCGGAAAGTTCTTCATCAAGCTGCGCTGCAAATACAACAACAAATATTTAGGAACGGACGGGACAACAGCGTCGTCAGCCGTGTATTCGGACAAAGACGGGACGGACACCCGGCACCTGTGGTACCTTACGACCGACGTGCATCAGGCTCCGCCTGCCGACACCTCAGTCTACGTCATCAACCCGGCCGTTACCCGCCAACAGTTCGAGGGATGGGGCATCTCGCTCTGCTGGTGGGCTAACATGTGCGGGAAGTGGAGCGACGAGAAGATAGACGAACTTGTGGATTGGCTAGTCAGCCCGGACGGACTGGACTACCGTATTTTCCGCTACAACATCGGTGGGGGAGACGACCCGCAAAACCGGAACTGCACGCCGCACCACATGGGAAGCGGAAAAGGCCTGCGTGCGGAAATGGAAGGCTTCAAAGACAGCCCGGACGGTGAATACATTTGGAACCGTGATGCCACACAACGTAAAATCATGCTGAAAATCAAAGAGAAGCGTCCGGATGCCATATTCGAGGCCTTCAGCAATTCCTGTCCCTACTACATGACTTACAGCGGATGTTGTGCGGGTAATACTGATGCGTCTGCCGACAACCTGAAACCGGAATACTATGAAGCATTCGCCCATTATCTGGTAGACGTGTGCCGACATTATAAAGAGGAATACGGCATAGAGTTCCGTACGCTTTCGCCTTTCAACGAACCGATGACGAGTTATTGGGGAGCCAACGGAGGACAAGAAGGATGCCATTTCGACATTGCCTCGCAAGTGGCTTTCCTCAAAGTGTTGCACCCCATCCTGAAAGCCTCCGGCCTGAACACCGTCATCTCGGCCTCGGAAGAAACCGATGCCGCACAGTCGGTCAGGGACTTTGAAGGTTATCAGGCCGCCGGAGTGCTGCCCCTCGTCGGACAATGGAACACGCACACCTACTCGGCCACCACGCAGGCACGCAGCCAAATCAGTGCCCTCTGCAAGGAACAGGGCATCCGTCTATGGATGAGCGAAGTAGGCAGCGGCGGAAGCGGTATTGCCGGAAACCTGAACCTGGCACAGAAACTGATGGACGACATACGTTACATTATGCCTGTGGCGTGGGTGGACTGGCAATACGTGGAGGAGGGCAACGACCAATGGTGCCTGGTGCAAGGCGACTTCACGAAACAGACCTACCACAAAGTGAAGAACTATTCCATCCGCCAACACTTCAGTAAATTCATCCGTCCGGGCTACACATTCCTCACGTCGTTGAACGGACAGACACTGGCAGCCCGCAACCCGGAAGGCGACAGCCTCATCATAGTGGCCATCAATCCGAACGCCTTACCCGTCGTGCATCGTGCCGATTTAAGTTTTTACGAATCCATAAGCAACGGGCTGACGGCACTCCGTAGCTCGGAGACCGAGGATTTGTCCCCAACGGCCGATTACACACTCGAAGACCGCATACTGACCTACAAGCTCCCAGCCTACAGCATCATCACGTTCGTCATCCCCGTGGAAGAAAGCGCGGATGCCGACAACGCCATACGCCCCGGCCTTCCTTACTGGATATGCCCCCGTAACGCAGCCGACCAAGCCCTGCAGGCATCCGGCGGCAAGGTGACTTTACAACCTCTGTCATACACTCCGGAACAAACTTGGAAACTGCAACCGGACGGAAACGGATATACCTTTACCAACGGCAACGGTGATATCCTGACCGACCACTCGCCGGACTATGCGTTAGGATATGAAACTTCTCCCCAAGCCGGACAAAGCTTTACCCTCACTCCCATCGACCGGCTCTTTTATAAAATCATGACAGAAGACGGGTCGAAGGCTTTCGACTTGGAAGGCGAACATCATACGGCCGGCACAACAGTCGGTCTGTGGGAATACGGTTCCGCTCCGACTGCCTGCCACCGCCAATGGTTCTTTATGCGCCAACCGGACAGCGGAAACCCGGATGCCGTTCCGGGCATCTCCTTTCCCGATGATACATCCCGGCCCCTTTTCCGTCTCACTTGCGAACCGGGAAACATACTCCGGGCAGACAAACTTTCGGATACCCCTTGCAGGCTCGGCATCTATGCCCCTTCAGGAGGCTGCATTTACCAGACCTTACTTCAGGACGAGACCCTACGAGTCCCGCTCCATCCGGGCATCTACATCGTCAGTGGCATAAGCCGCTCTGCCCGCTTCCATCAAACGATTTTCATAAAATAATGCCGGAATAAGAAAAAAAACCGGCTAAAGTTTTGCAAATATAAAAAAAACGCCTACCTTTGCACTCGCAATCAAGAGAGATGCGCCCAGATGGCGGAATAGGTAGACGCGCTGGTCTCAAACACCAGTGGGGCAACCCATCCCGGTTCGATCCCGGGTCTGGGTACAAAGAAAAAGTCAAACGATTTTTATTATCGTTTGACTTTTTTCGTTTTTTCAGGAGAATTCCCCCAAAAACATCCTGTTTTCATTTTGCCGGAAAGTAAAAACGACGTATTTTTGAACCGGAAACCTTCAAAAGGCATTCAAAACAACCCCAATATAATCATACCATTTATGAGAAAAGCATTTATCCTCCCGGCACTTATCGCTGCCGGACTGGCTGCGCAAAGCTGCCAACAAAAGAATCAGGAAAAAAACATGGAGGAAGAGGTCACGGCCGACACTACGGCGATTTCCGCCAAAGTAGCTTCCTGCAACGTCCGCATGGATGGCATCACGTTCACGGGTGCACTCAACGGGGCAGACACTTGCGTCACCGTGAAAGACGGACGTGCAATAGAATTCCGTTGTACGGAGAAACTCGACTTCTTTTGCGACCCCAACGGCGGACAGTTGAGCAACACCACCCTGCCTATCCTGCTCACGGAAGTGGACAACAGCCAACCTTTCACGCTCACGGCCAAAGTGACGCCGGGATTCACCACGGAGGGGACGTACAACGCGGCCGACCTTTTCGTGTATGCCAACGACACGTTGTGGCAGAAGTTCGCTTTTGAACAGGACGAGCGCGGAAACCACCGTATCGTCACGGTGCGCACCCAGGGGACTTCCGACGACAACAACCATGAACGGCTCACCGTACCTTCCGTCTATCTGAAGATTTCGTCGGACACGCGCACAATAGCCAGTTATTATTCCCTTGACCAAAAAGAATGGCAGATGGTGCGGCTCTATAAAAACTACTATCCCGGCAAGATATGGGTAGGCATCGCCAGCCAATGCCCCCAGAAGGACGAATGTACAAGCCTTTTCGAGGAAGTCTCGCTGCAACAGACTGCCGTGAGCGACTTCCGTATGGGAGAATGACAAGGCAACCGTTTTCATTCTGTCACCGTTCGCCGTGACCGACATGGCAAAAAGTCAGCCCAAACAGCTTCTTACGGAATCTTCCCAAAGCGGAAACGGGCAGGATAGGAACGCATGGCTGCATAAATATTCACTTCAAACGGCATATATGCGGAAAAATATCGCATATATGCCGTTTTTTCTCATGAGAATAAAAAATCATTCGGCTGAAAGAAAAAAATCATTCTCAGCAGATTGAAAAAATGAAATGACGAAAAACGGGAAAAAACCTCTCCCAATCCGTTTTCCAAACACCACAAAACGTATTTTTTCCTCTATTTGAACCTCTCCGACTTGTCTAAACAGACTGTCAAAAAGTAAGGCCAAACCCACCGACGCCGACAGGCCGTCCCGAACCATACAGGCAATTCCAGACATGCCGTTCTTTTATGACAGTCCAACGCCTTTTCAGCTATCTTCGTGCATGCCCGCCGAAGCCCGAGATTGCGATATTTCAAGTCACTCCCCGACCCTACGCCAAATACGCGAGCCACGCACAGGCCGGAATGACATTTTGACAAACGGCATTCACCCTCTTTCGGGCTGCACGAGATAGAAACAACTTGTACTGAAAAAATTACGCACGTATGGCAGGACGGAAAGCGCACCATGGAGCTTACGGGGCTTCAGGCCGAATTTCGTCTCGTAATGCGGATTGATGAAATAGAGTTGCCGGTCTACGACCCGATAGCCGGTGGCATACAATGCCGCCTGAAACTTCTCTATGGGGCAACGTGTGCGCTTGATGTTCATCAGTTCGCGGATGGTCGGCCCGTCTTCACCGGCTGCGGCCAACACGCCCTTATAGAGCGGAGAAGGCAGAAGATGGAGGAACGGGAAATGAGACACCACTTTGCTGTGCGCTATTTGCTGGTGGCCGCCGAAAGGCATTTGCCATGCCGGAAAGGCCATAAACACCACGCCGCCCGGCGCAAGATAGCGTTTCAGGCCTTTCAGGAAACCGGCCTTGTCGTTGATATGCTCTATCACATCGTGCACCAATATCAGGGAGAATTTATGCTCCAGTTCCGTCAATTTGAAAATGTCGGACGCGACAAAAGTACCTTCCGCCCCTCTCTCGGCAAAAAACTTACGGGCCTCGGCAACACGTCCGGCAGCAATGTCCACTCCTGTCACCGAACAACCCAACTTCGCGAACGAGAACAGGTTACCCCCTTCGCCACAACCCACTTCCAACACCTCTTGCGGAAGTTCAGGGAAGCATTTACGGATATAAGGAATATAATATTTCTCTGTCGTACGGGCCTGCTCGTCAAAATAACGTTCGCGGTCGGAATGGCGCTCTTGCATGTTAAATTCTCATTTTATTTTCGCCAAAGTTAATAAAAAACTATTATATTGAAGGGGCTGTCCGGATAAAATCTTCCAGACGACCTCTTTTTCCATCTTACCGTTCAGGCTCTACGGTGGGAACCGGACTGGTTCAAAGGTTCCTTCTTCCTTTTTTCTCCAAATATTCAATCAACTCTTCCGGACGGTCGGTCTGTATGACAGTGGCCCCGCGATCGAGCACCCAGCCCCAGTGGGCATCGGGGTCGGACAGGGCTTTCTCGTCTTCATGGCCACCGCACAGGCTCGCCCACAACGTATTGATCCAGACACGGCAATCCGATGCGGCTATCACCGGCAAGTAGGACAACTTGGCAAAACGGTCTGTCTTGAAAATAACCTCCACGGCCTGCGGGCGGAATGCGGAAAGGAACGAAGCGACGTAGGGTATCGCTCCCTCGCCATCGAGATCCACCACGGGCATATAAAGAATGTCCTTGTAGCCGGAAAGCTGCCGTTCCACCTCCTCTACCGTGCCGCGCCCCTTCAGCACCACATGGTCTTCCGTACCCGTCTTGCGGATAATCGGCGCAATCTCGGACAGGTAATCTCCGCCCTTGTCGATGTTCACCAACACCGCCCCCTTGCAAGCCGTCAGGGCTTCCTCCAGCGTGGGTATGGTCTCGTCCGAAAGATTTCCGTCCGCCCGGCGCAGGCGGAAACGCTTCAGCTCCTCCACCGTGTAGTCTGCCACGTTGCCTTTGCCTTCCGTCGTGCGGTCGATGCTCCCGTCGTGCATCAGCACGAAACCGCCGTCCTTCGTCCGTTGGATGTCAATCTCCACCATGTCCACCCCCATGTCTGCCGCCCCTTTGATGGCCGCCACGGAGTTCTCGGGCGCATGCCGCCAGTCGCCCCTGTGGGCCACGACGAATACATAATCGGAGCGGCTGTCTTGCAGTTCCGCCCTCAACCGGCTGATATGCCCGTCAGCCTGTACGCACAGTGCCAGACACCACAGCCCAACCGTAAAAAGAATCTTTTTCATTTCCCTTTCATGTTTAACCGGAGTAAAAGTAGTCCTTTCCGTGGGAAACGCCGGAAAAGATTTACGTCTAAGATTGACAATCTTGTGTCTTCGGGACGCAAATCAGAAAACACGTACCAGAAAATGGCCGAACCACACGGCCAACAGCCCCAAGGCAAAGCTCAACACCGCGTATGCGGCAAACGACCAGAACTTGTCTGAAAGGAAAAGGATGTAGTTCTCGTGTACGAACGTGGAGAAGGTGGTAAACCCTCCGCAAAAGCCCACCGTGAGGAACAAACGCCACTCGGGGGACAAGACATCCGTCCGCTCAAACCAACCGTACAACAAGCCGATGAACAGGCAACCCGCCACATTGACGACCATCGTTCCCAACGGGAGATGAGTAAAATTGCCCGCCGAGACCCACCGGGTCAGCCCGTAGCGGGCCATGCCGCCCACGAAACTACCGGCTCCGACGCACAACAAGGTCTTCCACATTTGCCTCCTCCCGTCATTGGGCCAATGAAGAACGCAAAGCCAAAGCCTTGTCTTCGGCCGCCTCCATGATTTCACGTTCGCCCGGCCCCTTGTCGTTAATGCCGCAAAGGTGCAGGATACCGTGTATGATGACACGGTGCAGTTCCTCTTCGTAGGTTGCCCCCACCTGCTCGGCGTTGGTCCGCACCGTGTCGAGGCTGATGAAGAGGTCGCCCGAAATCACGTCACCTTCGCAATAATCAAACGTGATGATGTCCGTGTAATAATCGTGCCCGAGATACTGGCGGTTCACCTCCAGAATCTTCTCGTCGTCCACGAAGATATAGGCAATCTCGCCTACCCTTTTGCCGTAACTCGCAGCCACGGCTTTCACCCAGGCCGTGTTTTCGCGTTTCTTGATGGAGGGCATCTTCACGCCGTCCGTATTGTAAGTAACCATCTCTTTCCTATGTTTTAATCGTCAAACAAACTGCCTTGCAACTCCGTCGTGAAACGGCTGCGCCCCAAATGCTTGTAAGCCATGTCCGTCACCTCCCGTCCGCGCGGCGTGCGCTTGATGAACCCTTCTTTGATCAGGAAAGGCTCATACACCTCTTCCACCGTCCCCGCATCTTCCCCGATGGCCGTGGCGATGGTCGTAATGCCAACCGGCCCGCCCTTGAACTTATCAATAATGGTAAGCAGAATCTTGTTGTCTATCTCGTCCAGTCCGTAGCGGTCAATATTCAGAGCTTCCAATGCATAACGTGCAATGGCCATGTCCACCCGTCCCGTGCCGCGCACCTGGGCAAAATCGCGCACGCGCCGCAAAAGCGCATTGGCGATACGGGGGGTTCCACGGCTGCGTCCGGCAATCTCCATGGCAGCATCGTGCTCGATGGGTACGGAAAGAATGTGCGCCGAACGTTCCACGATGCGCGAAAGCACCTCAGCGTCATAATACTCCAGATGCAGGTTGATGCCGAAACGGGCACGGAGGGGAGCGGTAAGCAGGCCGCTGCGCGTAGTGGCACCCACCAACGTGAAGGGATTCAAATCGAGTTGTATGCTGCGCGCCGACGGGCCTTTGTCTATCATGATGTCTATCCGGTAGTCCTCCATGGCGGAATAAAGATATTCCTCCACTACGGGACTAAGCCGATGGATTTCGTCGATAAAGAGCACGTCGTTCGGCTCCAGCGAAGTCAGGATACCGGCCAAATCGCCCGGCTTGTCCAGTACAGGGCCGGACGTGACCTTGAAACCCACGCCCAGTTCGTTGGCTATGATGTTGCTCAACGTGGTCTTCCCCAATCCCGGAGGACCGTGCAACAAAGTATGGTCGAGGGGCTCGCCCCTGTACTTGGCAGCCTCGACGAAAACTTTCAGGTTTTCCACCACCTTCAACTGTCCGCTGAAATCCCCGAACTGGAGCGGACGCAAGGCATTCTCGAACTCGCGCTCGGCAGACGAGTTTGAGGAACGGCGTATGTCGAAATCTTCTTCCATTGTGCGGCAAAGATAGCATCTTTTCCGCACAAAACGGGCATGCGTCCCATTTTTTATGTAACTTTGCCTTTCAATCATGTAACGAGAGATTTCTATGGTTCTGAATTACATTTGGGTGGCATTCTTCGGCATCGCATTCCTCATCGCGGCAGGGAAGTTGGTATTCGCAGGCGATGCCGGCGTGTTTCCGGCCATCATGGACTCCACGTTCAGTTCCGCCAAGACGGCTTTCGAGATTTCCCTCGGCCTGACCGGCGTGCTCTCGCTTTGGATGGGCATCATGAAAATCGGGGAACGGGGCGGAGTGGTCAATATATTGGCACGCGGCCTCAGCCCGCTCTTCTGCAAGCTCTTCCCGGACATTCCCAAGAACCATCCCGTCATCGGAAACATTTTCATGAACATCTCTGCCAATATGTTGGGACTGGACAATGCGGCCACGCCCTTGGGACTGAAAGCCATGGAAAGCCTTCAGGAACTGAACCCGAAAAAAGACACAGCTAGCAACCCGATGATCATGTTCCTTGTGCTGAACACTTCGGGACTGACCATCATCCCTGTCAGCATCATGGTTTACCGGACCCAAATGGGAGCGGCACAGCCCACGGACGTGTTCATCCCGATTCTGTTGGCGACCTTTGCCTCCACGCTGACGGGTATCATCGTCACCAGCCTTTATCAACGCATCAACCTGCTAGACAGGGTGGTCGTACTGGCATTGGGAGGGGCCTGTCTGGCCGTGGCCGGCATCGTGTACGGCTTCAGCCGGTTGGACAAAGAAGAAATGAACTTGTGGAGCACGACTATCGCCAACGTGTTGCTGTTCTGCATCATCATCGCTTTCATGGCTGCCGGTGTCAGAAAACGCGTTAACGTGTACGACGCTTTTATCGAAGGAGCAAAAGACGGTTTTACCACAGCCGTACGCATCATTCCCTATTTAGTCGCCATCTTAGTGGGCATCGGGGTATTCCGTGCTTCGGGTGCCATGGACTTGTTGACAGACGGCATCGCCGCTGTCGTCAAAGCCTGCGGCGGCGATGCAGGCTTTGTCGGTGCCTTGCCTACCGCACTGATGAAACCGCTGAGCGGCAGCGGGGCGCGCGGCATGATGGTGGATGCCATGGAGACCTACGGTGCAGACTCCTTCGTGGGGCGGTTGAGCTGTATTTTCCAAGGCGCGACAGACACCACCTTTTATATATTGGCCGTTTACTTCGGCAGCGTGGGCATCACCCGCACGCGGCATGCCGTGGCTTGCGGCCTGTTGGCCGATTTGGCAGGCATAGTGGCCGCCATCGGTGTGGCTTATCTCTTTTTCGGGGCATAATAGAAACAAAACGGACGAAATATGGCAGAATTGAAATCGGTGGCCAAAGACACCGCCATCTACGGACTAAGCAGCATCATCGGAAGATTCCTGAACTATTTGCTGGTTCCGCTCTATACGGCCAAGATGACCGTAGAAAGCGGAGGCTATGGCATCGTGACCAACATTTATGCCTACGTGGCGCTTTTGATGGTCATCCTCACGTTCGGCATGGAAACCACGCTGTTCCGTTTTGCCAACAAAGAGGGGGAAAACCCGCAAACCGTCTATAGCACGACACTCACCATGGTAGGTGGCCTGTCTCTGTTGTTTGCCTTGCTCGTACTCTCTTTCCTTAATCCGATAGCTTCTGCCATGGGGTATGCCGAACACCCGGAATACGTGGGTGTCATGGCGGTCACGGTAGCCTTGGATGCCTTTCAATCTATTCCTTTCGCATGGCTGCGCTACCAACACCGTCCCATCAAGTTTTTTGCGTTGAAGATGCTGTTCATCGTGCTCAACATCACGTTGAACATCCTTTATTTCGTCGTGCTTCCGGCATTGTACGTCCGCCACGCATGGGTGGGCGCAATCTATGACCCGTCTGTCGGACCGGGATATGCCTTCATCCTGAACCTTGCCTGTACATCGTTCATCACCTTCTTCTTCATTCCCGAACTGACAGGATTCAAATATCGGTTCGACACCCGGCTGATGAAACGCATGTTGGGCTACAGTTGGCCCATCCTGATTCTTGGCATTGCAGGCATCCTGAACCAGACGGCCGACAAAATCATCTTCCCGTTGGTGTACGGTGACGCAGAAACGGCCAAGTCCGAACTGGGCATCTACGGTGCCTGCGTGAAGATTGCCATGATAATGGCCATGATTACCCAAGCCTTCCGCTATGCTTACGAGCCGTTCGTGTTCGGCAAGGCTAAGGACAAGAACAGTGGGGAGACCTATGCCTCAGCCATGAAATTCTTCATCATCTTCACCCTTCTGGCATACCTCTGCGTCATCGGCTACATGGACATCCTGAAACGCATCATAGCACCCGATTATTGGCCTGGCTTACGTGTTGTCCCCATTGTCATGGCTGCCGAAATCATGATGGGGATATACTTCAATCTTTCGTTTTGGTATAAGCTCATCGACAAGACGATTTGGGGGGCCTGGTTCTCGACTGCCGGTTGTTTGGTCCTCTTTGCGGTCAACATCGTCTTTATCCCGACATACAGCTACATGGCTTGTGCCTGGGGCGGTTTCGCCGGATACGCCACAGCCATGCTCCTGTCCTACATTGTGGGACAGAAGAAAAACCCCGTCCGCTATCCGTTGAAATCCATCGGCATCTACGTACTGATTGCCGGGGGCTTCTACGCCATCATGGCCGGTACGCCCGAAGAATGGCCCGTATGGACACGGTTGGGCATTAACACGGTGCTCATCCTGCTCTTCGTCGGACATATCCTGAAACACGACCTGCCGGTACGAAGCCTACCGGTCATCGGCAAATATTTTCGTAAACCTCAAAAATAAAAGCAATGGAAAACAAGACAAAAAAGGAACGAGGTTACCTCAACCTGTTCATTCGTAGGTTGCTGAGCTTACGTAACGACAAAGCTCCCGAAGAAGAAACGATAGCTTCCATCAAGGCCAGCGTGGAATTCCGGGGTGCCAATCTATGGATTCTGATTTTTGCCATCTTCGTGGCTTCTTTAGGGCTGAACACCAACTCGGCCGCCGTCATCATCGGTGCCATGTTGATTTCACCTCTCATGGGACCTATCATGGGCATGGGATTAGGCGTAGGTATCAATGATTTCGAATTGCTCAAAAGGGCGTTCCGAAGTTTCGCCACGGCCACCATTTTCAGCGTACTCACTGCCACGTTCTATTTTGCCATCACCCCGATAGATGAAGCCCAGTCGGAACTTTTGGCCCGCACCTCGCCCACCATTTACGATGTGCTCATCGCCTTATTCGGCGGATTGGCCGGCATCGTGGCCTTGTGCAGCACCGGGCAACGAGGCGGTAACGTAATCCCAGGCGTAGCCATAGCCACAGCCATCATGCCTCCCCTTTGTACCACAGGCTTCGGCATAGCCACCGGAAACTGGATTTATGCCGCCGGAGCTTTCTATCTCTATCTGATTAACTCCATATTCATAAGCCTTGCCACTTTCATCGGAGTCAACATCTTCGACTTCAAGAAGAAGGTGTTCGTGGACAAACAACGGGAAAAAAGAGTGAAACACATCATCGTCACCATCGCTGTATTGACGATGTTACCCTCAACCTTGCTGACTTACATGTTGGTACGTGAAAACTTTTTCACCAGCAAAGCCAACAACTTCGTGGCACAAGTCGTCACATCGGAACAAACTCAGGTAATAGCCAAAGAAGTGGACTATCATACCAAAGAAATCCGCCTCGTGACCATCGGTGAAGAAATCCCCGAAAAAGAATTAACCCGAATGAAAAGCCAAATGGAAAATTTCGGACTGGAAGATGCCAAACTATCCATTGTACAAGGAACAAAAAATCTTAGTGCCAGCGAACTGAAGACCATGCTGAATGATCCGGCAAGCAGGCAAGCCGACAAAAACGCGCAACTCTTAGCCAACGAACAACAACGTGCGGACAAACTGCAAAAAGAACTGGACGTTTACAAAAAGACCGAATTACAGGCTCAGTCCATCAGCGCGGAAATGGCTACGCTCTTTCCAGAAGCGGCTCGTGTCAGCATTGCCCGCACTTTCTCCTATGCTGTTAGTGACAGCCTGCAAAAGGATTCACTGACCTTAGTCAGCCTCACCCTAAAAAAGAAACTGAATACCGAGACGCGCGAGAAGATGGAAGAATGGCTGAAAACCAGACTTAAAACACCCGACATGAAACTCATCGTCGGGACTAAAATAGAAAATAACGACAAATAACCCTATTAACAAATAAACATGAAGAAAAAGTTTTTAACGTTACTCGCTTTCGTTTGTGGCCTCAACGGTATGAAGGCCGACGAGGGCATGTGGATGCTCAGCCACATTTCACCCAAAAGCATGAAGGTCATGAAAGATTTGGGACTGCAAATGAGCGAAAAGGAATTGTATAATACGAAAGGGACCTCGCTGAAAGACGCTGTGGTAAGTTTTGGCGGTTTCTGTTCCGGTGTCGTTGTCTCACCGGATGGTTTGGTCTTTACAAACCACCACTGTGGCTTCGGCAACATACAGGCTTTGGCCACACCTGAAAACGACATCCTGAAGAATGGATTCGTGGCCCGCACCCAAGCGGAAGAACTTCCGGCAAAAGGTCTCTATGTACAGATACTGCAAAGGACGGAAGACATCACTAAACGGGTAAACAAAGCTTTGGACAAATACTACAAGGAACATGCCGCCGAGATGGCCACATTGGGTGAAAATGCCAAGGAAAAAATGCGTTGGAACGGTGTGGATTCCATCTGCCTGGCCATAGAAAACGAATATGCGAAAAAATACCCGGAGTTGGTTTGCGAAGTCAGTCCTTATTACACGGGAAACGCTTTCTACGTCAACGTATATAAACAATACGATGACATCCGCCTTGTGTTCGCGCCGCCTCAAAGCTTAGGCAAGTTCGGCGGTGAAACGGACAATTGGATGTGGCCGCGCCAAACCTGTGACTTCAGTGTCTTCCGCATTTATGCCGATAAGGATAACCAACCTGCCGGATACAATGCGGACAACCGCCCGTTGAAAGCCGAACGTTATGCTAAAGTATCTTTGGATGGTTTCAAGAAAGGAGACTACTGTATGACCATCGGCTATCCCGGACGTACTAACCGTTATCTCTCTTCTTACGGAATCGTGGAACGCATGGAGAATACCAACGAATCCCGAATCAATGTACGCGGCTTAAAGCAAAGTATATGGAAGAAATGGATGGACAGTGATCCGAAAATCCGTTTGCAGTACGCTTCCAAATATGCCAACAGTTCCAACTATTGGAAAAACAGCATCGGCATGAACAAGGCCCTTAAAGAGTTGAAAGTCGTAGAACAGAAGAAAAAACAAGAACAACAAATCAACGAATGGGCACAAAAAAGCAAAAAAAGACAGGAAAACTTTGGTAACTTGGCTCCCGAACTCGAAAAAGCGTACGCAGCCCGCAAAGACGGTAACCGTGCCATCGCGTTCCTCAACGAGTCTTTCCTTGGAGGTCCCGACTTGCTGCGTATCGCCATGTACTTCAACAACCTGCAAAGCGCAGGAGAAGAAACGGGAAAGGAAACGTGGAAAAACCGTCTGCGTCAACAATACAAGGACTGGAACAAAGAGGTCGACAAGGAAACGATGACGGCCTTGATGGACAACTACGCCAAACAAGTAAAACCCGAATATCTGCCGGACTTCTATCAGACGATAGAAAAGGAATACGATAACGACATCAGCGCCTACGTGGATGCCATGTTCAAACAGTCGGTCCTGACCGACACAAACTGTGTCAACCTGACGCTGACCCAAGAACAAAAAGATAATGACATGGCACTGAAATGCCTGAAGAGCGTGATGGAACTTGGCGGAAAGGTATCTGACGGAATCAGCCAGTACAACATGGATGTGGCAGAAAAGGAAAGACTGCTTTGCGAAGCCATACTTGAAATGGAAATGGACCAACCGCATTATTCGGATGCGAACTCGACCATGCGCCTGAGTTACGGCTTCGTAGACGACTACACCAGTGCTGCCGGACACCAGAACTACTTTACTACCATGCCGAGCCTGTTGGATAAAGTCGCACAAAGCGACAAAATCGACGAATATAAGGTGGAACCGGAAGTAAAGGTCCTGTTTGAAAAAGGCGACTTCGGCCCTTACAAAGACAAGGAAAGCGGCGAAATGCAGCTCTGTTTCCTGACGAACAATGACATCACCGGCGGAAATTCCGGTAGCCCGATGTTCAACGGCAAAGGCGAACTTATCGGACTGGCTTTCGACGGCAACTGGGATGCCTTGAGTAGCGACATTACTTTCACACAGGATTTGACCCGTTGCATCGGTGTGGATATCCGTTATGTACTCTACATCATCGACCGATGGGGAAGAGCCGAACGTCTCATCCAAGAAATAGGTGCACGATAAAAAACAAAGAAACGGCAAGCAATAATGCAAGACTCCCGGTTTGCATATCTGTAGCAAACCGGGAGTCTTGCATTATTGCTTATTTTTTCGGGAAGCGGCGTGCCCATCCTTCTTCCGAGAAGTCCGGCTCATCACCTACCAAGTCCTTTCCTCCTTGCGGCAAATCTTTTCCGCCTTGTGGTTGAAAGAACTGTTTCCAATCATCTTTCGTATATTTCTTACCACGTGGTTCGGTGTAACCCCGTTCCTCACGAGACGGCTTGGCTGCTTTCCGTGCATTATCCTTATTGGCAACATCCTTGTCCTTCTTGCCTTTCCTTTTGCCGGACATGGCCTCCTCATAGGTTTTTCCTCCACCGCGTCTCTTGCGGTCGCGACCACCCTTTGCGTCACCACCGCCCCGACCGCCACGGCCGGACCGACGGTTCGACTTACCATCTCCGGCTTCGTGAGCCTCTCCGGTAGCCACTTCCACGTTGACTTTACGTCCCTTCACCTGCACACCGGAAAGCCCGTGCAACACGCGGTCGGCCTCACCGTCGGGCACCTCAAAGAAAGAAAAGCTCTTCATCAGGTCGATACGCCCGACTTCTACCTTGCCTTGCACATGGTCGTTCACCAGTTTCATCACCTCTTTGGCATAGAAACCGTCCACCTTACCCACGTTAAGGAACAACCGGGTGTATCCCTCTTCGGGCTTGCGCCCGCCGCGTTGGCCTTTCTTGCCGCCTTTCTCCCCACGTCCCGTCGGTTCGCTGATTTCAGGCGCGTTGGCATAGTATTGCAGGAAACGTCCGAACTCCCGGCTCACCACACGCTTGATGAGGTCTTCCTTGTCGAGCCATTCCAACTTGCGGTACACTTCGGGCAGGAACTGTTCGATTTCCTCCTCATCCACTTCCACACGCTCGATGTCGTCTATTACCTTATATAATTGTTTGGCGCAGATTTCCTTGCCACTGGGCATCTCTCCCTTCACAAACTCCTTGCCGATAACCTTTTCTATCTCGCGGATTTTGGAACGTTCGCGCGTGTGAACGATACAAATGCTCGTCCCTTTCTTGCCTGCACGCCCTGTACGCCCGCTGCGGTGCGTGTAATTCTCGATGTCGTCCGGCATGCCGTAATTGATGACGTGCGTCAAGTCTTCCACGTCGAGTCCTCGCGCCGCCACGTCGGTAGCCACGAGGAACTGTACGCGGTGTTGGCGGAATTTCTGCATCGTCAGGTCACGTTGTTGCTGCGAAAGATCCCCGTGCAACGAGTCGGCATTGTACCCATCCTGTATCAATTTATCTGCCACTTCCTGCGTTTCCAAACGCGTGCGGCAGAAAATAATGGCATAAATCTTGGGATAATAGTCCACGATGCGTTTCAATGCCAGATATTTGTCCTTGGCATGCACCATGTAATACACATGGTTCACCGTTTCTGCTCCTTCATTACGCGAACCTACCACGATTTCCTTGGCATCGCGCAAGTATTTCTTCGAGATACGCTCTATCTCACGGCTCATCGTGGCAGAGAAGAGTAATGTGTTGTGATTTTCGGGCACTCCGGCCAGAATCTTGTCGATACTCTCCGTGAACCCCATGGAAAGCATCTCGTCAGCCTCGTCCAACACCACGTTTTCCACATGCTCCAGCGAAGCTGCCTTGCGCTCCATCAGGTCGATCAGACGGCCCGGCGTAGCCACAATGACCTGTACGCCCTTCCTCAGCGTACGGATTTGCGGTTCGATGTTCGCACCGCCGTACACCGGCAACACGCGCACACCGGGCAAGTACTTAGAGTAGTTCTCCAAATCATCCGCTATCTGCAAACAAAGTTCTCGGGTGGGACTTAAGATCAAAGCCTGCGTTTCGTTCCGGCTAGCATCCACTTTCTGCAAAACAGGAAGGCCGTAAGCCGCCGTCTTCCCTGTACCGGTCTGCGCCAGTGCCACAACATCGTTATTCACTCCCAGTAAATAAGGAATCACTTCCTCCTGTACCGGCATCGGGTGTTCATACCCCATTTCCTCAATAGCTTGTCTGATTTCCGCAGAAACACCAAGCTCCTCAAAAGTTTTCAATACGTTAATTATTAAATTAATACACCAAAGGCAGCGCACGGCGCATACTACATACAAAAACAACCCTTCAGTGTATCATCACGCCTGAAAACCGCCTTCCCTAAAAATTAGGTGCGCAAAGATACGACAAATCTTCGTTTTTTTCACTTTTTTCTACGACTTATTCCACTTTTTTATCGTATGTTTGCATTCACTTGTTTCTAAACTAGACATTCATGCGCAAAGTCATTGGGATGGGCGAAACCATCATGGACATCATTTTCCACGGGGAACAACCCACGGCAGCTGTACCGGGAGGCTCGTCGTTCAACAGTATTATCTCCATCGGACGGGCAGGCATCCCGGCTGTTTTCGTCGGCGAAACGGGACACGATGAAGTGGGACGGCGTATCGCGGATTTCTTGAACGCCAACCATGTGGATGCCAGTTTCCTGCGGATGCGCGACGATATCCAGTCTGCCGTGTCGTTGGCTTTCCTCGATGAACGGAACGATGCCCATTACATGTTCTACAAACAACCGCCACGTACGTTGAAGGGCTTCATCCACCCCACGGTGGAGGCCGATGACATCGTGCAGTTCGGTTCCTACTATGCACTCAATCCGCACATCCGCCCGCAGGTCAAGGCTTTTTTGGAATACGCGCACGGACAAGGTGCCATCTTGTATTACGACCTGAATTTCCGACGCACATACCAAGACCGCATAAAGGAACTGCTTCCGGCCATCCATGAAAATTTCCGGTTAGCCACTGTGGTACGCGGTTCGGCCGACGACTTTGAGGTTATGTACGGCCTACGCGACGCGGAAGAAATTTACCACCGCCATATCGCGCCCTACTGCCCGCTGTTCCTCTGTACCTGCGGTGCGGAAAACATCATGCTGTGCACCCCAAAAGGGAGTTCCCGTTTTCCGGTACCACCCGTGCGCACGGTAAGCACCATCGGAGCCGGTGACAACTTCAATGCCGGATTCATTTACGGATTGATACGCTATGGCATCCGCTGTACCGGTTTGCCAGACCTTTCCGAAGCACAGTGGGAACACGCCGTGACATACGGCATCCGGTTTGCAGCCAACGCCTGTGCCAGCATACATAATTCCATCGACGAAGACTTCGGACGGAAAATGTCCCGAAAGATGCCATAACGGCAAAAAGAGGTATCCGGAACAAGATAAATCAACATAGTTACCATCATTTTCAACATAATTGACATGCCTTAGACACTTTAAAAGCTAATTTTGCGTACAATATTGAGACTTTATTCAAACCTGTTCCAACAATCACACCAGGAAACAGGATATTATTATTAACTTAAATTTCTGTGGAATGAAAAACAGATTCTTCCATCTCTTGATGATTGGGACTTTGGCTTGTTGGAGCCCCCAACCGATTTTCGCACAAACGGATGTGACGGAAACCTATTTGAAAAACCCAAGTTTTGAAAACCAGTTCACGGATTGGGAAAACAGCGGCATGCAAAGCCAGACCAATACCTCTTTTCAGTTAAAAGAGGGTAACACGTACGTGGAACGATGGACAGGACAAGGCGGCCAAGTGGCCGACTGCCATGTCAACCAAACTCTGACTACGCTGAAGAACGGAGTCTACAAGTTGACTGCGGCTGCGCAAAACATCCAACAAAACAGCCCTGCCACACAAAGTGGAGCGTATGTCTTTGCCGGCAACGCACAAGTAGCCGTCGGAGCCGCTAACGATTACTCCCTTGAATTCACGGTCATCGAAGGACAAGCCACCATAGGTTTCAAGACCGAGAACGCCACAGGCAACTGGGTTGCCTGTGACAATTTCCGGCTTTACGCACTCAATAACGATTTGGCTGAAATCCAAGAGGAATTGCAACGCCGCATTGAAAAAGGCCAGGCACTGGTATCCGAAAAGATGCAAAAAGACGTGCTCAAGGAATTGAACGCGGCACTCGAAGCCGCACGTCAGGAACTAAACAGCACTACGGACGACAATATGGCTCCCGTAGCCATTCGCCTGCGCCAAGCCACCGAAGCCGCGCAAACCTCCATCCACGCCTATCAGGAATTGCAAGCCGCTATAGACAAGTCACTTGAGGCTTACGGTGACGGAACCCTGAACGGGGCGGCTGAATTCCACGCCGTCATCCAAGAAGCGCAAGCCTTGGCTGAAAACCTGGATGCAAACGCGGAAGATTTAGCAACAGCCGTTGAAAAATTAGGGACAGCCCTTTTGGCTTTCCGAGTAGCTAACCCAACCGGTGACACGCCTGCCGTCGTGACCGACACGCGCTATGCGCGCGGTTCTACCATGGCATTCGGACGGAGCACCATTACTGGAGTGCCTGCAACAGAACTTGCCGAACAAGGTTTCTGTTGGAGCACAGACCCAGAACCGACCATATTGGACAACCGGACCACCGAATATATAGAGAACAACGGGCGTATCTACGTATTGAGGAACCTGACCCCTTCTACCATTTATTACATACGGGCGTATGCCTTGACCAAAGGGTACGCCGTGGGTTACGGCGATGCCATCAAAGTCATCACCATACCAAAAGGAACCATTACGTGGTCCTACAACAACGGGGGAGATGCCGAATCCAATGCACGCATCAACGCAGCCGTAGGTTCCGCCGTAGAGTACTGGAACAACCTGACCAGCATACAAGGATTGCATTTAAGCGTCAATTTCGGGTCGGGCACCCCCACGGCAGACTGCAGCTATGGAGGATGGATGCGCGTAGGCCCCAACGCCAGTTACCAACGCACAGGCACCATCATGCACGAGATGGGACATGCCATCGGTGTAGGGCAACACGCCATTTGGTGGGACGGCAATATGAGAGCCAACGGTGACCGGGGCGACTGGTTGGGAGACCGCGCCAATGAAGTACTGCGCTTTTGGGACAACAACCCCTCAGCTGTCATGACGGGAGACAACACCCACATGTGGCCTTATGGCATCAACGGTGCGCATGAGGACAACGGTAGCGAAGCGCTTTATATCGCGAACGGCCTGATCACGCAAGGACTCGGAGAAGACGGATTGCCACCCACCGGAGGATTCTCTACCCCCGCTTACGTGTTCGAACAGGAGGACAACGTAAAATACTACCTCAAGAACGAGGACGAGGATGCCGGCCTATATTCCTCCTATCTGGTGGCCAACCCTAACACGACGACCGTCAAGTGCGAGGAAATGACAGCTGCCGAAGCCGAAGCCGATGACAACGCGGCATGGCATATCACTTTCGACCCGAAAACCTCTTACTACTCACTCCAAAACGTGGGGACAGGCAAGTATCTGACCTATAACGCTTCAAGAAAGAAATTCTTCACCAAGGAAAAAGACCTTCCCGCCGTAGACGAGAAATTCCATTTCATGAAAGGGCGCATCGACGTCAACATCGGCACCGAAGGCCATGCCCTCACGACACGGGGATATTGGATCATACATCCGGAAAAGGTGCTCAACCCGAATTGCATGGGTTCCAATGCCGGAGGAAGAATCGTCACGGAAGCATTCAATATCAGCAATTCGTCCAAGGGGCAACGCTGGGTCATACTCTCCGGCGAAGGGCTTCAGGCATTCGACCAGGCAATCAAGGACGAACGCAAGGCCGAACTCGAGGAAATGTTGGCACATATCAAGGCATTGGCAGAAACCCCACACACGGAAGACGAAAGCGGAACGGATGCCGCGCTACAAACCAAACTCTCGGAAATAGAGGAAAAAGCCAACCAGGCTGAAACCACCACCGAAGCCATCGCCACACTGACCGAAGAAGCCTTGGCTGCCGGTATGGCATTTCTGGCCGAAGCCACCCCCAAAAGTGTGGAGCACCCCTTCGACATCACATTCCTCATGTCTGATGCCAGCCTCAAGGACGGAGAAGGATGGTCCACCAAACCGGCCATCTCTTTCTCCTGTGGGGAATTCTTCGAGAAAGCATTCGACTTCAACCAGACCCTCACGGCACTACCGGCAGGAACTTACCAGTTTAAGGGACAAGCGTTCCAACGCCCGGGAAATACAGAAGACGTGTACAAAGCTTTCACCGCAGGACAGGACAATGTCAACGTAGTCATCTATGCAGGCGACGAAGAAGCCAAAATACAAAACATCGCCGCTGAGGCACAAACCAAAAAACTGGGCGGAAGCGAAACGGCTGTAGGCTCCAACCCCACCCGTTACGTGCCGAACAACATGCAAGCCGCCAGCTTTTATTTCGCAGCCGAACTTTACGATAACGGAGTCGTGACGCAATTGGATGAGGATGATTCCAAAATGAAAGTCGGCATGCGGTGCGAGGAAGTGCAGGCCGCTTACTGGACCATTTTCGACAACTTCCGCCTGTACTATTACGGCACCATGTCGCCCGACCAGGTGACTAGCATTCGGCAGACCGTGGCCGACAAGGCACAGTTGGACGGACCTTTCGCCACTCCAGCAGACGTGTACAGCCTCAGCGGAATCCGCGTACGCCAACAGGCCACTTCGCTTGACGGACTGCCACAAGGCATCTACATCGTAAACGGATACAAACTCGTTGTAAGGTAGTAAGGCCAAAAGATGCAGGCATAAAAATCTCCCGGTTACGCAACATACGTGACTGGGAGATTCTTTATGTCCTCCCGCAGAAAAGACATAAAGACCTAAAAATAAAATCGCAGTCCGCCTGTCACGAAGAAATGGAAACAACCGTCCAGCCCTTCGTGTTTCCCAGAATCGCCTAGTTCGCCCAAGCCGTCATCGGAGAAGAACTCCCTTGCAAAGTCTTTACCGGGAAACCAACCCAGTACGTACCCTCCGTTCACCCCAACACCGACGTGCTCGGCCAGACGGTATTCCAGTCCCAACTGGAAGTGCCCGCCCCAACCGTCCAGACCGTAATCCAACCGCGAGTTGCCGCGCACCTTTTCGCGCGAAAAGAATGCCCCCAAGCCCAAACCGGTCTTCACAGACCAATAATCACTGAAAAACAGCCGGGCTACAAATTCCGGCCCGATATAGAAGAAGTTCATGTGGAACCGTTCGTCGGCCAACTCCAACGGCGACTCGATTCCATAAGCCCGGGAATGGTAGGCCGAGAAGAACAGGCCACCGCCAAGCCCCCTCTGCCCCACCCAGTCCCATCCGGCCTGCACCTCCGTGCCCCGGCGCGGATGTCCCCATACGCCCACCCCTCCGGGCGTGCGCAACTCACTGGTAAGGAAACCTCCCCCTGCATTCAGGTAAAGCGTGCTCGTGCCGTCTTTCTCTTCATCCTTCACGATCTCATGGCCCGTATCCGTCCAAAAACGATTCGCGGCAAGCCCGCCCAACGCCAGGTCCACTTCCAGACGCGTACCCGGGAAACGTAACATGTAACCATCCATCCTGCACGACCGTCCCATGAAAGACGAAGATTTTTCCTTCACGGCAAAGGCGTTGCCACCCACCTTGGCCGTCTCCACCTTGACCATGGTCTCAACATCGCTTTCCGTACCCTTCTCCACAGAGGCACGCCCCAACACCTCGGCCACGGAAGGCAAGGTATCCTTTGCCTCGAAAAGCCGTACGTCGTATGCCCGCGTGACGGGATAAGACTTCACCACTTCCGTCATCACTTTCGGACTACATCCCGCGATGAAAAAAGACACACACCCAAAAACAAAAAACGTATTCTTCATTGCATTTTGTTTAACCGTTATACATTAGCATGATTCTCCCCTTGGAAGAAACGGACAGAAACGATTCCCTATAAATCTCCCCAAAGGCCGAAAGCCAATGCCCAAATTTATCATTTTTATTTTTAAGAAACAACATCATACCGCACTTTTAGGCCAAACGGTAACAAAATGTCAGCCTTTCTTTGTAAAAAGGGAATGAAAAAAATGAGTTCCGGAAGCAACCGGAAAGACTTTTTGCATATTTATGCGCATATTCCACCGATTTCCACCTAAAAAACCGCATATATGCAAATCAATCACAGGCGAACGATTTTTCGTTTGGCTGAAAGCGAAAAATCGTTCGCCGCATAACTTTCCGAACCTCACCGCAGAAAAGGGGAAAGAACCCGCGTGAACGGAAAAAAGAGGTCTCGGAAAAGCGGATTTTTCATCTATTTGCCCTGCCTCAGCCTACATAAAATCCCTGCCACATCTCCATGAAAATCCGCATGATGCTTACCCATATCCTCACGGTATGCCATACCACGGCTTTCCCTGTCCTCCGGAAAGAAAGCAAAAAAAGGGAACGGGTGACATTACGTCAAAAGGGAAACCGCCATGGTTGGCGTATTTGCGGGCAAAGCCTTGGCCGGAACGATATGAGCCATTCTCAGAAAGCCGGATTTGACACTTTGGCAAAAAGCCAGTCCGGCCTTTTACATCCTTACCATGGGCTTCAAAAAAACTACGCCAAGACGGCCTGGAGCTCTCCCCACGAACGTGCCACGACAAGGTATTGCCTCAAGGGAACATTGACGAAGCCTCGCCGGTCCATCTCCTGCAACACCGCAACCAACCCGTCCCAAAATCCGTCTAAAGCAAACAAAACCACTTTCTTCCGGTGATAACCGATACTATTCGCAGCCATCACGGTGAACACCTCGTCCAACGTCCCGATACCGCCCGGCAAGGCCACCAACACGTCGCTACGTTCCACCATGATGGCCTTACGGTCGCTCAAATCATGACACGGCACCACCTCGTCCACATAACGGCTCACGCGCCGGCGCGTTTCCAAGACAGACGGTACAATGCCCACCACATGCCCACCGGCATCTTTCACTCCGCGTGCGGCGCTCTCCATCAGACCGGAATCGGCTCCGCCATACACCAATGTCAGGCCGCGCTCTCCCACGAAGCGGCCAAAAGCCCCGGCCAAGTCATAATAGCTTGCCTCAAGCCGGTCCGAAGCGGCACAAAAGAGTCCGATATGTTCCATGTCTACCTAATTTAAAGAAAAGGCATTCACCCTTACAGTTTCACATCTTCCAAGTTAATCAGCCCGTTTACAATCGCATAAATGGTCAACCCTGCGGGAGAATGAATCTGGAGTTTACGGCTGATGTTACGCCGGTGCGTCATCACGGTGTTGACCGATATATACAACTGCTCGGCAATTTCTTTGTTCGACATGCCTTTCACCACGCAAACGATAACTTCTTTCTCCCGGTCGCTCAACGCATCATTCGCGCTATCCTCCCCGTCCTGTTCCTCTGTCTGGGGATTTTCCTCGCGGGCCTGTTCCTGGCGTTCGTCTTCCAACCGCACCACGGCTTCCAGAAACAAGGTGTCCTCCAAATGGCAATGGCTGAACAGGTCTTCTTCCGTCATGAAAAGGTCTATCAACACGTCGTTGAGCAACTGCGCGTTGCTATCCGTGGGATAGTACTTGATGATGATGCTTTTCAGTTCGGACAGGCTTTTTTCGAGCTGCGCGTGGTTGTCGTGATGCTGATGGGACAGCTTGTGGATGTTCACGTCCGGACTGGTTTTCACGCCCTTCATCAAATCGGTCACATACGTATGGATATGCTTGTCTTCGTAATCCATGTGGCGCCCGACTTCCGAAGCGAACTCGTCGTAAAACTTCAGGATGAGAAATGCAATCTGGTTGCGTGCCGAACAGTCTATCGCTTCTATCAATTTGCGCCGGATGGCCGGCAAACGGAACTTCACAAAGTAATCATGGGAACGGCGAAGGTAGTTCATCAATGCCGTGAGCGACAAAGACTCCACAATATCGGACAGATTCGACGTCCGCCCGTTGGGACGTATGAAATTCACCACTGCCAAAAAAGTGGGGGCATCTACTCCCGCCGCCAAACAGGTTTCGCTCACCGTATGGTCGCCAAACCCTAACGTAAGCCCGAACCGACTAATCACCTGCAAGATGCGGTAATCATCGCAAATGATATCTCCCATACGGTCGGTCTCTTTATATTTTTCAGACATGATACCTTAAATCGTTAAACTTCTTGCAAAGAACGGAAAAAAAAACGACCCTGACAATCGCTATAGTTGAGTATTATCAAAAAAATATTAGGTAAAAAACACCTCATGTAGGTATGCCGCCCTAATCCCCCCTCAAATGAGATTGCCCATTTTTGTGTATTGTTGTTTTTTAACCAACCCGGTAACTTTGCAGCGTCAAAACAAATAAAAGTGTAAAAAGACAAAAAAAACAACAACAAGATGAACCAACAGAAGAATCTGCTGACCGCCGCATTGGCCGTCCTGACAGCCTTTAGTAGTGTTTCGGCTCAAGGAGACGAAGACGGCAGCAGCACTTACGAGAAATTCCGCGTGGGCGGATATGGAGAAATGGTAGCCAACTTCAAAGATTACGGCATCAACCGTTATTGGGGCAACAAGATAGGAAATACCAAAACGAACCGTAACACCATTTCCATTCCTCGCTTCGTGGTCGCTTTCGATTATAAGTTCGCTCCCCAATGGGTGTTAGGAGCCGAAATCGAATTTGAAAGCGGAGGAACGGGAGCAGCCTACGAACTGGAAAACAGCGAAAACGGCGATTACGAAACGGAAATAGAAAAAGGCGGCGAAGTGGCTTTGGAACAATTCCACATCACGCGCCTCATCCTTCCGGAAATCAACATGCGGGTAGGCCACTTGATCGTGCCTGTCGGCTTGACCAATTCCCACCACGAACCCGTCAATTTCTTCGGAACGAGCCGCCCGGAAGGGGAAACGAAAATCATCCCCTCCACTTGGCATGAAACGGGTCTTGAATTGTTCGGTACGCTAGGTAAGGGATGGGCTACGTTCGACTACCAGGCTATGGTAGTGACCGGCCTCAACGCCAATGGTTTCGACCGGAAGACGTGGGCCGGAAGCGGCAAGACCAGCATCTTCGAGTACGACAACTTCACCTCACCGGCCTACGTGGCACGTGTAGATTACCGTGGAGTACCGGGCCTGCGCGTGGGAGGTTCATGGTATTTCTGCAACAATATAGGTGCCAATGCAGACAAGCCCACGACTTACACGAGTTACGGCGATATCCCGGTAAGGATATATACGGTGGATGCACAGTACATCAACCGCTTCCTGACATTCCGTGGAAATTGTATCTTCGGCAATCTCGGCAAGAGCGACAAGCTGAGCCAAGCCAACCTGAATTTAGGAAACAACAGCCCTTATACCCGTGCCGTCCCTATCGCCAAGAAGGCAGTGAGCTACGGCACAGAGTTGGGCTTGAACTTACAGGGCATAGCAGGCACTCCCAAATGCCCTGCCCTCTACCCGTTCGCCCGATATGAATACTACAACCCACAGGAAGAAGTAATCGCCCGTCAAGGAGCCGATGACCGAGAAAAAGTAAGCATGTGGACAGCCGGCCTGAACTGGAAGGCCCTGCCGAACCTGGTGTTCAAAGCAGACTACACGACCCGTAAAATCGGCAGCGGCAAATACAACAGCGAAAATGAATTTGCCATTGGCGTGGCCTATGTAGGTTGGTTCTGGAGCAAATAACAAGAGACTATATCATTTCAAATCATATCAAAAAAAATCAAAGTCATGAAAAAGAAATTTTTCTATTCAGCCTTATTCCTGATGGGAATGGCCTTTACAAGTCTCACAACCGCTTCTTGCAGCGACGACGATGACAACAATGGCGGTCCGAAGCCTGACGAAAAGTTCGACGCTGCCGCAAATTTGAACTATACTCCGGAAAACGCCGCCAGTTGGCGCAACTACTCACTCCAAGTAGCCAAGCTGTTGCAGAAGGATGCCACGACCCTCTATGACAGTTGGGAGACTTCGTTCCAAGGCGGAGAAGCTTTCAAAAAGACTTTCATAGAACACAACGGCGGTACTTACACTTCCGCATTGAGCTGTATCGAACAGATTATCGACAAGTGCGTGGAAATCACGGACGAGGTGGGCAACTCCAAAATCGGCGACCCCTACAACAAATGGACGGCCGGACAGCAGACCGAGGCCCTTTACGCCGTGGAATCTTGGTATAGCTTCCATTCACGCGACGACTACTCCAATAACATCCGTTCCATCCGTAACTCTTACTTCAACAGCATGGACAGCACGGTTAGCCAGTACTCATTGTATAACTTGGTACAAAAAATCAATCCTGCGTTGAACACGAAGATTGCCAACGAAATCGAAAGTACTAAGAATGCTATCCTTGCCATCCCGCAACCGTTCCGTAACAATATCGGTGACGCAAAGGTACCTGTGGCACAATCGGCTTGTGTCGCCTTAGGGATAACGCTCACCCAAGAATTAAAAGGTGCCATTCAGGCAGCATACGCAAACGGAACCATTACCGACGCGGAAATGGACAGCGTAGTCAACGGCTTTGTGAACAAGGTGGTGTTGCCTACTTATAAGGACTTGAAAGAAAAGAACACCGCCCTCTGCGCTGCCGTCCAGAACTTCTACAACAATCCGAGTGATGCCACTTTCGAGACAGCCTGCGATGCTTGGTTAGTCGCACGTACTCCGTGGGAACAGAGCGAAGCTTTCTTGTTCGGTCCGGTAGACATCCTCGGTCTTGACCCGAACATGGACAGTTGGCCTTTGGACCAGGTTGCCATCGTCAACATATTGGAGTCTGGCAATTTCGACGACCTGAACTGGGAAGACGGTGACACGGAAGAAGAAATCACAGCCTCACAAGAGGTAAGAGGCTTCCACACCTTGGAGTTCCTGCTGTTCAAGGATGGTAACCCGCGTACCGTTGCCGCACAGTAAACCCAACTCATAACCGCACTGTATAAGTGTAAAAGTGGAGACAGTCCTCACAACGGTTGTCTTCACTTATGTGGTATAAAAAAGACTTATAAAAAACAGACATATCACAATGAACCATACTGTAAAATATTTAGCCCTGTTCTCCTTAGCCTTTAGCCTCGCCGCTTGTGACGACGACGGATTGGACGTGAGGGACGTGGAAATCCCGCAAGGTTACGCCCTTTCGGCCGGAATCTCTACCATTTTCCTCAACAGTTCCGTGGCCTATGACACGCAGGCCGACTGGATTGATGCCGACCCCGATTATGCCATGCGCTTCCGCGACGGCGACGGGCTGTACGACGACACGCGTACCATCTCGGGAGGTCTTGGTCCGGTCTATGCAGGATATTCCTGCGGAAGCTGCCACCGCAATGCCGGGCGCACGAAACCGGAGTTATGGAACGGTGGAGGCAGCTTCGGCGAAGGGGGAAGCGGCTCTTACGGTTTCTCTTCCATGTTGGTGTACATCAGCCGCAAGAACGGCGCATTTTTCCAGAACTACGGACGCGTACTTCATGACCAAGCCATTTACGGTGTTAAACCGGAAGGCAAGCTGAACGTCAAATGGCATTACGAAAAAGGGGCATTCCCCGACGGGGAATACTACGAACTATGCTATCCCGAATACAGCATCAGCGAATGGTATGCCGACAGCATCGCGCCCGAAGACTTGTTCTGCACTGTCAGAATCCCGTTGCGCCATGTCGGCATGGGGCCGATGATGGCCATCGACCGCCACGAAATAGAACAACTGGCTGCGAAGAGCAACTACCCGGAATACGGTATCAGCGGACGCGCCAACTATATCACGGAAAAAGGGAAACTGCAATTAGGGCTGAGCGGCAACAAAGCACAGCATGCCGACCTGACCGTGGAGCTTGGCTTCAGCAGTGACTTGGGCGTCACGAACAGCCGCTATCCGGAAGAAATCTGCGAAGGACAGCTCCAGATGCAGGACGGAAGCATGATGGGACTGACATACGACCAGTTGGACATCAGTGCGGAAGAAATGGAAGATGTGGACTTGTACATGCAGGGGCTTGGCGTACCGGCCCGTCGCGACGTAGATGACCCGACGGTAAAACGCGGGGAGGAGATGTTCTACCAAGCCAAATGCCACTTGTGCCATACCGTCACGCTGCATACCCAACCCCGTGGTTCCACCTTGTTGTTAGGTACGCAACTGACTTGGTTGGGCAGCCAGACCATTCACCCTTACTCCGACTTCCTGCTTCACGACATGGGAAGCGAAATCATGGGTGTAGGATTGAACGACAATTACGTAAGCGGGCTGGCTCGCGGCAATGAGTGGCGCACCACCCCGCTTTGGGGTATCGGGCTACAGGAAAAGGTCAACGGTCACACTTACTTCTTGCACGACGGACGCGCCCGTAACTTTACCGAAGCCATTTTGTGGCACGGCGGAGAAGGGGAAGCCTCGAAAAACCTGTTCAAACAGATGAAGAAAGAAGACCGTGCGGCACTCATCCGATTCCTGCAATCCTTATAACAAGACGACGAAAGCCTCTTGACAGAACAAGCATCAAACAAAGAAAAAAACAGAAAACAATGAAAAAAATATTTGCGATGACCCTATTGGCGGCTCTCCCTCTGGCCGCCATGGCACAATATGAAGAGGGCAGCGAAAACGGCGTGGTGTCCCTGGCCGGACGCGAAGGGTTCTCCATCCAGACGAAGAAAGCCGACTTTGTGTTCAAACCTTACCTGTTGGTGCAGACTGCCGCACACATCAACTGGTACGACGACGAAGGGTTGGACAAGGCTTACAACCAAGACAACTTGGCCAATTCAGGGTTTGCCGTGCCGTACGCCGTACTCGGATTCACAGGAAAGGCGTGGGGCAAGGTTTCGTTTAACCTCTCCATCAATGCGGCTGCCAGTGGAGGAGCCATCCTTCAGCAGGCATGGATCGACGTGGCTATGAAAGAAGCTTTTGCCGTACGTATCGGTAAATTCAAGACACCCTTTTCCCACGGTTACCTGACGACGTTGGGCGAAACCATGATGCCTACACTCCCGACTTCGTTGACTGCGGCTGTCATCATGCCTTATTCGTTGAACGCCGTCACACCGAACATCGGGACGGGATTCGACCTCGGCGTGGAAATCCACGGTTTTGCGGCCAATAAGTTCGGATATGAAATAGGAATCTTCAACGGTACCGGCGCATCGGTCAACACGGCTACGAAAACCATCAGCGATGACTGGCACATCCCGTCCCTACTCTATGCCGGACGTTTCACTTTCATGCCGAAGGGTATCATGCCCTCCACGCAGGGTAACCCCGACCGTCTGCACGAAGACAAATGGATGTTAGGCGCAAGTGCCAACCTGAATGTGGAAAGCGAGAGCGAAAGTACCAACGACACCCGCGCCGGACTGGAGTTTGCCATGCTGAAGAACAAGCTTTACATCGGAGCCGAAGCCTACTACATGCACGTGGGATTCACCGACCGGCAAAAGATAGACAAAACTTACGATTTCTTGGGCGGCTACGTCCAAGGCGGTTATTTCGTGGCTCCCCGCGTACAGGTTGCCGCACGTTACGACTTCTTTAACCGCAACGGCGTAGACACGAATGGTTTCCTCAACATGCCGGCCGTAGGATGCAATTATTTCTTCAAGAACTGCAACTTGAAACTGCAAGCTATGTATCAGTTCATCGGACGCACCGGACACGACACGCAACTCGACCGTGATAACGACGACCTTGGGCTGGCCAAGCACTCAGGCACCATACAGTTGCAATACTCTTTCTAATATTCGTTAATTCAGCCGATAAAGAAT
Source organism: Paraprevotella sp. (assembly GCF_986071375.1). Lineage (NCBI taxonomy): Bacteria > Pseudomonadati > Bacteroidota > Bacteroidia > Bacteroidales > Prevotellaceae > Paraprevotella > Paraprevotella sp. Next base: position 81,935 of record NZ_CFQRNQ010000007.1, on the reverse strand, counting down.
TTACAATGAAAAAAAACTATGGTATATTTGTTCTCCTGTCTGTAGCAATGGGACTCACCGCCTGCGACGACGGCTCCATCCCACGGAAGGAACACATGGCTACGCATACCGGTTTTACGGCCAAACTGACCGGTCACATCACCGGTGCGGACAGTTGGCCGGAATATTACCAACTTGTATTGGCCGGGTTCGGAGACAGCGAATACGCGACCACGCAAGTGCTCGTCAGCCCCGACGCGAACAGCAACGTGAGCCTCACCCTGCCTAACATCGGGAGCGAGGTGAAAACCATCGAGCTATGTGTGACCAACCGGTTGCGCAAACGCGTCCTGACGTATCAAAGCCTGGATGCGGCCTCGATTTCGGGAGACACACTCTACATGGAAGCCGGACAGGTGGATGCTCACATGTATGCGGCCATACAAGAGAACATATTCGACAAGACTTGCGCACAGTGCCACGGGGGAAGTACCTCTCCTGCAGCCGGACTTTACCTGACGGCCGACAAGAGCCATGCCAACCTTGTAAACCAACCCTCCACAGAGGTTGCCGGTGGCATACGTGTCATTCCGGGCAACGCCGAGGAAAGCATCTTGCATAAGGTAATCAATCCGGGCAATGAACTCGGCTTAGGTTTCAGCCACGAGAATATGATAACATCATCAACCGACCTGCGGCTCATAGACGAATGGATTAATGCAGGTGCCAAAAAATAGAAATAACATGGATAAAAGCAAAGTATATTGGGAAGATTTGGGCGTAACTGCGGAAATATCCGCCTTTGCCCCACAAGGTAAAATAGAAGAGTTCCACGCCATGCTGCATGTGGAGCCGAAAGCCGAACTCTTCGACGGCCAACTCAAACGAATCTACGAAGGAGAAAAACGGCTGTTACAGTTGCCACAGGTCATGGGTGCCGATGTCATCCTGAAACGGTACTTCCTTAGCGATTCGACCAACCAACAGCCTTTGATGAAGCAAGAAGCGGACTGTTCCGTGTCCGTCATCCAACAGCCACCGCTTGACGGCAGCAAGGTGGCCGTGTGGCTATATCTGCAAAAAGGCAGTAAAGTAGCCAATGTAAACGGTGTCATCGTGGCGGAACACAACGGTTACCGCCATTTATGGAAGATGGGCATGCACGAACACAAGGGCGACTCGGCCTGGCAAACAGAATCCCTGCTCATCAGTTACGAGGAGACTTTACAAAGCTTCAACGCCACGTTGGCAGGCAACTGCATCCGTACGTGGTTTTTCGTACGCGATGTAGACACCCAATACGCCGGCATGGTGAAAGCACGTAAGGAAAACTTCGCCGAGCAAGGACTCACCGAACGGACCCACTACATCAGCAGCACGGGCATCGGCGGACTGCCTGCGGATACACGGGCTTTGGTACAGATGGGAACGTATGCCCTTACGGGGTTTGAGCCCTCACAGCAACGCTATTTGTACGCCCCCACCCACCTGAACCCTACTTACGAATACGGAGTAACCTTCGAGCGAGGTACCGTCATGGAATACGGCGACCGTGCCCATGTGTTCATCAGCGGCACGGCCAGCATCAACAACAAAGGGGAGGTGGTGCATGTGGGCAACATCGTGAAACAAGCCGAACGCATGTGGGAAAATGTAGGAGTCCTGCTTGAAGAAGGCGGCGCATCTTTCGATGATGTCATGCAAATCATCGTTTACCTGCGCGACATCTGCGACTACCAGACCGTGAAAGAGATGTTCGACCGACGATTCCCCGACATGCCGAAAGTCATCACTTTGGCACCGGTATGCCGGCCTACATGGCTTATCGAAATGGAGTGTATTGCCGTGAAAAAGCGTTGCAACGAAAAGTATCGCGACTTTTAAGGACTTATCCGGTACATTCCCCCAACATCATGAAGTCAGTTCCTTTCATACTACTCTTTTTGGCTGCCGCAGGCATCGGTATATCCACGTTTGTGGAAGATGCCCACGACACGCCTTTTGTCCAAACCTACGTTTACGGCACTTGGTGGTTCAAACTGTTATGGACCACCGTAGTGGTCACTTCGGCCGCACTTTTCGCACACCGTAAAACGTGGAAGAACCTTCCGCTTCTCATCCTTCACCTCAGTTTCGGCGTGATATTCGCCGGAGCGCTCACCACCGCCTTTACCGGACATAAAGGCATACTGCACTTGCGTAAAGGCCAGCCTACAGGAGAATATGTCAACGAACGGAAACAGGTGGCACGCCTGCCTTTCATGATGCGTTTGGACAGCTTCCGTATAGCATATTATCCGGGCACGGAAGCTCCTGCCGACTACGTGAGCCAAATCTCCTGCCAACATATCGACGGTGACATCTTTGCCCGGCCAATTGTTTCCATGAACCGGATATTTTCTGCACAAGGGTACCGTTTTTACCAGTCTTCCTACGACGAAGACGGGGAAGGCAGTTGGCTTTCGGTAAACTATGACCCTTGGGGGACGGGCATCACCTATGCCGGTTTCTGCCTGATGGGGTTGGGGTGCCTGCTCCTGCTGTGCGCCCGGGACGGAGGTTTCCGCCGTCTGTTAAGGCATCCGCTGATTCGGAAAGGCGGACTGTTCCTGATAACCTTGTTTTGGGGCTTTCAACTGAAAGCCGACCCGGCCTTGCCCGTAGTCAAGCGGATACAAGCCGACAGTCTGGCTATCCAACAAGTGGTCTACAACGACCGCGTCGCCCCGTTCAACACACTTGCACGGGATTTCGTACAAAAAGTATACGGACGGCCAACCTTCCACGGAATCACCCCGGAACAGGTGGTGAGCAGTTGGATGCTCTACCCCGAAGAATGGAACCGCACCCCCATTATCCGCATCAAAAATCAGGAGTTGCGCACCGCTTTGGGCCTGAAAGAAGAATATGCCTCGCTCGATCATTTGTTCGACGGGACACAATACAAGTTGCAGCCTTTATGGCAACGCGAACAAGGCAACCGGAGCAAGCTGGCCCAGGCCATACAGGAGACGGACGAAAAAGTAGGACTCATCCTCATGCTCCGGCAAGGCACGCTCGTCCGTCCGCTGCCGCCCGACGTTCCACATCTCAGTAGCCAGAAAGTCAACGCCGAACTGTGGTACAACCGTATTCCCTTCAGCAAAATCCTGTTCATGGCCAACCTCACTTTAGGCTTTGCCGCCTTCGGATTATTCATGTTCAGGATGTTGACAAACCGTAAGGAGAAATCCGTAAGCCGACGGGTATGGGGCACAGCCCTCTGCCTCACCACCCTGTTCCATGCCACAGGATACGCCTTGCGCGGTTACATCAGAGGCGGTTTCCCCCTGAGCAACGGATACGAAACGATGCAGTTCGTCGCTCTGGCAGTCCTCCTGACCGCCTGCCTGCTCCAACGGAGGTTCCCTTTCACCCGGCCTTTCGGTTTCCTGCTTTCCGGATTCACCCTGCTCGTGGCCTACTTGGGTGAGATGAACCCGCAAATTACGCCCCTCATGCCGGTATTGGCATCCCCGTGGCTGAGTTGGCACGTGTCGCTCATCATGATTTCATACGGCCTTTTTGCTTTCACCTTTCTGAACGGCCTCCTGGCCTTGTGCCTGATAGGGAAACAAAAAAACACCGCTTCGCCGGTTACGGGAGAACAAATCGAACAACTCACCTTGTTGAGCCGCCTTCTGTTATATCCGGGCACTTTCCTGTTGGGCATAGGCATTGTGTTGGGAGCCGTATGGGCCAACGTGTCGTGGGGCAGTTACTGGTCGTGGGATCCGAAAGAAGTGTGGGCACTTGCGGCGTTCATCATTTACGGCATCTCTTTCCACCGTAACAGTCTGCCCTGTTTCCAACGTCCATGGGTATTCCATGGCTATATGGTCTTTGCCTTCGCCGTAGTCCTGATGACCTACTTCGGAGTCAATTATCTGCTTGGCGGCATGCACAGCTATGCCAATTCTTAACAAAATCACCACTATCAGGTATTGCACAAGCCGGAAAATGCAAGTAATTTTGCACGCTGTATAATTATATATAAGTAGTAATGATGAGATTATCGGATGTCAACACGAACGAAACCGTGATGATATCGCACATAGAAGGCAGCGGAGCCTTCAGAGCCCGCTTGAGCGAAATGGGGTTTGTTACGGGGAAAAAAGTCAAGAAGTTGTTTTGTTCTCCCGTGGGGAATCCTATCGTCTTTGAATTGATGGGTGGGCAAATCGCACTCCGGAAAAGCGAAGCGGAAAAAATTCAAGTCACCGTTCCGGGAGAAGCGGATGCTTCATCTCCGGTGCAGGAAACGGATGCCCCAACCCCGTCCACAGGCATCCCCACAGACCTCCCGAATCGAAAGCTCCGTTCAGACCGGCATCAACGAAGAAACGGAACCGTCGTGCCGCCATCCCCCCACACGGGATGCCCCAGTTGCGGTCCGTCCAAACACCGTATCACCACCCACACGCCGGCCGAAGCCGGAGTGATTACGATAGCTTTGGTCGGTAATCCGAATTGCGGCAAGACCTCACTTTTCAATGCAGCCTCGGGGGGACACGAACGTACCGGTAATTACAGCGGAGTGACCGTCAGCAGCGTGGTCGGGGAAATGGTCTTCGAGGGTCGGAAAATCCGTCTGGTCGACCTGCCGGGAACCTACTCTATCCGCGCTTTCAGTCCAGAAGAAGCGTATGTGGCACACGAACTGGAAAGCGGCCGGATAGATGCCGTCATCAATGTGCTTGACACAACCAATCTGGAGCGGAACCTGTTGCTCACCATGCAACTGAAGGAACGGAACCTGCCGCTCGTCGGAGCCTTGAACATGTACGATGAGTTTGAAGAAAGCCAAAGCACGCTCGACATCGAGGAACTAAGCCGCCGATTAGGCATGCCTCTCTACCCCACCGTAGCCCGCCAACGCATGGGCATCGATGCCTTATTGGAAAAAGCCATAGAACTGGCAAACCAACACATTGAACTTCACCGTGCGGGCATACAAGGACATACCCACGAGGCAGCCTGTTGCAACGACCCGGAACATTGTACGCACTGTACCGGGAAAGGAGCCAGACCGGGAAATATGGAAGCGGACAAAGGAAGTGGCATGGCCTGTCCCTGCCCCGAACGCGAACACGAAGACGAGGAACGTTACTCCCATATCGGACAAATACTCGACGGGGTCTATATCAAGAAACACGGACGCAGCCACCGCGTCACCACAACGTTAGACCGGTTGTTGGCCAACCGTTGGATAGCCTATCCGTTGTTCGTGGCCATCATGTGGTTCATCTTTTGGGTCACGTTCACCATCGGACAATATCCCATGGACTGGATAGACGGCGGGGTGTCATGGCTCATCGCCCTCTGCGAGAGCCAAATGCCCGAAGGCACGCTGCAAGCTTTGGTTTGCGACGGCATATTAGGCGGTGTGGGCAGCGTCATTGTCTTCTTGCCCAACATCCTGATTCTTTATTTCTTCATCTCCATATTGGAAGATTCGGGCTATCTGGCACGTGCCGCCATGTTGGCCGACCCGTTGTTCGACCGGCTGGGACTGCACGGAAAATCCTTCATCCCCATGCTGATGGGTTACGGATGCAACGTGCCGGCCGTCATGGCTACCCGTACGATAGAAAATCCCAAAAGCCGTATGATTACCATGTTGGTCACTCCGATGATTTCATGCAGCGCACGCATTCCGGTGTATGTGGTCTTTGCCGGGGCATTCTTTCCACAAAACGCTTCCACCGTCATGCTCTGCCTTTACATGTTCGGAACAGGAATGGCCTTGTTTGTCGCATGGGTATTCAGCAAGATTTTCATGCGCCAATACGAAAGCCATTTCGTCATGGAACTCCCTCCTTACCGCCTGCCCAGTTCACGCGGTGTCTGCCGCCATACGTGGGAGAAAGGACGCCAATACTTACGTAAGATGGGAGGCATCATCTTGGTGGCCAGCATCGTGATTTGGGCTTTAGGACATTTCCCCACGGGCAACGGTGAGCTGACGGAAGCCGAACAACAGGAACAATCTTACATGGGCCGGATAGGCCATGCCATCGAACCGGCCATCCGTCCGTTAGGTTATGATTGGCGCATGGGCGTAGGTATCATAGCCGGTGTCGGTGCAAAAGAACTGATGGTCAGCACACTGGGAGTTCTATACAACTGCGCGGCCGAAGACGCGGAACCGGAAACCACCGAAGACGCTTCGCAGACCCGTCTGGCACAAATACTGAGCCAACACACCGCACCCGAAGCCGCATTGAGTTACATGGTCTTCGCCCTGCTTTATTTCCCTTGCCTGGCCACGATTGCAGCCGTCAAAGGAGAAAGCGGCACATGGAAGTGGGCCATTTTTACGGCGGCATACACCACCGTACTGGCCTACGTGACGGCTTTTGCCGTCTACCGCATGGCACTGTTCTTTTAAGCAAAACATAAAACTTTCCGGCAAGGGGAAAGCCCAAAGGCACTTTCCCCTTGCCGATAGTAAATACCGGACGGACAACTGCGGACAGCAAACGGAATAAAAGGAAAATCGCGATTAAGCGAGCGCAGACCGAGCTTGCTCGAAGTCTGCCGAGTGGGAGCGATTTATGCAAATAACGGCCTGTTTCCTTTTCCTTTCCCGTGGTTTGCAGTACCTTTGTGCGGCTAAACACAAAACATAACGACATGGCAACAACATCTCCTGCTTCGGCTGTTCCCTATACCCATACCCTTCCCTGCGGCATGCGCGTCATCTGTGCACCGTCGGCCACGGACGTGGTATATTGCGGCATCGCCGTCGATGCCGGCACGCGTGACGAACTGCCGGACGAAAACGGATTGGCACATTTTTGCGAGCACCTGACTTTCAAAGGGACGCACCGACGCCGCTCGTGGCATATCCTGAACCGCATGGAAAGCGTGGGAGGAGACTTGAACGCCTATACGGGCAAAGAGGAAACCATTTACTATACGGCTTTCCTGAAAGAACACTTCGCACGTGCCGTGGACCTGTTGGCCGACATCGTATTGGGCAGCACCTATCCCCAAACGGAGATGAACAAAGAAGTGGAGGTGGTCATCGACGAAATAGAAAGCTACAACGATTCGCCTTCTGAATTGATTTTCGATGATTTCGAAAACCTTATCTTTTGCGGGCACCCCTTGGGACGTAACATCCTGGGCGAAGCCGGACGCCTGCGCGGATTCCGCAGCGAGGACATCCAACGTTTCGCCCGGCGGCTGTACCGTCCCGATCGGATGGTCTTCTTCGTCTACGGACGCATCGAACCGGCACAGGCCTGCCGGGAAATCACCAAAGCCCTGAAACGGGTGGCCTCCTCCTTGCCCGAAAACCATCCTTTCCAAACGCTTCTCCAAGCAGACGCTTCCCCTGCGCGGCCTGACGGGAACGATGCCGGACGCACGGCTGTACCGGAATACCGCCCCCAGACCGTCACGCTGCACAAAGACACCCATCAGGCGCACGTCATGATAGGCGCACGGGCTTACAGTGCCCGCGACCCGCGCCACCTGAGCCTCTACCTGCTGAACAATATCTTAGGAGGCCCGGGCATGAACTCACGCCTCAACCTGAGCCTGCGCGAGAAGCACGGCCTTGTATATACGGTGGAAAGCGTCATGACCACTTACACCGACACCGGCTTGTGGAGCGTATATTTCGGCTGCGACCCTCACGACGTGGCGCGTTGCCGCCGCCTCGTGCTGAAAGAACTGAGACGATTGGCCGAAGCCCCGTTGGCACCCCATGCGTTGGAAGCCGCCAAACGGCAAATCAAGGGTCAGATAGGCATCTCTTACGACAGCTTTGAGAACGTGGCGTTAGCCATGGGAAAAACGTTCCTGCATTATGACCGGGCACGCGACCTGAACCGTCTATACCAAAAGATAGACGGGCTGACGGCAGAAGGCCTCCATGCCGTGGCACAAGAGCTTTTCCGTCCCGAAAACTTGACATTCCTCATCTACCAATAACCCGTTCAGAAGGCGCGGAAATCACTGTCAGCACAAACGAAAATCAATCTGCGCCAAATGATTTTTCAATCTCAGTCGATTGATTTTTCATTTGGCGCAGATTGATTTTCCACTTTCCGGAAGGTCGTCAACCCTCTTCCGAAACGGGCTTCAGGACAGACTTAACCTACTCTTTTACTTCAAGATAACCTTTCGCACGACAGGCGTTCCGTCCCCATCGGTCTCGCAGACTACAAGATAGAGGCCACGGCTCATCCCGGACACATCAAAAATATATACATTCCCGTCAGGACGGGCAAGGGCTGCCTGCATGCCTTCCGCTGTCACGAGACGCACTTGGCGCAACGGAACGGACGACCGTACCATAACGCGCCCTTGTGCCGTCCCGACCGTCACGTCCGGCATCGCCCCTACCTTTTCCACGCCGGAAGGGTCATACACCAATATGACTGCTTCCGAATCAGAAGTCTCGCCGAAACTTCCGGTAGCCCGCACGGTATAGATATTTTCACCAACAAGCGGCACGGCATCCGTAAAGTTCACATCCAATGTCTCGCCCAATTTGACACCGTTGCGATATACGGCATAACCCTCCACCAAGGTTTCCGACGGAGCGGAATAAATCTCCACGTCATCGATTTGCCACCAATAAGACAATCCCACATCGTTCGTATCGTAGGCATGGAAAGCCACGCGCATGCGGTCGGACTGATAAGCGGAGAGGTCGATGGTGATTTTCACATATTGGTTCAGCACATCGCAGTCTTTGATTAAGTCGTACACCGGTGCCCATGTTTCCCCTCCGTCGGTACTCACTTCCACATAATAGTATTGGTCCTTGATGTCCTTCTGCGGAGCAATGGACTTGCTCCAGAATGACAATTCACGGCCATAAGCGAACACTGGAGAAATAAGGCGTTCGTCCTGATGCTTATCCTCCCAAGCACTCTTCATGTACATGGAATAATTTCCGCTGTAAGGCATGTAATTCTTGGCAGCCTCCTGCCACGTCCATCCCCTGTCACCGGCGTTCTTTATCGTCCAACCATTCGGATTGGCCGTATCTTCAAAACCGTCCGACAACACGGGAGCCCCCTCTTGCGGAGCCGTCCATGCCAGTTCCACCTTCCCGTCCTCCGTCACACGGGCGGACAACCCGGACGGGGGCAGGATGACATTGGACTGTTGATGTACGGTCAATATGGTTTTCAGCCCGGCATCCGAAGGCGAGGTGAAGGCCAATTCTGCCTTGCGCGTCTGCGCAGTGGCATTTTCAGACAGGGTTTCCAAAGTGACAGTGGTCTTTCCCGCCTCTCCCTGCTGCGGCGACAGTTTCAACCAATCGGGTAAGCCGGACACAGTCCAGTCCACATCAGCCTCCACCGAAAACTCGAGCTTGTCGCCCGCCGTGCCGCCAAACGTCACAGCTTCTTCGGACAGTTTGATCTGATGTCCCAGGTTCTCCAGATTGAACGAAAGGGTCTCGCCGCACGACGAGATATTCGTCAATGCGAAACGTGCCACCGTACCGTCGCTGTAAAAGGGCTTCACTTCCGCGTCTCCCCCGAAAGCCGTACGCCCGCTCTCCTCGCTGAAAGCCGCCTTTTCTATGTCCCCGTCGGCCGTCACCGTACCGCCTGGCCGGAAAACGTATACTTCGTCCAGACGGGTTGTCCCGTTATAGTTCACGTTACCGCCCGTATAAGCCGGATTGATGCGGTAAACCAACAAGCCGGATTCCGGCAGGCCGCCGTCAAACGTGCTGCCCTCCCTGCGGCGGTATTCCACCACAAAATATTCTTCGGAACCGACGGGCTTGATTTTATAAGCCACATTCTCTTTCTTCTCTCCCCCGACCGGGTTCAACACGTATGTGCCCGGTTCCGAAATCTCAGGAATCTCGTCCAACCAACCGCAATAGCGATACTTCGTGTAAGCCGACATCTGTTGGGGTACAAGAAGATTGTCCGACATCAAGTCCCAGACTCCGACGGGATTTAAATTGTCATTCACGTGATATAGGTCATACGTACCGAGAGAATGCGACATTTCGTGGCAAATCACTCCGGTGTTCAACGGTATGGGTTCCAACGAAGCCCAACCGTTCGCATCATCGAACACCATCAGGTAACCGACCAGTTTCTTACCTTTTATATATATGGCCTTTTCATCGGGCAAAGCCAGGTCGGAACGGTGGGGCCACAATAAATACTTGTTACTGAGGTCCGAACGTCCGCTCAGCACGATACACATGTTATCCACGATGCCGTCGCCGTCCGCATCCAACGTTGCGTCCTCCGGAAGCGCATCGGAAAGCCAGGCCGCCACTTCGCGGATAAGGGCTTGTTCCCGCGCCGCTTTGTCCACCTCGTCCTCATAACCTATGTCGTTGATTTCCCCTTTCGGCTTGTAATATCCCCGCTCCCTGTTGGCACGATAAGAAATGACCTTTCCGTCCACCGCCTTCGGATAAAAACTGCTTTTCCAAGAAAGCTGCCCGTAAGAAGCCTCACGAAAATAGCTGTATACGGAATTCGCCCCTGACGTAGCGTCATTAAACAACTGTTCATACATCGAAAAAGGATGCTCGAACATCTCGTCGTTATCCTCATCCAAGAAACGTACGAAACAAACTAAATTACTCAAATTTCCCTTGTTCTTCCCGGCTTGAACTGGAATAACACACAATATCCCCAAGAACAGGAGAAAAAAACTACAAGAATAAACTTTCACCATAACCCTTCGGCATTTGATTGATACTATGCGCAAAGATATTCATTTTTCCATACGACGCCGAGATTTACTTTCTTTTTTTCCATTCTTGGATGTAAAAACAGCTTTAAAATTCCTCATTTGCGTAAATCGGATACATTCCGAACAGTTCTACTCCTACACCATACAAGTTGGCTAAGAGTACATTGAAAACATATCTCTTAATAAGAGAGCGATTGCATAATTATGCAACTCTATAACACCCTCAAAGATAAGCAAAAGGATGAAACCCACAAAACAAAATGCATGTTTTCATATAACAAAGACTATAATTAAGTTCATCAAATAAGCATTTGACTCTTCATTTTGTAAGTGTGACTGCCAGGTGTAAATGAAACATCGCTCTCTTATTAAGAGAGCAACCGGTTCGCAGGAAGAATAAAAACGGACAAAAAGAGACTAAAAACTATTTCCTAATTAAAAACAAACGTCTATGAAGAAGTATCTACTCTCTATCCTATTCGCCATGTTCGGCATCGTCACTTATGCACAAACCGAACCGGCCATCACGTTAACCGTTGAAATCGACGGTAATGCACGCAATTTGGTCTTTGCCATGACAGAAACCGGTCATAAACTGCAAATCGACTGGGGAGACGGAAAACTCGTGGAAACAGAAGAAATTGCCGTAGCAGACGAATACGGTGCGACTACTACCGTAACCGGTACGCCCACCGGGGAAGGTATCATCAAAATCTATGGCAACGGCATCACTGTATTCGGCTGCGACTCACACCTGGAGGGAGCACATGTAACAGCCATTAACACATCGGCTGCCACCGACTTGAAAGAACTGAACGTGTATACCAACGCACTGAAGACATTGGACCTCAGCCAAAACACGAAGTTGGAAAAGCTGAACTGCTACAACAACGACTTGGAAACACTCGACCTCACGGCAAACAAGAAACTGACACGCCTGGATGCCAAAGACACGCCCTTGGCCAAAATTGACTTGACCCAAAACAAGGAACTGAGCTATTTGTCGCTCAACAACTGCCCGATAGAAGCCATCGACCTGTCGAACAACACGAAACTGTCGAGCCTGTACCTGCTGAACTGTAAACTCGCAAACATCGACCTGAGCAAAAACACGGCTCTTACTTATGTCAACTTGAACAACAACCAACTGACCTCTTTGGATGTGACAGCAAGCGAGGCTTTAGGCACCTTGTTCTGCATGGGCAACCAATTGACGGAACTTAAGGCCGACAATGTGACCAAAAGCGTGAACTGTAGCAAAAACAACTTCACGTTGGCCACCTTGCCCGCACTGCCTTGCAAGACTTACACTTATGCCCCGCAAAACGCCTTGCAAATCATGAAACGAATATGGCAGGGTGAGAAAATCGACCTTTCCGCACAAGACAACCTTACCGGACTGACTACCGAAGCACAAAAAACCACATTCGTATGGAAAACAGGCGACACCGAACTGCAGGCGGGCACGGACTACACAATGGAAAATGATGTATTCACGTTCCTGAAAGCTTTCGACGAACCTGTTTACTGTGAAATGACCACAGAGGCCTTCCCTAAATTTTCAGGCACAAATACTTTTAAGACCGCACAGACTACCATTGAAACCGAGCCGGAACTTTACTTGACGCTTACCGCTGACGTGGACGGCAATGAACGTAACCTCACATTCGCATCCACAACGGAAGCCAACCGCATCATGGTGGATTGGGGCAACGGACAGCGTATGACAACGGACACCATCGCATTGGCAGACGAATATGGTACGACTACCACCGTGACCGGTACACCTGCCGGAGAAGGCCACATCAAAATCTATGCCCGCGAAATCTCTGTCTTCGGCTGCGATTCACGTGTGGACGGCGCACAAGTGACTGCCGTCAACACATCGGCCGCCACCGACTTGAAAGAACTGAACGTGTATACCAACGCACTGAAGACATTGGACCTCAGCCAAAACACGAAGTTGGAAAAGCTGAACTGCTACAACAACGACTTGGAAACGCTCGACCTCACGGCCAATACGAAATTGACCCGCTTGGATGCCAAAGACACGCCCTTGACCCAAATAAACTTAACTCAAAATACGGAATTGGATTACTTGTCGCTCAACAACTGCCCGATAGAAGCCATCGACTTGTCGAACAACACGAAACTGTCGAGCCTGTACCTGCTGAACTGCAAACTCGCAGACATCGACCTGAGCAAAAACACGGCTCTTACCTATGTCAACCTGAACAACAACCAACTCACTTCGTTGGATGTGACGGCAAGCGAGGCTTTAGGCACCTTGTTCTGCATGGGCAACAAATTGACGGAACTCAAAGCCGACAACGTGACCAAAAGCGTGAACTGCAGCAAGAACAACTTCACGTTGGCTACCCTTCCCGCACTGCCTTGCAAGACATTCACCTATGCCCCGCAAAACGCCTTGCAGATTGCAGCGGAAGTAAAAGCGGACGAAACCGTAGACCTCTCGGCACAAAACCATATTACCGGACTGGCAGAGAGCCCACAAACGACCACTTACACGTGGATGACCGAGGACGGCACGGCACTCGTAGCCGGAACTGACTATACCGAAGAAGACGGCGTGTTCACCTTCCTGACGAAGCAAGACTCGCCCGTGTACTGCGAAATGACGACTGAAGCTTTCCCGAAATTCAGCGGTTCAAATACGTTCAAGACCACAACTACACTCGTGGAAGGCGGAAGCAATATAGAAGGCACTCGCCACAATGCCCCTGCCATTACGGCCACACGCGGCAACGTGCTGGTAACAGGATTGACAAACGGTTGCGAAGTGAAGGTTTACAACCTGTCCGGACAGGCCATTGCCGTACGGGCTGCAACCGGAAATGCCGTGAACTTCAGCCTCGAACCGGGCTTGTATATTGTAAAAGCGAATCACATTGCATGTAAAGTAAACGCCCAATAATATAGCACATATACCGGAGAGGAGGGTAAGACGAGTTCTCATCCTCCTCTCTTATCTTCTGCTGTCTACAAATCAATCATTCAAAAATAAGACGATTATGAGAAAAAGTACAGGAATAACTCTCGCCTTGTTGGCCACTTTGGCTGTCTGCCAACCAACCGAAGCCAAAAGAAAGAGCAAAAAGAACAAGAATGCAATAACGGCATTGGTAAAAGACTCCGTCAATGCCGATTATAAAAAAGTGACCAAAAACGCCGCCGTACAGAAAGGCTTGTTCACCACCTTATACAATGCCAAAGAAGGAAAACTTTACTTCGAAATCCCGGACTCCGCTTTCGGGCGTACCTATATCCTGGCCAACCGCGTAGCGGCTACGAGCAACACACGGGATTTCGTAGCCGGACAGATTGCCACACAGCCGCTATTAATCCGCTTCAGCAAGGACGAACGGAACGTGTACATACACCAAATACAAAGCAGCGACATCGTAGCGGGGACAGACCCCATAGAATCGGCTTTCGACAAGAACTTTTATGACCCCGTGCTGAAAGGGTTCAAAATCGCGGCCCAAAACGGAAAGAACGTGGTAATCGACGTTACGGCTTTCTTCGGTGCCAACGAAAAAGCCATCAGTCCTATCAAGACCGATAATCCGTTAAGCAAACTGCTCGGAGGAGGCAACTCACTCAAAGGAACTTTCGTACCGGATGCTTCTGGCATCGTCAGTTCGAAATGTTTCCCGGAAAACATCGAAATCAAAAGCCGCCTTTCATTCACCCTCACCCCGCTCGGCCAACCTTACTCGGTCATCATGCACCGTTCGCTCTTTGCATTGCCCGACGACCCGATGCCGATGCGCCTGCAAGACAACCGCGTAGGTTTCTTCTACTCCGACAAAAGCATATATACTTCGGAACAAGACCGCCTCATCCGGCGCACGTTCATCCATCGTTGGCGTTTGGAACCGAAGAAAGAGGACTTGGACAAATACTTCCAAGGCGAACTGGTGGAACCGCAGAAGCCCATCGTGTTCTACGTAGATTCCGCTTTCCCCGAAAAGTGGCGCACGGCCATCCATCAGGGCATCGAAGACTGGAATACGGCTTTTGAAGCCGCCGGTTTCAAGAACGCCATCAAAGCTGTGGATTATCCTAAAAACGACCCGGACTTCGACCCTGACGACATGCGCTACAGCTGCTTCAAATATGCTGCGACATCCACGGCCAACGCCATGGGGCCCAGCCATGTGGACCCGCGTACGGGCGAAATCCTTACCGGTGACGTCATCTGGTACCACAACATCATTTCCCTTCTCCACAACTGGCGTTTCGTGCAGACGGGAGCGGTAGACCCAAGAGTACGTTGCCAGGTATTCGACGACGACGTGATGCGCGAATCCATCCGTTATGCAGCCGCCCACGAAATCGGCCACACGCTCGGACTCATGCACAATATGGGGGCCAGCTACTCTTTCCCCGTAGATTCGTTACGCAACCCTTCTTTTACGCAGAAGTACGGCACGACACCGAGTATCATGGACTATGCCCGCAATAACTTCGTCGCCCAACCGGGTGATGTCGAACGGGGTGTAAAACTGACACCGCCCGTATTGGGCGTGTACGACATCCACGCCATCAACTGGGGCTACCGTTTGATTCCCGGTGCCTCAACTCCCGAAGCCGAAAAACCGACATTGGACCAGTGGATAGCCGAAAAGGCAGGAGACCCCATGTATGAATTCGGAGCACAACAGCTTTTCGGCACCGTAGACCCGACCGACCAAACGGAGGACTTGGGCGATGACCATATCAAAGCCGGCAACTATGGCATCAGCAACCTCAAGATTCTAATGCAAAACCTTGAAACATGGAACATGGAACGCGGCGAACGCTACGACGAGATGGAAAACATGTACCGCGAAATCGTCAACCAATACAGCCGTTACCTGCGCCACGTCATGCCTTATATCGGGGGTATCCGTTACGAAGAGAGACGGCAAGGAGACGGCAAGGAGACGGCCAAACACTATATCGACCGCAACCGGCAGCGTGAAGCCATGCTTTGGCTATTGGACCAAGCCCGCACTTACAACGAATGGTTGACAGTGAAAGAACTGATTGGTAAATTTGAAATCAACATGAACGTGAACGACAAATTGCAAACCATGATTGTCAGCTCGCTCATCAACTCGGCCACACTTTACCGTATCCAAGAAGGCGGTCTCATGGATCCGGCAAACAACTACCGCCTCGACGAATATCTGGACGAGGTCACCACGGCCCTCTTCAAGGCCCCGACCGGAGGCCGTTTGTCTGATGCCGAACAAAATTTGCAAGCCGCAGCCATCTCCGTCATGCTGAAAAATACGGGACTGGCCCCTACGACAAAAGCCTCGACAAGCCTCGTTGGCTACACGGATGTTGCCCCAAACCCAACCACCGGACAGGAAACTGCACAAGAAGATGCTTTCGATGAAATAGCTTCAAACTTCCCTTGCTCTTGCGGCATGAGCCACGGCAACGAGTTTGCCCGCATCAACTTCGGACTGCCCACGCTGACCAAGGAACAAATCGGCGCTCTCATGACCGGACGCTTGCGCAAAGTGCTCAACCTTTACAAGTCGCGCCGCGCCGCTGCAACCGGTTCCACTAAAGATTTCTACGATTATCAGATCCTGCTCATCGAGCGGACATTTGCCAATTAAACGCATTACACCATGGGAAAAAGAATAACTGCGCTGTTCATCGGCGCCTTGTGCCTGGCCGGGGGACTGGCGGCACAAACCCCACAACCCATATTGAAAGGCAAGGTGATAGACCGCGGAGGCGAGACTGTCATCGGAGCCCACGTCAAATGGAAGAATGCACAGGGAGGAGCCGTAACCGACCTGGACGGTAACTTCTCCATTCCGGAAACTGGGACGGAACTGGTCATCTCATTCCTCGGATACAAAACCCAGACCATCAAAATCAAACCCGGACAGAAAAACCTTGTAGTCACGTTGGAAGACGACGCACAGGACCTGGACGAACTCGTCGTAGTGGGATACGGCACGCAAAAGAAAGCTTCGCTCACCGGCTCCATCGAGACCATCAAGAGCGAAGACCTGCTGAGCCTGCCGACGGCCAACCTCGATGAAGCCCTTTACGGGCAAGTGGCCGGCCTGCAAGTCATGCAAACCACCGGTGACCCGAGCAGTGCCAAGGAAGCTAACCTGCATATCCGGGGTATCAATAATTCTCCTTTGCTTGTCATCGACGGTGTGCCGCGTTTTGGTACGACCACCAGCGACGGGGAAATGCGCTTGTCTGACCTGAATCCTGACGACATAGAGAGCATCTCTATCCTGAAAGATGCCGCTGCCGCTGCCGTATACGGTGCCCGCGCCGCCAACGGGGTGATTTTAGTACAGACCAAACGGGCTTCCGGCAATCAAAAAGTCTCGGTCAACTACCGAGGCCAGATGAACATCCAACAAGCCACGCAATTGCCGGACTTCCTTGACGCTTACGAATACGCCAAACTCTACAACCGTGCCGTGGAGAACACGCCGGGAACCACCAATATGGCCTATACTCCCGAACAGTTGGAAATGATACGCACGCACTCCAATCCGAACGTGTACGGCGATGAAAACTTGTTGGATTACCTGGACAATGTGGGGTATACCACTACGCACAGCGTATCGGCCAACGGAGGTAACCAATACGTGAAATACTACATCTCGGGCGGATATACCCATTCCAAAGGTTTATACAGCGGAGTCAACCGCGACCGTTTCAACTATTCGGCCAAACTGGATGCTACCCTGACCAAAGGCTTGGTGCTCTCGCTCGACCTCACCGGTTCGCGCTCCAACAGCAAGAATTCCAGTTATACGACCATCGACAACGCTTATAATTTCTCGCCGTTGCAGGTTTTGCGTTTTGACAATGGTTATCTGGCCAGTGCTGATGGCAGCAACCCGCTCATCAACGTGGAAGGTCTTGGCGGCTACATCAAAGACACGGGAAAGATGAACACCATCACGGCCAACTTGCGTTGGGAGCTGCCTTGGGTGAAAGGCCTCTCCGTCTATGCCCGGGCTACGTTCGACAACAATACCCGCATAGAGAAAACCTTCAATAAGCCTGTTACGCTCTACACTTACGACCAACAGACAGGACAGTTCGATACCGACCCGAACACGGTCTACCCGACCGCCAAAGTCTCCATCGAACAAATCGACCGTTTTGTAGACAACCAACTTTATGAAGCCGGAATAAATTACAACCGTACATTTGCCGCCAAACACGACGTAGGTGCCATGCTCGTAGCCAACTACCAACAGACGCACAACCAATACATGACGGGCGAAAACCAAAACGCCAGCATCTATCCGGAGACCATCGGGACAGCCGTGACCGCACGCCTGTTAGGCAGCGAGACGTACAACCAACGTGCGTCCCTCATCGGACGACTGAACTACGGCTATGACTACCGTTACTTTGTGGAAGCTAGCTTCCGTGTGGACGGTTCCACTTATTTCCACCCCGATCACCGGTGGGGCTTCTTCCCTTCGGTATCGGCCTCGTGGGTGCTGTCTAACGAAACGTTCTTCAAAAACTGGAAACAAAAGGTGCTCTCCAATGTCAAGTTCCGGGCTTCCACAGGTCTGCTCGGCGATGACGGACTGGTCGGAGAGTACTCTTACCTGCTCACTTATATAGAGTCTACAAGAGAGGGTTATAACATCGGGGGGAATTACCGTCCGGGCATCATCATGTCTACAGGCAATTATCCCAATCCCGAACTGACGTGGGGAAAGTCGCACGACTATAACATCGCTGCAGACCTGGGTTTCTGGGACAACCGCTTCGGCCTGACCTTCGAACACTATTGGCGTTACGAAACGGATAAAATCACAGCAGCCCCGTCTTATCTCTACCCACCTTCGACCGGTGTGGACGGCAACGTGCCCAACATGAACTTCAGCAAACTGAAAGCCTGGGGTTGGGACTTGACATTGACCCACCGCAACACCGTCGGCAAGGTGAAGTACAACGTAGACCTGACACTGGCCAAGAGCCAGGACAAATATCTGGATTTCGGCGATGAGTCGAGCGTTACTCCTAACCTGCGCCGTGTGGGACGCAGCAGCATGGTATGGTCGATGTATGAAGCCGAAGGCCTGTTCCAGTCGCAAGAAGAGATTGACAACTGGCCGCTCGATCAAGACGGACAAGGCAATGCCACACTGGCCCCCGGCGACATCAAGTACAAAGACCAGGACGGAAACCACGTATTCGACACCAAAGACTTGGTTTACGTGAAAAACTCTTCCAACCCGGACTTTAATTTCAGCCTGCGCCTCGGTGCAAGTTACAAAGGATTTTTCGTCAACGTCATGTTCCAAGGCGCCACAGGTTACCAACAGAATATCAAGGAACTTTACACCACGAACAGCGGAAGCTTACAGCGGTTCCAGAAATACCACCTGACGGACACTTGGACACCGGACAATCCCGGTGCCTCACTGCCGCGCATCAAATTTGCCACGGCTAATGACAACAACCGTAAAGAGTCTACTTTCTGGGTAAGAGACTGCGACTTCCTGCGCCTGAAATCCCTGTCATTGGGCTACGCCCTGCAACCGGCCGTGCTGAAGAAACTCAAGTTGACGTCGGCCAGCATTGCCTTGCAAGGCAGTAACCTGGTCACTTGGTCTTCACTCAGCGACTTGGGGATGGACCCGGAATCGTTGCGCGGCTATCCTATCCAACGTTCTTACGGAATCACCTTGAATTTAGGTTTCTAAGTCTAACTTCTTAAAACGAATTGTTATGCTTCTCAAAAAATATATCTTCTGCGGATTGTTTGCCGCCAGCCTTACCGCTTTCACGGGCTGCGACGACCTGTTCCGCGACACACCCGTAGACAAGATGTCGGAAAAAGACATCTGGAAGAACCCCATGCTTTTGGACGAATATGTCTTGCCATGGTACCGGAACATGAACTCCGGCTTCTCTACTTACGTTCCCACAACCATCTCTTTGGTCAAAAGTGCTTCGCGTTACTACATGCCCTGGTTCGGCGATCAGATAGTGCCCTCCAAGAACGACTATTACAATGCCGGTTACGGTGATTTACTGAAAAGCAACACCAAAGAAATCACTAACTGGGCACAAGTACAATGGTCGAACTACTATACACAGATACAGTCCGTAAACCGCTTGTTTGTCAACCAAGGCGAGATTGCCGAAGGTAGCCAAAAACAGCGTATATTGGGCGAGGCACATTTCTTCCGCGCCTACTATTATTATATGCTCTGGAGGCAGTTCGGCGGGGTAATGCTCATCCAAGAGCCTCTCGACCCGTTGAATGACAGCCGGAAATATCCGCGGGCCTCATACGAAGAAATGGTACGGGCCATCGTGGACGACGCCCGGGCTGCCGCCACCGTCCTCCCTTTGGAATATGATGCTACGGACGAAGGGCGCATCACCCAAGGAGCAGCTCTCATGTTGGTGGCTAAAACATTCCAATGGGCTTCGAGCGACGTATTTCAGAATCAGGAAAAAACGTATCTGGGCTTCAGCGACGACCGTTCTCACGACATGCTCGACTCGGCACGGGTAGCCTACGAAACCCTCATGGGCCTGCAGCATTACGACTTGATACAGATAGCCGGAACGGATGAGGAAAGTATCAAACAAGAATACCGGAACATATTCCTCACCAAGAACAGCAAGGAATCCATTCTTGAAGTACAGCACTCTGACGACGGCAATTACGACACGGGCTTCGGCCATAAACTGGATCGTGACGCCGCCGCTCCCCACTTTACGGGCACGACAGCCGCTTATACGCCCACGCAGAACCATGTGGATGAATATGGCATGCGCGCCGGCCTCACTTACGATGCACAGCACCCTTATGTGGGACGCGACTACCGCTTCTACGCCAATATCCTGTATGACGGCTCCACCTATAACGGGCATGTCATGGACATACACTACACACGCGAAGGCAACAACGAAATCCCGGGAGAGGACCTGACGGCCTACGGCACGTCCACCACAGCAGCCGTGACCCGCACGGGCTACTATATGGGCAAGTTCGTCAACGAAAAACAACAAATCAACAACGACGAAGCCTACGCCAGCAGCCAGAATTACATCATCTGGCGTTATGCGGAAGTATTGCTGGATTATGCAGAAGTAATGTTCCGGTTGGGCAACACAGAAGCGGCACGTACCCAGGTGAACGCCATCCGCCGCCGTGTACACATGGACGAGTTACCCTCGCTCACATGGGAGCAACTTGTGAATGAACGCCGCGTGGAACTGGCTTTTGAAGAAACGTCTTATTGGGATTTTTTCCGTTGGGGCATAGCTGAGGAAAAGCTGAATGGAACGAGCAACCCGCTTAAAGCGATGAAAATCGTGAAACGTGGCGAAACAACCACTTATTCCATCAGCAACATGAACCGTTTCCCACAACGTGTACGCGTGTTCCAAAAGATGCAGTATTACCTTCCCATTCCTTGGGACGAGATACGCTACCACGGCATCGACCAAAATCCGGATTGGGTAGAAGTATAACATAGATATTAGTGATTGTTTAACTAAAAAGAGAAAGAAAATGAAAAAGATTATCAGTACCTTAATTTTAGGTTTGGCCTGTACCATCGGAGTACAGGCACAGGAGTACAACCTGTTTTATGATGTCGACGCAGACGGTTGGCTTTGGTTTGACTCCCAAGAAAAGATAGACAAGTATGTAGGCCTTTGCAACGAAGCGGACAATAAAATTGACCCGAATGGCAAAATCATTCAAATGGTACCGGCAGACATCGCTCCCGATTATCCTCCCACTTATGCCGACCCGTTCTGGGAAGGTGCCGGAGAAGGCGGTGAAATCGGCGCAGAAGGTTTCCGTACGGGAGCCATCGTCACAGCGGCCTCATCGGCTAGTATGAGTACAAACGGAGGAGGCTTTGCTGTCCTCATGCCCTCTTGCTCCACATACAGCATTTGTCTGTCCCGTGAAGGAAGTACATACGTACGTATGATGGGGTCTAAGGATATCAATACTGTATTCACCAACTATGATGTCATCAGTGCAGCTTATTCCACTGTATTCAAACCACTGTTTCGCGGAGGGATTTTCACTTGGACAGGCATAGAAAACCTGACGAACGGTAACGAAGGAGCCTATTCACTCAAAAGCAACCAACCGATTTATGCTTATTTCCAGTCGTTGACTGCCGACCCTATTTACATCCACGGCATCCGCGTGACCACTCCGACCAACAGCACGGTGGACATCAAGGAAACCGTAGCCCCGAAGTCCCGCATCTTCTTTGAGGGCAACCGCGTGGTGCTGAATGAAACAGCCGACATCAAGGTGTATAACGCCAATGGACTGCTGATGAACGCCGCCCATACCGACCGTATGGATCTGTCTAACATGCCCAAAGGCATCTATATCGTGAAAGCCGGTGACTCTGTCCGCAAATTAGCCGTGCAATAATCCGCAAACTTTCCGGATTCATGAATACAAAAGAAATCTCCGCTAAGCCACATTCACTTAACGGAGATTCCTTTTTTTAACTTTTGAACACCAATAAAATCCTAATCCACTATTTTAAAATTTTACGACCATTCTTTATGTAGATCCCCCGATGAGGTTCCTTACTTAATTTTTGCCCCTTCAAATTGTATAAACGGCCTTCCTCTGAAACAAACCCTGTTTTGGCTGAAGACACGGCATCCCCACCCTGCTTGGGAGAGTAAAGCAGTTGTACTTCTTTCACACGAAACTCTTGCGTCTCACCACCTAAATTCAAACTCGCTTGCCATCCCACATAAATATCTTGAGGTCTGTCAACCATGAATGTAATGGAACGCCAACGTTCATCCTTTTCTCCTACTTTATTAAGAGAATACTTCGCCAAAGAATTGCGTACAAGTTTTTTTGTGGTCATCAGTTCGGTGGCAGCAAACATATAGGCACTGGATGTCAAGCCATAACTTGTTTGAAATTGGACTTTTAGCGTATAGGTTCCAGGTTCCAAGTACAATTTACGATAAATGCGTGCGTCAGCGAGTGAGCCTTCTTGGTTTCTGCTACGGTCTTGCCATACTCCCAACATCAAACAATTATAACCCGGATGATTATCTATACCATTTTTTACCCCCTCAGCCCCATTGGGGATTTTAAAGTTTTCTACTTGCCAATATTTGGGAGTTGCGAAACGCGTAGTTACATTTTCGTCCAAACGGGAAAAATTGGAACGTTCGTAAAGAAACGGCAAGGTCACATCTTTCATATCCACAACCAGGCTTTCATCATAACGAAGCAATTGCAAACGGGTGGCCCTGAATTCTTGTGTACTGCTCCCCATAAGCAAATTAGCCTGAAACCCTAACGTCACATCTTGCTCTTCTTCTATAATAAAAGTAATCCCCCACCAACTTCCGTCATTAGGTGCCGTGTTTAAGCGTGCCCAAGCAATAGACTTAGCCGGTATATCCGCAGTTTGCAGATTTTCAGCATTACCAGGAGTTGCAAACATATAAGCTTCATCCGGTAATTGGTAAGCAGCATTGAAAGTCGCTCCAAAATAGTATGTACCAGGCGTGAAACGTATGGTACGCCGTATGGAAGCCTGGGATAAATCACAATCCGTTGCAGCATTCCGGTCATCCCATACCCCCAACATCAATGCCTCCGTACCACCATAAGCATCAAGCCCCTGCTTGACCCCATCGTTCCCGTTTGGAATATTAAAATCCGTCACCGTCCAATTGGCAGGTTTCCCGAATCTTTTCCCATTTCGTGTATCCGGTGTACGACTGAAACCGGCAGCTTCTTCAAGTTTATCAACAGTCAAATCTTCGCCCGTATAAAGAGGCGCGGCAGCAGGAGTAACATCCTTACCAAGGCAATCCTCAAATGCCTCACGTAATTTCCGCAAGGCTGCGGCTTGCTCACCGGCAGAGCCTTCAAGACATGCTTCAGCTTCTTCTGCGGCATACTTCAAATCAGACAATGCAGTCACATTAGGGCTACCTGTATTGACAGGCTTTATGCTACCATCAGCTCCTTCGGTAAGAATTTTGCAATAATCGACCAACTCAGCGAGTGAAACCGGTTTGTCCGTACCCGGCTCAAAGGTTATGGCAAACACAGGAGCAATATCATTTGTTTTCTTTTCAGGCAATTGCACCGTAAGCCCTTCCATCGTAAGCTTATGCTCCACAACACCGTGACCTAACAGTTCAATGCTTTCAATTTCACCGGAAAAATGTTCGCTTGCGCGCCCTAAATGACGGAATGTGAAAGTCCGCTGCGCAGGCCAACGCATAACGGTGGCAAAAACAGTATCGACATCCTGCTCCGTCTTGGCGTATTTAACGACATAACGCACGTCCTTTGCCGAATAATCGTTGCCTTCATTAAATCCTTGGTTATTAATCGGGCGCGATGCTTCTGCAGAGGGTCCCTCCCCAAATGATTTCCATACACGTGTACCGTATATGGAACGTGAATTCTGATCCATCCAGGCTTTCACGTCGGCAATGAATTTCATCTCCTTGTCATCCAACGTACCATCCCCTTTGATAGGAATGGAAAGCAACAGGTTCCCGTTCTTGCTGACAATATCAACAAGCATGCTTACGACATGCTCGGCAGACTTATATCCAGCATTGTAATCGTTCTCACCATAATGCCAACCACCGATGCAAGTACATGTCTGCCATGGTTTCTCCTGCGGACGGTCTGGAATCCCCCGCTCCACATCCCACATCATAGCCTCCTTATGTATAGGCTCCAAAATCTTTCCGGTCACCACCATTTCAGGATTGGTATTGTAAGCATGGGCAAGGATATTGAGTCCGATGCTCTCATCACACCCATAAAACGGCAACACCGTGTCGTCGAAATAAAGCATGGCCGGATGATAGGCATTCACACATTGCAGCACACGGTTTTGAAATTTCATCTTGTATTCTTCGCTAGGCAAAGACACACCATTGCCCCATGCCCATTGTCCATGTATAGCACCTGCATCTTGCCATCCTGAACTGTGAGGATGACGTTGTGCATAAAGGTCCTGTGGGTCATAACCTTCCCACCATTTTCCCTTACCATCTTCTTTTGTCATATTGCCATCATACGGTTGGGCGATTTCAAACCACGACCAAGCATGGCTACCATGCATAGACACACCTAATGGCATTCCATACTTCTCGCAAGCCTTGGCCCATTCACCTACCACGTCACGTTTAGGACCGATATTCACTGAATTCCATGGTTGATAAGGAGAATCCCAACAGTCGAAATTATCATGATGCTGCCCCATGGCAAAGAAATAACGTGCCCCCATGCCATGATAGAGCCCAATGAGATGTTCGGGATCCCATTTCTCGGCTTTCCATGCGTTACACAAGTCCTTATAACCGAAGTCGGTATTAGGTACACAAGGATCACCGAAATGGCTTACATGCCAATTGTAATTTCCGCTGCCCTTGAAATACATGCCACGGGCATACCAGTCACCTCCCGCAGCCTGACATTGGGGATCCCAATGTGCCCAAATACCAAATTTGACATCCTGATACCATTCAGGACACTCCCACTTTCCCAAATTATCCCAATCAGGAGCGTATTCCCCCGTTGCAACAGGCACATCTTGTGCGTTTACAGAAAAAGAGGCCAAGAAAACAAATCCGGCCAAATTCTTTCTCAGATTCAGGTTTTTGTTTTTCATATCATCCTTACATTTAGGTAATTAATATAATGCAGACAAATAATGTCTACAAAAATAGAAGATTTTCCACAATATAAAGTAGGACTATCTTAACAAGGAATAGCATTTTATAAGCATCCTAATATATGTAAGATTGCTAATATTCCTATTTTAACAGGAATCCCAAAACAATGCAGGACTTTTAATTACCCTTCCCCCTATATAACCGAATCACGTAGCACCAAAACCGCCTCCGGTCCCATATTAAACAAAAGGTCGACCACACTCAGGTTAGGCAAGAAACCATGTTTCTCTCTAAACACCTGATAGTAAGAATTAGACACAAATCCCTTATCCATAGCTGAAGGCACTTTCGGGCTAATCTTCTCCCGAAAATCATCTACGGCATATTCGACATATCCCACAGCCGAATCCACGCTATTCATCCCATTTATGACACCATAAGAAGCCGTAGGTAAGACTTTCGGGTGCAAGTCTATAAGTTCGCAAACCTTGGCACGTATTGCTTCGTTAAAATCAAAAAGGAAGTCCCACTTCTGTGTATAAAACGGGAGGAAGTCGTCGGCATAATACTCAAAGAAAGGGCTGTTGCGGTAAGCCGTCTCCAAAGCATTCCAATGCAAATGCCGCCAATTGCCATGGTCGGAAATACGGATGTCTTTCATAAGGCACTTATCCGTGCCTGGCTTCACCACCGGGACGGTCAATGCCTGCACGCCGGAAGGAGAAGCGATGAGGCAACGGTTACGGTAGGTCTGCTTCACATAATGTTCATGAGCCTCCATCCACACTTCGGGATAGGCATACAGCTTGGCATAGTATTGCACTGGGCCGAAATAAGTCGTAGAAAGTAAACAAACAGTATTCATCATCATGGATTTGGATTCTCCTGAGACACCTTCATCATCGTGCGGTGAGCACGAAACCGGGCATACCAAGGCACTTTGGTATCCCAAGAATAAAGAATACGGCTCAACCTACCGATAATGTATGTATCGGGCACAAAACCGAAAGTTCGTGAATCGGCATGGTTACGCTCATTGGCCGACGACATCCAATAGTAGTCGTGGGTAAAACGGAAGCTTGACACGAAATGCCCTGACACACAAAGCGAATCATGGATAATGGCTGCATGCACCCCTTCGTGTAGATTAATCATACGGCAATACCATTGCATATTATCGGGCGTGAGCGTGACATAAGCATTCTTCCGTGGAAGCTCAACCACCCTGCATGGGCGACCGACACGCGGACAGGCACGATAGACCTTTCCCAACGAATCAATCCACAAGCTATCGCCAGGAACGGCATAACAGAACCCTACAAAAACATCGCGCTCATCTATAAACCGTTCATCATCCTCACCTGCAGAAGGATCGTTGAAAGCCACCCAATCGCCCCTTGGCACGGGTTCAGCCCACCAACGCACATCTCCCCACCAACGCATAGGCGACAGACGCAACCCGTATGCTATACGGTTCATCGCCACACGGTCACCTGCCATGAAGACGGGACGCTCGCCATCCTCAGGTATCTCGATGAGAGACACCCAACACCCTCTGACCAAGACCACCCCGATGGCAGCGGCCAGCAGCACGGCACACAATCGTCCAACCGTCTTCAACCTATGTCGTCTATTTGATATTGTCTACCCAACGGAACAGGCGATTCCACCGCACATGGCCGTCGAACCATCCACGGTCTTTATCCAACGAAAGCCAAATAAGTATCGGCTTGCCCACAATGTGGTCTTCGGGAACAAAACCCCAATAACGCGAATCGGCTGAATTATGGCGGTTATCACCCTGCATCCAATAGTAATCCATCTTGAACGTATAGCTGTCCGCCTGTTTTCCGTTAATGAAAATCTTCCCGTCCTTCACCTCAAGGTTATTGTGTTCGTATACCCTAATAGGACGTTCATACACGGCGATATTGTCCATGGTCAGTTTGACGGACTCACCTTTGGCAGGAATCCACAAGGGACCGTAATTGTCACGCGTCCAACCCGTCCAGGCATTGAGCGGATACAAACCATCAGGCACGGAATTCGCACTGTCGTAGGCAATACTGTCCACAATGTCCGTACAGGTTTTCAGGCGTTCGTAAGCACGACGCGTCAAAGGCATCGTCCCCGTTTCAGACAGCGAGGCCAGATCTTCCTGGCTGATGCCCAATTCACGCACCAACTCGTCCGGAATATCTTGTTTCAGACGTACGAAGTAATCGTACTGCACATTGTCCGGCTCCTTGTTGGGTTTCCCATCCAGATAGACCACATGATCCTTGATTTGAAGTGTCTGTCCGGGCAGTCCCACGCAGCGTTTCACATAATTTTCCCGGCGATCTACCGGCCGCGACATCACTCCTCCGAACATTTGGGATTTCTGGTCGATATACTGACGACCCATAGCATAAAGTTCGGCAAAGAAGTCACGCTGCTGCTGTCGGGTGAGCGAATCCAAAAGCGGATAACCACCATGCAGCTGCATATATTGCTGACCGCCGATACCGTATGCGATGGCATAAAAATCCATGTTCTGGTATTCCGGGTTCACGGTCACCGTATCGCCCGCCGGGTAATTGAACACCACGATATCGTTCAACTGTACCCGTCCGCCCGGAACACGCTCGTAATCCCACTGCGGCCATTCGATATACGACTTGCACCCCACAAGAGGCATTGTGTGCTGCGTAAGCGGCATGGACAAAGGTGTCTGCGGCTTGCGAGGCCCGTAGCTCATCTTGCTCACGAACAGGTAATCTCCCACGAGGAGTGACTTTTCAAGCGACGACGATGGTATCGTATAGTTTTGGAAAAAATAAATATTGACGAAATACACAGCCACCAAAGCGAATACGATGGCATCCACCCAACTCATCACCGTGCGCGTCACAGGATTTTCTGCTTCTTTCCACCATGTCCAAGGGATGAGTTTTGTAATATAAGCGTCGTAGATGAACGGCACAACCAACAATCCCCACCAACTCTTGATCCATACAAGAAAAGCCAAATAGAGGGCCATTACGACGCCCATCTTTATCCATTGTGCCCGTGTGGGCTTCTGCCTGAGTTTCTTCATGTCTTTCTTTCAAATGTCGTTTAAAATTGGAATAAATCATCCATCGTAAGCAACCCCTCATGTGTGGCCGTATATTCGGCAGCCAGTACGGCACCCAACGCAAACCCTTTCCGGTTGTGTGCGTCATGGGTAATCGTAATACTGTCTGCCTCGCTGTCATACACCACGGAATGAATGCCCGGAACCTCGCCACGACGCACGCTGTCGATACGCAATTCTTTTGTCGCACACGCCTCCGTACCGCTCACGGTTCCGTCCGGTGCCGTAAACGTACCCTTCACCCATTTGTCTTTACGGCCGATAGCATGGATAAGGTCTTCGGCCAACGTAATGGCCGTCCCGCTCGGTGCATCCAACTTATGCACATGGTGCACTTCCTCCATCTTCACATCGTAAGCCGGGAAAGCGGACATGATGCGTGCCAGATAACGGTTCACCGCCCCGAAGATGGCCACACCGAGGCTGAAGTTGCTGCTCCAGAAAAGCGTATGCCCCTCTTCGCGACACAAGCGGCGTACTTCTTCACCGTGTTCGGGTATCCATCCCGTACTGCCCGACACCACTTTCACCCCGGCGGCAAAAGCCTGAAGATAATTGTCGTATGCCGTTTGCGGTGTGGTAAACTCAATAGCCACGTCCGCGCTCCGGAAAGCTTCCGAAGCGAAATCTTCGCGGTTGTCGATGTCGATGATACTCACTATTTCATGGCCACGCTCCAAAGCGATCTGCTCTATCATGTGACCCATCTTGCCATAGCCGATTAATGCGATTTTCATATTTTTCAAGTAATATGCTGATATTTTCTCTCGCAAAGATAGGGATTTGACTTGAATTTCATTACTTTTGTTAGTAAAAATAAACTTTTCAGCCCTTGCACCATGGAAAAGCTGCTGCACTACATCTGGAAATACAAACTCTTTCCGCTCAAACCGTTGCAAACCACAGACGGCCTGACGGTGGAGGTCATCGACCCGGGAACACTCAACCGAGACGCAGGTCCTGACTTTTTCAACGCCAAAATCAAACTGGACGGTACGACATGGGTGGGCAACATCGAGATTCACGGACGGGCCGCCGACTGGTACGCCCACGGGCATCACGAAGACACCCACTACAACAACGTCATCCTGCATGTGACGGAAACAGCCGACCGCCCCGTCGTCACACAAGACGGGAAGACGCTTCCGCAACTCATCGTGGAAGTGCCCGGCTATCTGCGCGAAAACTACGAAGAATTATGCCGGACAACGGATTATCCGCGATGCCATCGCATCATTCCCCAAATCGACCCGTTCACGGTGCACAGTTGGATGAACGCCCTGCTTTACGAACGGTTGGAACAACGTGCACAAACCGTAGCCGCCCGTGTGGAAAAGCTGCAAGGCGATTGGGAACGGGCTTACTTCATCACCTTGTCCCGTAATTTCGGTTTCGGCATCAACGGGGATGCTTTCGAAGCGTGGGCACAGCATATCCCGTTGCAAGCCGTGGCACACCACCGCGACAACCTGTTCCAGATAGAAGCCATATTCATGGGACAGGCCGGACTGTTGGACTTCGATACCATTCCGAAGAAATACCGCGATGAAGCCATCGACGATGATTATTATCCCCGGTTGAAACGGGAATATGACTATCTGGCACATAAGTTTGCCCTTACGCCCATGGACGCGGCAGCCTGGAAATTCCTTCGCCTGAGACCGCAAAACTTTCCCCATGTGCGCATCGCGCAGCTCACCCAACTGTATTATAACCAAACGGCCGGATTTTCCCGGTTATTGGAAGCCCGGACATTGGAGGAACTGCACGACATGCTCTCCACACACGCCACCCCCTATTGGGAGTCGCACTATATTTTCGGATGTCCAAGCCACAAAAATACCAAGGCCCTGACGGTTGGCTCATTGAACCTTATCACCATCAACACCGTCGTCCCACTGCTGTATGCCTACGGACAAACCCATGGTAATGACAAATATTGCGAACGGGCCTTGCAATTCTTAGAACCGATCAAGGCGGAAAACAACTATATCACACGCCAATGGGCCGAATGCGGCATCAAAGTGGACAGCGCGTCGGATTCGCAAGCGCTCATCCAACTGAAAAAAGAGTATTGCGACCGGAAATACTGCCTGCATTGCCGCTTCGGCTACGAATCCCTGAAACGAAAAAACACTTCTGAATAAAATGAAAACGGATTATATCTTTGAACTGGAGATGAAGGTACGCGACTATGAATGCGACCTGCAAGGCATCGTAAACAATGCCAACTACCAACATTATATCGAACACACCCGGCACGAGTTCCTGCTCGCACAAGGCATCAGTTTTGCCGACTTGCACGCACAGGGCATAGACGCAGTGGTGGCACGGCTGAACATGGCCTTCAAAACACCCCTGAAAAGCGGAGACCGTTTCGTCAGCAAACTGCGCCTAGAGAAAGAAGGTATCAAATATGTATTCTATCAGGACATTTTCCGCCTGCCGGACATGAAATGTTGCCTGAAGAGCCAGGTAGATACCGTATGCCTGATAGAAGGCCGTTTGGGAACTTGCCGCGAACTGGACGACATCGTGCCGAAACCGGAAGATTAAGCTTATGACCGAACAGGAAACCATCTATACCATGGCACTGACGCGTACCCCACGCGTCAATACAGCCACCCAACACCGTCTGATGGAGGAGTTGGGCAGCGCAACGGCCGTATTCGACCACTGCCGCCATATCCGTGATTTTTATCCCGACGCTTCAGACAAACTGGCTGCCGCACTACAAGAAATGGAAGCCCAAGTGCCCCGTGCGGAAGAAGAACTGGAATTCAGCCAGAAACACCATATCAAATGTTTGTGCTACCACGATACAGATTATCCCTCACGCCTTCGGGAATGCGACGACGCTCCTTTGCTCCTTTATTATAAAGGCAATGCAGACCTGAACCGGACACATGTCATCAACATGGTGGGTACGCGCCACTGCACGGAATACGGGAAAGACATTTGCCGCCGCTTCGTGGACGAATTGGCTACCCTTTGTCCTGACGTGTTGGTGGTAAGCGGGTTGGCCTACGGGATAGACATCCACAGCCATCGTGCGGCATTGGACAACGGACTGGATACCGTAGGCGTACTGGCACACGGATTGGACCAGATATATCCCCGCCTGCACCGCGACACAGCCATACAAATGACGTCGCAAGGCGGACTGCTCACGGAATTCATGAGCCGTACGAACGCCGACAAGGTAAACTTCGTACGCCGGAACCGCATCGTGGCAGGCATGGCGGATGCCACCATCGTGGTGGAATCGGCCGAAAAGGGCGGCGCATTGATTACGGCAGACATCGCCACGAGCTACCACCGCGATGTGTTCGCCTTTCCAGGCCGCGTGAGCGACCCTTACTCACAAGGCTGCAACCGCCTGATACGGGACAGCAAAGCTGCCCTGCTGCAAAACGCGCAAGATTTCGTGGAAGCCATGGGATGGCAATCTCGTTCATCGGAAAAGCAAAAAGCCGACGGCATACAAGGCGAACTATTCCCCGACTTGTGCGAAGAGGAACAGCGTATTGTGGACTGCCTGCGCCAGTCGGAATGCCTGCAAATCAACGCACTGGCCGTGGCGACCAACCTTCCGGTACATAAACTCAGTGCGTTTCTCTTCAATCTGGAAATGAAAGGCGTGGTCAGACTTTTAAGTGGAGGAATGTACCGGTTGGCATGAAGAAGGAATCAAGAATATACATCTTGTTACATTCTCTTTTTCATCCGCAACACACTCATCAAAATGATACAAATTCAAACGAACCTGCAACATGGGAGAAAATGCCTTTTAAGAATTTGGTATATTTTTGCAACGGGGTTGGATGTTCCAATCTCATAATCATTAAATACACGAAAAAGATGAAGACATTAACAAAAGGTATTTTGGGAGTTGCTATTACCGCAGCATGCGCGTATTGTGGGTATACCACCTATGATTCTTACATTTACCAACAAGAAAACGCCTTGTTGCTCGCCAACGTGGAAGCGTTGGGACAGAATGAATCAGGACCATTAGGACCATCAGAATGCCCCGGCCCTGAAATTTATTCCATATCTGGTGTAATCGATGCACAACTGAGTTCTAAAACACATAAAAACGACTCAACAGATGTAGTCACAGTATATGCATGTAAGAAATGTGTTGCAACAGGAAGCGGAAGCTTACAAGGCACCAACAATTTGTATTTTGATTTTAGATATGAAAATGAAAGAGAGGAACCGTGTGACGGTAAACATTATAATTTGCCATCATTTTAATAAAGATGAAAATGAATTTAAGCAAAATATTGGCAACCATTATCATGGGACTTATATATGCTTCATGCACACCATCTGAGCATTTAAACAATATAAAAGTCGAACTTTTTGATAGTGGACATTCACTTACATTCTCTTCTTTTTTGGAGGGATATAAAATTATATCGCTATCTTCTGATACCTCTGAAGCCATTGTACACTACCCAGACAGGTTATTGTTCTTCGACAATAGAATTTTCGTCATGGATAGAGGAGGAAATAAAATCATCATGTATGATAGGAATGGGAAATTCCTCAAATCCACAGCAAAAATGGAGGGACGAGGACACAATGAATATATTCGGGTAATTGATGCCTCTATAGATGAAAAAGACAAAAAACTCTACGTACATTGTGACGCACCTTACCAAATGATGATATTCGACCTCGACCTCAATTTGGAAAAAATAATTCCTATGGATTATTATATGGGAGAAATAGCCATAGAAGGGAATCAACTTTATGGAATTTGTTACAATGAACCGAAAGATGGAGGCGGCTATAGATTTGTTACAGTAGACAAAAAGGACTTAAAAAAAGAACCCACAACACTCTTATCGTTTGAAAATGCAATAATAGGAAGATGGACATTGGGAAAATCCCTCATGCCTTGCCATGACGGAGTCTATGTTTGCCTACCATTCGATACTCGAATCTACAAATTCAAAGATGCAACTGTCACGGAAGAATATAACATGGATTTCGGAGAGAAGGGCCTCATTGAACATCCCGTGACCAAAGATATGAACCCAAGATGGTTTGATAAAAACTATCGCGACATCAATTGGTCTATTGTGAACATGACCGAATCTGATTCCATATTATTATTCAATACCAATAAAGCACACGCATTCATCATGAACAAGAACCAATACAAATGTAGTGGGTACTTGAATTTCGACAATGATATATTCCCTATCGCATGTGCAAGAATAATTCCATCACAAGGGCTGTCAAATGGAGTGGTTTACTTCACAATACCTAGTTCCATAGAAAACATGTTGGAACAAGTCAAGAAAGGCAATGAGCCATTGACACCTGCCATAAAAGAAATTAAGCAAAAGTTCGACCCTGACGGCAATCCTATGCTCATTGTTTGGGATATCAAATAATAAATCTCCGGCAGAAGTACTCCCTGCCGGAGATTTTCTCCTTAAAAACATGTCAAACCCAAAGAACAATCAAATGAAACACAATATTTTTTTATACACCGCCCTTCTGGCCTGCCTTTCATGCAGCACGAAACAAAAAGTGACGGTAGAATACAAGGACTACCGCCCCCTCAACATGTCGTCGTTCATCACCCTCCAAAAGAACATCCTGCTGGACACTCCGACAGAGGAAAAGCGTACCATAGAAGACTTTCTCCATATCGGACGGCTGCTTTTCGCCCAAGACAAACTGTACGTAATGGATGACAGGGGAAACAAAATCCTGATGTTCGACGATGAGGGAAAGTTCCTCAAATCCATAGGCGGTGCAGCAGGAGAAGTTTCCGGAAACCGCCTCAAAATACAGGATGCCGCCCTTGACGCACAATCACAAAAGCTCTATGCCTATTGCAGCACAACTTGCCAAATCATGGTGTTCGATCTCGACCTGAATGTGGAAAAGACCATCCCAATGGTTACTCCTTTTCTCGAAATCGGGTTGGACGGAAACTGCCTGTATGCCATCCGGACATCCCTGAAAAGAGACGGCTGCGAGCTTGTGGCGTTCGACAAGAACAGGTTGGAGGACGCGCCTTCCGTCTTGTGGAAACAAGCAGGTATCCCTTCCGGGAAACAAACTCCCGGAGAAACATCCATCCTGCCCGGAAAATCGCTTTCCCCTTCCAAGAACGGCACCTATGCAAGCTTGCCGCAAAGCAACCGGATTTGCCAAATACAGAACGGGAAAATCACGGCAACCTACAACTTGGATTTTGGCGGGCAAGCCCCTCAATCCGCTTCCTATAACATCTACAACATCTGTGCCTCGGACTCCTTCCTGATTTTCAACACGGACAGCTCTAAGTCATGGTTCATCCTGAACCGAAAGACCGGAAAATGCATCGTAGATGAAAACCTGCGCAACGACGTGTGCCTTGGGCAGAATTCCCGGATCATCCCCGTGCAAGGGAAGGACAACGGGTTGGCATACGACATGCCGGCCGTAGTCGTGTCACAAACGCTGCAGCACCTCAAAAAGCACAAGGAGGAATTCGAGCAATTCGACCAAATGAAATTATATCGTCCTTACCTGCCTTTCCTCGAAAAGGACATCGCTCCACAGGACAACCCGATGCTATATCTTTGGGAAATCAGGTAAACCGATATAAACTAACTTTCTGACCATTGGCATAAAGATACTCCACTTTTTTCTATTTCACCTTCAAAGGGTGTCAGACTTACAACCACAAAAAGCCATATATTTACTTTCAAAAAGACAACATCACAAAACCAGAATGATAAATACATGAACATTTCGCTATAAAAACATAAAATAAGGCCACAAAACGGTAAATCAGCGACAGGCCAACACTGCGATATTTGCAAACAGACGTACTTCCGCCCGCAAATTCCGCAAGGATTTCAAGGTTCCGTCCGAGTTCCGCAAAGCTGTCAGACAGAAAGTATGTTAAAAACATAAGCCATTTCGCAATACATATCCAAACGTAGTATTAAGCCGTTTTTGGGAACGAACAAAGCAATACCGTACCTTTGGAAAGAAATATAAAAAGGCGATGGAGCAAAGTATCTGGCAAGAGATAGGACAGCTATACCATTTCATGGCATCCCAATTAAAGAAATCGCTTTCTTTGGAGATTGAGAAGTTCAATGCTTCACAGAAGAAAGGTTTTGGCTTTCTTTTCTAAAATATATCAGGAGCAGCTTTTGTTTCTTCGGCAACGCCCCAAAACGCCCCCTCCAAGGGATTTCCCAAAAACACATTCCAGACGACCATAGACCAAAATAAAACGCGTCCACCCTGAACGGGGGACGCGTTTTATTTTCCATGCAAACGTGCTTAGGAAAAGCCTAAGCGCTCGCCTTTTAGTCGTTCAACTTTGCCTTGATGAACTCACGGTTCAGACGGGCGATATTGGCGATACTTTCACACTTCGGACATACGGCCTCACAAGCGCGGGTGTTCGTACAGTTACCGAATCCAAGTTCGTCCATCTTGGCAATCATGGCCTTGGCACGACGAGCAGCTTCAGGACGGCCCTGCGGCAACAAAGCCAACTGGCTCACCTTGGAAGAGACGAACAACATGGCAGAACCGTTCTTGCAAGCTGCCACGCAGGCACCGCAACCGATACAGCTAGCGCAATCCATGGCTTCGTCGGCATTCTGCTTCGGAATCAAAATGGCATTGGCATCCTGAGGCTGTCCCGTACGCACGGTCACATAACCGCCGGCTTGCATGATTTTATCGAAAGCCGTACGGTCTACCATGCAGTCTTTGATAACCGGGAAACCGGCGGAACGCCACGGCTCCACGGTAATCGTATCACCGTCCTTGAATTTACGCATATAAAGCTGGCATGTAGTGGCACCGCGTTCGGTCTTGCCGTGGGGCGTACCGTTGATATACAAAGAACACATACCGCAGATGCCTTCCCGGCAATCGTGGTCGAATACGAACGGCTCTTTGCCTTCTTCTACCAGTTGTTCATTCAAAATGTCCAACATCTCCAGGAATGAGGTATCGCCCGGTATGTCTTTCATCTCACGCTCGTCAAAATGGCCCTTGTCTTTCGGTCCGTTCTGGCGCCAATATCTAAGCTTAAATGATATATTTTTCTCCATTGTTGTTTTTCTTTATAATCGTTGAACAAACCGTTTATTAGCTCTTGTAGTTACGTGTCTGAACCTTGATGGCTTCGTAAACGAGAGGTTCCTTGTACAATACGGGAGCCACGTCGTCGGAGCCTTGGTACTCCCAACAAGACACGTAGAAGTAGTTCTCGTCGTCACGCTTGGCTTCGCCTTCTTCCGTCTGGTATTCTTCGCGGAAATGACCGCCGCAAGACTCGTTACGGTTCAGGGCATCGTAAGCGATGAGTTCGCCCATAGTGATGAAATCGTTCAGGCGCAAAGCCTTCTCCAATTCGATGTTCACGCCTTCCGTAGAACCCGGGATGAACAAGTTAGTCTCGAACTCCTGACGAATCTCCTTCAACAGTTTCAACGCTGTCTTCAGACCTTCTTCCGTACGGCCCATGCCGACATATTCCCACATGATATGACCCAGTTTCTTGTGGATGGAATCCACTGATTCCTTACCCTTGATGCCCATCAAATGGTCGATGCGCGCCTGAACGGCTTTCTCTGCCTCTGCGAATTCAGGCAGCTCGGTAGAGAAACGCGGAACGGTAATCTGGTCGGCCAGATAGTTCTGGATGGTGTAAGGCAGGACGAAGTAACCGTCGGCCAAGCCTTGCATCAAAGCGGAAGCACCCAAACGGTTGGCACCGTGGTCGGAGAAGTTACATTCACCGATGGCGAACAAGCCCTTGATGGAAGTCTGAAGCTCGTAATCTACCCAGATACCGCCCATCGTGTAGTGGATAGCCGGATAAATCATCATCGGGTTATAGTATTTCACGCCATTGATTTCGTTGGCCAACTTGCCAGGATTCACGTCGGTGATTTCTTCGTACATGTCGAAGAGGTTGCCGTAACGCTGGAGCACCACGTCGATACCCAAACGCTCGATACTCTCAGAGAAGTCGAGGAATACGGCCAAACCGGTATTGTTCACACCAAACCCCTTGTCACAACGCTCCTTGGCTGCACGTGAAGCCACGTCGCGAGGTACCAAGTTTCCGAAAGCAGGATAACGGCGTTCCAGATAATAGTCACGGTCTTCCTCCGGAATATCGCTGCCCTTTTTGGTTCCGGCCTGCAATGCCTTGGCATCTTCCAACTTCTTCGGCACCCAGATACGGCCGTCGTTACGCAGAGACTCTGACATCAAAGTCAGTTTGGACTGCTTGTCGCCGTGGACGGGAATACATGTCGGATGGATTTGTACGTAAGCGGGGTTTGCGAAATAAGCTCCCTTGCGGTAACACTGCATGGCAGCCGAACAGTTGCAGCCCATGGCGTTGGTAGAAAGGAAATACGTATTACCGTAACCTCCGGTAGCGATAACTACGGCATGGGCGGCAAAACGCTCCAATTTACCGGTCACCAGGTTGCGGGCGATAATACCGCGTGCACGGCCGTCCACCATCACCAAATCCATCATCTCGTAACGGGTGAACAATTTCACCGTACCGGCGTTCACCTGACAGCTCAAAGCCGAATAAGCACCAAGCAACAACTGCTGTCCGGTCTGTCCTTTGGCGTAGAACGTACGGGATACCTGTGCGCCACCGAACGAACGGTTGGCCAACATGCCTCCGTATTCGCGGGCAAAAGGAACACCTTGTGCCACACACTGGTCGATGATGTTGTTGGAAACCTCGGCCAAGCGGTACACATTGGCTTCACGGGCACGGTAGTCGCCACCCTTCACCGTATCGTAGAACAAACGGTAAACGGAGTCACCGTCGTTCTGGTAATTCTTGGCCGCATTGATACCTCCCTGTGCGGCGATGGAGTGTGCGCGGCGCGGAGAATCCTGAATACAGAAATTAAATACTTTGAATCCCATCTCGCCGAGAGAAGCTGCGGCAGAGGCACCGGCCAGACCGGTACCGACCACGATGATGTCCAAACGGCGCTTGTTGGCCGGATTCACCAATTTCTGATGTGCCTTATAATTGGTCCATTTCTCAGCTACCGGTCCTTCCGGAATCTTGGAATCGATTATCTTTGTCATAGTTCGTTTCAATTTAATGATTCATTAATTAATATTAGTAGCACACGCTTCCGCTGCAACCGCCGCAGAAAGAGAAATACAATGCCACTACCAAGAACATCAGGATGACGATAGTGGTGTAGATGTTGCCGATGCACTTCCAACGGTTGAACCACACCTTACCGTTCCAACCCAGTGTCTGGATGGCACTCCAGAAGCCGTGCGTCAAATGGAACCACAGGGCAGCAAGCCAGATGATGTACAATACGGTATAAACCGGACAACTGAACGTTTTCACGATGTAACCGTAACCATCCGTTGCGTGCAGGCCGCCCATGTAGGGATCGCCCATCAACTCGGCGAACATCATGTTATACCAGAAATTGTACAGGTGCAGAACCATGCCCAACACAACGATGATGCCCAACACCAACATGTTCTGTGAAGCCCACTCCACCTTGTCAGGCTTGCTCGTCACGTCGTAACGGTTGTTACCGCGCGCCTTACGGTTTTGCATCGTCAGCCAGAAAGCATAGATGATGTGAATAACCACCAAAGCCGCTAATGCCAACGTTGCCGCTACGGCGTACCAGTTGGAGCCCAGAAATTCACAAATCATGTTATAGCCTTCTGCCGAGAACAGAGCCACAACGTTCATCGACGCATGGAACGTCAAGAACAGGACAAGCGCGATACCGGTAACCGACATCACCACTTTCCTACCAATAGATGAATCACATAACCACATAAATGATTGAATTTAAAATATTTAATAAATAATATAAAGGAATTCCTACATCTTCATCCTCCTGATAAGGTTCTGCAAAATTACTCTAAATCCTGAATAACACAAAGAAATAGCCGAATTATATTCCTAAAAATCACTACTTTTGTAACCGTAAAAACAAGTTAAAAATGAAGTTCGACTACGATGTGATAGTGATAGGCGGCGGCCATGCAGGCTGCGAAGCAGCAGCAGCCTCTGCCAACATGGGAGCGCAAACCTGCCTTGTCACCATGGACATGAACAAGATAGGACAAATGAGCTGCAATCCAGCCGTGGGGGGCATTGCCAAAGGACAAATCGTCCGGGAAATAGACGCTTTGGGCGGCTACATGGGTATCGTGACCGACCGCACTGCCATACAATTCCGTATGCTCAACCGTTCGAAAGGACCGGCCATGTGGAGCCCCCGCGCCCAGTGCGACCGTGGAAAATTCATCTGGGCATGGCGGGAAATCCTGGAAAATACACCCAATTTGCATATCTGGCAAGACCAAGTGAAGGAACTCCTCGTAGAGCACGGAGAAGTGACAGGTGTGAAAACCTATTTCGACGTGACGATTCGGGCACGGTGCGTCATCCTGACGGCCGGCACATTCCTGAACGGCTTGATGCACATCGGACACACGCAGTTGCCCGGAGGCCGTGTGGCCGAACCGGCATCATACCATTTGACCGAATCCATCGCCTGCCATGGTATAAACTACGGGCGGATGAAAACAGGGACACCGGTACGCATCGACGGAAGAAGCGTACATTTCGAGGAAATGGAAATACAGGAGGGAGAACACGACTACCATAAATTTTCATTCATGGGGCGCGACCGCCAACTGAAACAACTTCCGTGTTGGACTTGTTTTACCAATCCGGAAGTCCACGAAGTACTGAGAAGCGGCTTACCGGATTCCCCCCTTTACAACGGACAAATCCAAAGCATAGGACCGCGCTACTGCCCGAGCATCGAGACTAAACTGGTCACCTTTCCCGAACGCGGCCAACACCAACTTTTCTTAGAGCCGGAAGGCGAAAGCACGCAAGAATATTATCTAAACGGATTTTCATCGAGCCTGCCACTCCACATCCAAATCGAAGCCTTGAAAAAAATCCCGGCTTTCCGCGATTTGGCCATATACCGTCCGGGCTATGCCATAGAATACGATTATTTTGACCCCACCCAACTGTACCATACGTTGGAATCGAAAATACTGCCGGGCTTGTTCATGGCCGGACAAGTCAACGGGACCACAGGTTACGAAGAAGCAGGCGGGCAAGGCATCGTAGCCGGCATCAACGCCGCCTTGAAATGTTCCGGAGGAGAACCTTTCATCATGCATCGCGACGAATCCTATATCGGCGTACTCATCGACGATTTAGTCACTAAAGGAGTAGACGAGCCTTATCGCATGTTCACGTCGCGGGCAGAATATCGTATCTTGCTTCGCCAGGATGATGCAGACGCACGCCTCACGGAACGTTCTTACCAGATAGGACTGGCTACACATGAACGCTATGACCATTGGCTTTCTAAAAAGGAAGCTGTCGAGCATATCGTAAGTTTCTGCAAAGACTTCTCGTTGAAACCGGCCCTGATCAATCCCGGACTGGAAGCTTTAGGCACGACACCGCTCAAATACGGATGCAAACTTTTCGAATTAATCAACCGTCCGCAAATCACGGTGAAAAACATTGCCGAACATATCACACCGTTAAAGGCTCTGCTCGACACATTGACCGACCGACGGGATGAAATCATCGAAGCTGCCGAAGTATTGATAAAGTATGATGGGTATATTGCCCGCGAAAGAATCATCGCCGACAAGATGCAGCGCTTGGAAAGCATTAAGATAAAAGGCCGCTTCGATTACAAAAGCATGAATTCCCTGTCTACTGAGGCCCGCCAGAAATTAGAGAAAATCAACCCGGAAACATTGGCACAAGCCGGACGCATCCCTGGCGTTTCTCCTAGCGACATCAACGTGCTGCTCGTGCTTTTGGGACGGTAGCCAAAAGCTCTACGTTTCACGTGAAACAAAACTTAAATTATCAACAGATAAAATACTGGTTATGAACAATCCAACATTACTGAAGAATCTGCGAAACATTCCGGACTTCCCTATACCCGGAGTTCAGTTCAAGGACGTAACGACACTCTTCAAAAACGCGAAGTGCATGAAGATCATGCTGAATGAATTGTATGAAATCTATAAGGACAAAGGCATCACAAAGGTGGTCGGCATAGAGTCGCGCGGCTTCGTCCTCGGTGCCGCCCTTGCGGTGAAACTGGGTGCTGGTTTCGTCATGTGCCGGAAACCCGGAAAGCTTCCGGCCGAAACCTTACAGGAAAGTTATATGAAAGAATACGGCAAGGATACGATAGAAATACATAAAGATGCCATTGACGAAAAAGACGTGGTGCTCATTCATGACGATTTGCTTGCCACAGGCGGTTCCATGAAAGCGGCCTACAACTTGGTGAAGAAGTTTAATCCGGCACACGTCTACATCAATTTCATTATCGAACTGACGGGCGAAGGATTGAACGGACGTGAGGTTTTCGACGAAGGCATTGAAATCAGCACCCTCCTACGTGTCTAAAAATTGCTTTTTCAACGGGGACATGCAGCACGCTGTATTGTCCCCTTTCCATATCCAATTCCAAACGCCATGACGACCGAAGAAAAAGAAAAGCTAGACGCTTATTTGAAAGGTATCGTCCTAAACCTGCCGGACAGCCCGGGATGCTACCAATATTTGAACGACGATGGGGAAATCATTTATGTGGGCAAAGCCAAAAACCTGAAACGGCGCGTCTATTCCTATTTCAGCAAAGACCACCAAAGCCGGAAAACAGCCATGTTGGTCAGTAAAATCAGGGATATCAAGTATATAGTAGTAAACAGCGAAGAAGACGCGCTTTTATTGGAAAACAACCTTATCAAACGCTATAAACCGCATTACAACGTGTTGCTGAAGGATGACAAGACCTATCCGTCCATTTGTGTGACCAACGAATACTTTCCCCGCATTTTCAAGACACGGCACATCGTACGCAACGGATCCACATACTTCGGCCCTTACAGCCACATCCCCACGCTGAATGCCTTACTCGAACTCATCAAGAACCTCTATCCGTTGCGCACGTGCCACCTCGCGCTCACACCTGAAAACATCCGTAGCGGAAAGTTCAACGTCTGTCTGGAATACCACATCAAGAACTGCAAAGGCCCCTGCATCGGAGCGCAAAGCCGCGAAGAATACCTCCAATCCATCCAAGAAGCCAAGGAAATCCTGAAAGGAAACACAGCCGAAATCAGCCGGAACATGCTCGCCGAAATGCAAGCGTTGGCGGCAGAAATGCGTTTCGAAGAGGCGCAGACCATCAAAAGGAAGTACAACCTTTTGGAAAGTTACCGGAGCAAGAGCGAAGTGGTGAGCAACGTCCTTCACAACATCGACGTTTTCTCCATTGAGGACGATGAAAACGCAGCTTACATCAACTACTTGCACGTGACGAACGGGAGTATCAACCAGGCCTTCACCTTTGAATATAAAAAACGGATGAACGAATCTCCCGAAGAACTGTTGACACTGGGCATCGCAGAAATGCGGGAACGCTACAAGAGCCGTTCCAAGGAAATCATCACCCCCTTTCCCATCGAAGTGGAAATGGAAGGCGTCACCTTCACCGTCCCGCAAAGGGGAGACAAGAAGAAACTGCTGGAACTCTCCGTACTCAACGTAAAACAATACAAACTGGACAGGCTCAAACAGGCCGAAAAGCTCAATCCGGAACAGAAAAGCGTACGGCTGATGAAAGAAATACAGCAAGCCATGCACCTTGAGAAACTCCCCATGCGCATCGAATGTTTCGACAATTCGAATATCTCGGGGACGGATGCCGTGGCAGCCTGCGTAGTCTTCAAAAAGTGCAAACCCAGCAAACAAGACTACCGCAAATACAACATCAAAACCGTGGTCGGGCCGGACGATTATGCCTCGATGAAAGAGGTGGTACGCCGCCGGTATTCACGCGCCATGGCTGAACAAGGCGAATTGCCCGACCTCATCATCACGGACGGCGGACGGGGACAGATGGAGGTGGTACGCGAAGTGGTAGAAGACGAACTCGGCCTGCGCATACCCATCGCCGGACTGGCTAAAGACGACCGCCACCGCACCAACGAACTGTTGTTCGGCTTCCCGCCGATCGTCATCGGTATGAAGACAGACAGCCCAGTGTTCCGGCTCATGACCCAGATACAGG
This sequence comes from Paraprevotella sp., assembly GCF_986071375.1. Lineage (NCBI taxonomy): Bacteria > Pseudomonadati > Bacteroidota > Bacteroidia > Bacteroidales > Prevotellaceae > Paraprevotella > Paraprevotella sp. The sequence goes on along the minus strand of NZ_CFQRNQ010000007.1, from coordinate 38,264 downwards.
ATGAAGTGCACCGCTTTGCCATCACTTTCCATCGCGACAAACGCAGTAAACACCAAACCGTTTCGGCACTGGACACCATCAAAGGCATCGGCGAGAAGACCAAAACCCAGTTGCTCAAACGGTTTAAAAGCGTGAAACGTATCCGGGAAGCTTCGTTCGACGAACTGGCCGCGGAAATCGGGCAGGCCAAAGCGAAAATAATACAAGAAAACCTGCCTGCTGGAGCATGAGATGCAGGCTTTTTCCGTATCTTTGCAAAGAACCAAACGCACGCTAAACACATGAGAACCGTGATACAACGCGTCAGCCATGCGTCGGTGAGCATCGGCTGTCACTGCAAATCGGCCATACAAGGCGGACTTTTAATCCTGTTAGGTATAGAAGAAGCTGACAATGAAGAGGATATAGATTGGTTGTGCCGTAAGATTACAGGACTTCGCATCTTCGACGACGAAAACGGCGTAATGAACCGGAGCATCCTCGAAACAGGAGGTGACATATTGGTTATCAGTCAATTCACCCTGATGGCTTCGTACAAGAAAGGCAACCGTCCCTCGTATATCCGTGCTGCCGGGCATGCCACGGCTATCCCCCTCTACGAAAGCTTCTGCCGGAAATTGGGCGAAGCGCTTGGCAAACCCGTGCAGACGGGAGAATTCGGAGCGGAAATGAAAGTGGACCTGTTGAACCACGGCCCCGTCACCATCTGCATGGACACTAAAAACAAAGAATAAAAAAGGAAAATATGACTATAGACGAAGCACAGAAACAGGTAGACGAATGGATTAAAACGGTCGGTATACGTTACTTCAGCGAACTGACCAACATGGCTTGCCTGACCGAAGAAGTGGGCGAACTGGCCCGTGTCATGGCCCGCCGCTACGGCGACCAGTCTTTCAAGGAAGGAGAAAGCTGCAACCTGGAAGAAGAGATGGCCGACGTGCTCTGGGTACTGATTTGCCTGGCCAACCAGACGGGCGTGAACCTGACGGAAGCACTCCGCAAAAGCATCGAAAAGAAAACCCGAAGAGACAAAGAACGACATATTAACAATCCCAAATTACATTGAATCATGAGCGAGCACACACATCATCACGAGCCTGAAACCAGCAAGTACGAACAGGCATTGAAGAAGTACGACCTCAACCTCAGCGACGAGGCCGTGAAAGAAGCCGTGGCGAAAATCATCGCCGAAAAAGTGCCGGAAAACGACACTACGGAAGTCAAAAGATTCCTGATGGGCAGTGTGGAACTGACCTCATTGAACACCACGGACAGCGAAGAAAGCATCCTCCGCTTCACGGAACGCGTGAACGCATTCGAGGACACCTACCCCGACCTGCCGCACGTGGCCACCATCTGTGTCTATCCCTGCTTCGCACAAATCGTCAGCCAATCGCTCGAAGTAGAGGGCGTGGAAGTAGCCTGCGTGTCGGGCAGTTTCCCCTCCTCGCAAGCCCTGATTGAAGTCAAAGTGGCCGAAACGGCCCTGGCCATCAAGGACGGCGCCACGGAGATAGACATCGTCATGTCCGTCGGCAAATTCCTGAGCGGCGACTACGAGACGCTCTGCGACGAAATCAGCGAGCTGAAAGCGGCCTGCGGCGACCATAAGATGAAAGTCATCCTCGAAACGGGCTGCCTGAAGACTGCCGCGAACATCAAGAAAGCCTCCCTGTTGGCCATGTATGCCGGAGCGGACTACATCAAAACGTCCACCGGGAAACTCGAACCGGCCGCTACGCCGGAAGCAGCCTATGTCATGTGCCAGGCCATCAAGGAATACTATGACGAAACGGGCATACAGATAGGTTTTAAGCCCGCAGGAGGCATGCACACGGTACATGACGCCCTTGTGTACTACACCATCGTCAAAGAGGTCTTAGGCGAAAAATGGCTTACCAACCAGTGGCTGCGCCTCGGCACAAGCCGGTTGGCCAACCTGCTGTTGGGCGAAGTGACGGGAGAAGAGGTGAAATTCTTCTAATCCCTCCCCTTTTGACAGTTTGACAAAACGACAAACATGTCCCCACGAGAACGGCGCATTTGCATACCGGTGAAGCACACGTCGGTTCTACGCGATTCTCGCGCATCGTGAAAATGACATTCTGACACCCATGCGGATGGTTTGCTGACACCCAAAAGGCAGCACAACGCCACCGTCAGTACAAAACCCAATGCCTGCCACAAAAAAGCCGGAAACGGTGACAAATGTGGCAGGTATTTTTGTATGCTTTTCCGTCCCAAATAAAAGAAAAACCTTTCATTTCCGGAGGCCTTATCCCCCACTCCATCCCGTTCTCACGCCATTTTTCGGAGATTCCCATCCCAATCTGCTGAGAAACATTTTCCGCTTTCAGCCAAACGATTTTTCGTTCGGCTGAAAGAAATCTGGATTTTAGCAGAGAAATGCGCGATAAGAGCAATAATCCTATCTTAAATATTAAAACAAGAACATCTTTTTCCTCTATTTTATCTATCCTTTACCATAGCCCAACATGAAAAAAATAGCAAAATGTCATTGTTTCCAACAAGCACAAAGATATTTATTAAAAAAAACAGCTTTTACCATAATGCAGTAAGAACAAGATAAAAAAATACTTTCTCATTGAATCATTTGACGAAAACTATCTTATGACAGTGAACGACAAAACATGCAACGCGGACAGCAACTGTTCTTCAAGGAAAGGAGCTTGTACTACGCTTCCTTCCCCATACAGCAGCAGGGAAAGCGCGGCGATTGGGATTACCAACTCAAGGCCGTGTACGTCATCGCCATACTGAATTTCGTGTTCGACCACACCCACGACGGGTACTTCCACCACGAAGTGCAGTTGACCGACAGCAAGACCCGGGAGGTGTTCTACGACAAGCTGACGTTCATCTATCTGGAAATGCCCAAGTTCAACAAGAAAGAAGAAGAACTTGACAGTATGTTCGACAAATGGCTCTTCGTGCTACGCAACCTCACGCGGCTGATGGAAAAGCCCGCTACGCTACAGGAACGCGTCTTTACCCGGTTCTTCGAGGCAGCAGAAATCGCGAAGTTCACCGTAGAGGAATACCACCACTACGAAACGAGCCTGAAAGTATACCGCGACTGGAGAAACACCATTGACTTCGCCGTTCAAAAAGCCACAAAGGAAGGAGAACAAAAAGGGATGCAAATAGGGATGCAAAAAGGTATTGAAAAGGGAATGCAAGAAGAAAAGCTAAACATAGCCAGACAGATGAAAGCCAATGGCATACCAACCCATACGATAGCAGCCTGTACAGGATTGGATACGGAAGAAATCAATCGTCTATAATCGGACTGGAGGAAACAAATCATCCTCCCACCCTATTAAGACACTCGTTTCAATACGAAATCCAAGTACAAACGTAAGGCTTCACCTACGGCCTCGTTCCCGTCAGCACCTATCAAACCGACCGCTTGTTCACGAATTTCATCCATCTTACGACGGGCATACTCTATACCGCCCGACTGCTTGGTAAAGTTCACTAAAGCCGAGATTTCTTCTTCTGTGGCCCTGCCCGCACGTACTTTCAACGCCGTCTCATGCCACGTCTCTGCGCCAGGCTGAAGTACGGCATGCACCACCGGAAGAGTAAGCTTACCTTCTTTCATGTCATTTCCCGTAGGTTTACCTACTTCAGCATCATAATAGTCGAAGACATCGTCACGAATCTGAAAGCAGATACCTACGTAAGTGCCGAACTCACCCAAACGAAGGATTTCATTTTCCGATGCTCCTGACAACAAAGCACCGACTTCGGCACATACGGCAAACAAAGAGGCTGTTTTACGCCGAATCACTTCGAAATACTGATTTTCGCTGATTTCATCGGACTTCACGTTAGACAACTGCTGCAATTCCCCATCGGAAAGCGTCTGCCCCAAACGAGCGACCAAATCTACTACCCTCAGGTCACCGGCCATGGCCGCATGCTTCAAAGCCGTAGACAAGAGATAATCGCCCACCAAGACGGCTGCCTTATTATCCAAAAGGGCATTCACAGAGGACTGTCCCCTACGTACGCCACTCTCGTCTACCACATCATCATGCACCAGACTGGCCGTATGCAACATCTCCAAACTCACGGCGGCATGCAATACGGAATCATTGATTTCACCGTACTTTTTTGCAGCCAACAAAGTCAAAATCGGACGCATCAACTTCCCCTTACGGCTCAACACATGCCGCAAGGCTATCATGAGAAGAGGATTCTGGTGCTGCAGAGTAATACCGAAAAGCGACTCGAAATCTTTCATTTCACGCTCCACCGGTTTCCGGATTTGAGTTAATACGTCCATATAATCAGCTGATTTCGGAATACAAAATTACATAAAAATCAAAAGCCACTCATATTTTTTACGTAAATTTACGGAGAAAATCATCATAACGTATGGACAGACTTTTTTTACTCGATGCCTACGCGCTCATTTACAGGGCCTACTACGCATTCATCAAAAGCCCCCGCATCAATTCGAAAGGGCTTAATACATCAGCTATCTTAGGTTTTGTCAACACATTGGAGGAGGTGCTCAACAAAGAGCATCCTTCGCATATCGGTGTGGCTTTTGACCCTGCAGGTCCCACTTTCCGCCACGAAGCCTATCCCGAATATAAGGCACAACGGGAAGAAACACCGGAAGCCATCCGCACCGCCGTACCTATTATAAAAGATATCATACGGGCTTACCGTATCCCCATCCTCGAAGTCGCCGGATTTGAAGCTGACGACGTCATCGGCACTTTGGCCACACAGGCTGCCGCACACGGGAATTTGGAAACTTACATGATGACACCCGACAAAGACTACGGCCAATTAGTCAACGAGAGGGTCAAGATGTACCGTCCGAAATTCGGAGACAAGGATTTTGAAATCATGGGGGTAAAAGAGGTCACCGAAAAATTCGACATCTCTTCTCCGACCCAGGTCATTGATATTCTCGGACTGATGGGAGACTCGTCCGACAATATTCCGGGTTGTCCCGGTGTGGGCGGAAAAACCGCATCCAAACTCGTCAACCAATTCGGCAGCATCGAAAATCTGTTGGAACATACGGACGAACTAAAAGGCAGCATAAAAAACAAAGTGGAAACCCACCGCGACATGATTGCCTTCTCCAAGTTCCTGGCCACCATCAAGACGGACGTGCCCATTACGCTCGACTTGGAAGCACTCACCACAAAAGAGCCGGACGCAGAAGCCTTGCAACGTTTATTCGAAGATTTAGAGTTCCGGACTTTACTGGAACGAAAGTTCTCCAAAAAGCAACCTAGCGTAGAACCGGGCTTTTTCCAAGGCTCTCTCTTTGCAGAATTTGCAGACGAATCCCCGGAAGCAAGCAAATATTCAAATCTCAGCAAGTACAAAAAGGAGGATTTCGACTACCAACTCATTGAAACGAAAGAAGATAGGAGTCGAATCATTGACTTATTCGTTACAAAAGATTTTCTCTGTCTAGACACGGAGACCACCGGAACCGACCCCATCAGTGCCAAATTGGTGGGATTGAGCTTTAGTGTCAAGGAAAATCAGGCTTTTTACGTACCGATTCCGCAAGACCCTGAAGAAGCGCAAAAGATAGTTAATGAATTTAAATCAGTCTATGAAGACGAACGAATACTCAAAATCGGGCAAAACATCAAATATGATTTGATGGTATTACAAAACTACGGCATCACGTTGAAAGGCGAAATCTTCGACACGATGATTGCCCATTATCTTTTGCAACCTGAATTACGTCATGGCATGGACTATCTGGCCGAAGTCTATCTGAACTACCAGACCATCCATATCGAAGAACTTATCGGACCGAAAGGAAAGAACCAGAAGAACATGGCAGACCTTCCTCCGTCGCAAGTATATGAATACGCATGCGAAGATGCCGACATTACCTTGAAACTGAAAAACGTGTTTGAACCGAAGTTAAAGGAGGAAGGATGTTATGACCTGTTCCGCGAAGTAGAAATGCCGCTCATGCCGGTATTGGCTTGGATGGAACGCAACGGAGTGTGCATCGACACCGAAGCGTTGAAGGAAACTTCTACGCTCTACACCAAAGAAATGAACCGTTTGGAAGAAGAGATACACGCCCTGGCCGGTGAACCGTTCAACATAGCCTCTCCCAAACAGGTAGGCGAAGTCTTGTTTGAAAAACTGAAAATAAGCGAAAAGCCCAAGAAAACCAAAACAGGACAATATGTCACCTCGGAAGAAGTATTGGAAACATTACGCACACGCCATCCCATAGTGGAAAAAATCCTGGAACACCGAGGACTGAAAAAACTGTTAGGCACATACATCGATGCCTTGCCTAAGCTTATCAATCCCGAAACCGGACATATCCACACCTCCTTCAATCAAACCATTACCACGACCGGACGGTTGAGCAGCAGTAACCCGAACCTGCAAAACATCCCTGTACGCAACGAGGAAGGCAAAGAAATCCGTAAGGCTTTTATCCCGGAACCAGGTTGTGAATTCTTCTCGGCCGACTACTCCCAAATCGAACTGCGTATCATGGCTCACTTGAGTGGCGACCCACACATGATAGAGGCTTTCCGCGAAGGGCACGACATCCATGCCGCTACCGCCGCAAAGGTTTACAAAAAACCTTTGGAAGAAGTTACCCGCGAAGAACGAAGCAAGGCCAAAACAGCCAATTTCGGCATCATATACGGTATCACCGTATTCGGATTGGCCGAACGGATGAACGTAAGCCGTGCGGAAGCCAAAGAATTGATTGACGGCTATTTCACCACGTATCCCAAAGTGAAGGAATACATGAAGAAGAGCATTGAAACAGCGCGTGAAAAGGGATATACCGAAACCATTTACCATCGTAAATGCTATCTGCGCGACATCAACAGCCACAACGCAGTGGTGCGCGGTTATGCCGAACGCAACGCCATCAATGCCCCGATACAGGGCAGCGCGGCAGACATCATCAAAATTGCCATGATAGCCATTTACCGCCGCTTCCAGAAAGAGCACATACGTTCTAAAATGATTTTACAAGTACACGACGAATTGAACTTCAGCGTCTATCCGGAAGAAAAAGAACGCGTGCAGCAAATCGTCATCGAAGAAATGGAACGCGCCTACACCATGCAAGTCCCGCTCGAAGCCGATTACGGTTGGGGAAAGAACTGGTTGGAAGCACATTGATACTCCGGAAAACGTTATCGGAAAGTTCCAAAACCGTCCGCTCCAAAACGGGAAACCACCGCGCAGAGAATGGAAAATCACTTGGCGCAGAACGAAAAAGATTTCCCACATACCGGATTTATTCTTAATTTTGCACCTAATTAATAAGGTAATTGATAAAAACGAAATAAACTATGGCTTTAAAAGCAGGTATAGTAGGTTTGCCCAACGTGGGCAAGTCTACCCTTTTCAACTGTCTGTCGAGCGCCAAGGCACAGGCTGCAAACTTTCCGTTCTGCACCATCGACGCACAAATGGGACAAATCACCGTACCGGACGAACGTCTGAACAAACTGGCGGAATTGGTCCACCCCGGGCGCATCGTTCCGGCCACCTGTGACATCGTGGACATTGCCGGACTGGTAAAAGGAGCCAGTAAGGGAGAAGGCTTAGGCAACCAGTTCCTCGGTAATATCCGTGAGACCGATGCCATCATCCACGTATTGCGTTGTTTCGACAACGACAACATCGTGCACGTGGACGGGTCGGTAGATCCCGTACGCGACAAGGAAATCATCGACACGGAACTACAGCTCAAAGACTTGGAAACCATCGAAAACCGCATCAAACGCGTGGAAAAAGTGGCCAAAGTGGGCGGTGACAAACAAGCCAAAATAGAGTATGACGTGCTATTGCAATACAAAGAGGCTTTGGAACAAGGCAAATCGGCCCGTACCGTCACCTTTGAAAACGAGGACGAACAGCAAGCAGCCAAAAACCTCTTCCTGCTCACAGCCAAACCGGTGCTCTACGTCTGCAACGTGGACGACACCTCTGCCGCTCACGGTAATCCATACGTGGATACCGTACGCGAAGCCATCAAGGACGAAAATGCCGAACTGCTCATCATCTCCGCCCAAACGGAGGCCGACATTGCCGAACTGGAAAGCTACGAGGAAAAACAGATGTTCCTGGAAGACATGGGGCTGAAGGAATCGGGATGCGACCGACTCATCAAAGCCATCTACCACTTGCTGAACTTGCAGACGTTCATCACAGCCGGAGAGATGGAAGTGAAAGCCTGGACCTTCCGCAAGGGATGGAAAGCCCCGCAGTGTGCCGGCGTCATCCACACGGACTTTGAAAAAGGCTTTATCCGCGCGGAAGTCATCAAATACGAAGACTACATCCGTTACGGTTCGGAAGCAGCCGTGCGCGAAGCCGGCAAGATGGGAGTGGAAGGAAAAGACTATGTGGTGCAGGACGGTGACATCATGCACTTCCGTTTCAACGTATGACCGCCATGGACAGCCTGTTATTTATCACGTGGAATCCCGACCTGTTCGCTTTCCACCTCGGTTCATTCGGTGTGCGTTGGTATTCGCTGTGTTGGTGCTTTGCCCTGTTGGCAGCCTACGTATTGGTGCAACGCCTGTACCGCAGGCAGCACATCGCCGACAAACTGTTCGACCCGTTGTTTTTCTATTGTTTCGTGGGCATCCTCGTAGGTGCCCGTCTGGGGCACTGCCTGTTCTACGAACCGGACTATTTCCTTGCCCACCCCTTGGAAATGATTCTACCTATGCAACAGACGGCCAACGGTTGGGTGTTCACCGGTTACGCCGGACTAGCCAGCCACGGCGGCACGATAGGACTGATGCTCGCCCTATGGCTTTACGTCAGGAAAACGAAACTGAACATCATGCGCGTGTTGGACAACATCGCCATCGCTACTCCGGCCAGTGCCATGTTTATCCGTTTGGGCAACCTGATGAACTCGGAAATCATCGGCAAGCCAACCGATGTGCCTTGGGCATTCGTTTTCGAGCGCGTCGACATGCTGCCACGCCATCCCGGCCAACTCTATGAAGCCATCTGCTATTTCGTATTTCTCATCGTCGGATACGTACTTTATCATAAATATCCGCAGAAAGTCGGCACGGGATTCTTTTTCGGTTTCTGCCTGACTACCATCTTCACGGCCCGTTTCTTCATCGAATATACCAAAGAGGTACAGGAAGCCTGGGAAGCCTCCATGCTCATCAATATGGGCCAAATACTGAGTATACCCTTCATTCTTTTGGGAATCTATTGCATGGCGGGCGGCAAATTCTGTAAAAAGCTAGCCGAAAAGCATTAATCCGTCAGAACGAATGCCTACCCTTTCCTCAGGAATAAAAGTCACTGCATTCTGCATGGCATATGGGCTGACAGCCTCATGTGGTCAGGAAACCAAGTCGTTCACCTACGAATGTAAGGACGGGCAAAAAGGAGTGATACGCATGGAGCGTATCCACGACAGCCTGTACATCCTGCATCACCTCATAGACGGGGTAGGGCAATCTTCATGGGAACTGCCCTACCCCGTCTACTGTTTCGATTGCGGTGACCTGACCGGTGACAGTTGTCCCGAAATAGCTGTAGGGGTCATCAAGGCCACGCGCTATAGCCCTACCCGGGACAAACGCCTGTTTCTTTTCAAACTCTACCGAAGACGGCTGATACGTCCGTTATGGTTAGGCTCCAGAATGCCCCACCCTCTTGAAGACTTCCGCCTCGTAGGCGATTCAGTCCCCATGCGGATATGTACTTCCGAACGCAAACCCGACGGCACGCCGTGCAGGGCGTTATACCGTTTGGGAAACTTCGGGCCAGTATTCGAACGTTACCTCCAAGAATAAAACCTTAAAAACGAAATATCATGAAACGCTTTATTTTCCCCATTATTAGCCTCTTTGGCCTCATGGCCTTCCTGTGCATCGCTTGCAAGTCCCCGGCTAAAAAGCCAACAAAAGAAAAAGATGTGCAATCCGAAGAAAATGTGGGCTTCGACATTCCGCCCGTCCATCTGTTGACGGACAGCCTGCTCCCACAATATGTAGATTACAAGCAAGACATCAGCCATTTGAGTTACGAGGAACTGCGCATCCTCAGAAGTTATCCCTACGCCCTCCATGGCTATTGGTTCATGGAAGCCGACCTGAACAGCTTTTTCATCAACAAGACGGATTGGTATTTCAAACTCTGCGACACCCTATACTATGAATACGAATATGCGGTAAATTCGCGCCCATACGCCGACACGTATGACAAGGTCAAGCTCACCCCTACCGAAAAGGCTTTCATCGAAAGAATAGACCGGCGAATGGAAGAACTCGCCACACAGAAATACGTCACCGTTGATGGCTACAAGTTGCTCAACCCGTCGCTTTGCATCAACCTGTTCCAGATAGACCGTCCGGAACCAAAATTTATGGAAATGTTGAGCCGGTATAATTTCGTCATCGCCCCGACGGATTACGAGCAACTTTTCAATGTCTACGAAAGCAACGATTATCACCAAATGCCCAATTTCATCACTACCGACCTTTACCTGCAAGCCTTCCACATGTACTTCAGTTACGTGCTCAAAAGCCTGGAGAAAAACCATTTTACACCAACCCTTCGACGTGTCCTGCATGCCCTATACACCGAAAGCCTGAACTTGAGCCGCCAAAAAGCCATACAGGACGAAGCGGAATACGCCGCCACGTTCTTCGCCATAGCATATCAACTGCTCACCGGCAGCCATCTGCCCGTACCCCACGCTTACCAAGAAGCCTACAAAGACGAACTGCGGCACATCGCAGCTTGCGAAGACGGCTCTTCGGCCTTCCTTGGTTATACAGACATCATATTCCCGTACAGCCTGTTCAAACCGCGAGGACACTACAACCGTGACGAATCTACCCAAAGGTATTTCTGCACCATGATGTGGTTGCAATCTGCCGCTTTCTGCCGGGAAAAAACAGAAGCTCTGTGGCGCACCATCATCATGGCCGCAGCTTTCAACCGAATGGCCGACAATACACGAAAAGCCTGCCTCGGCATGTACGATGCCCTCACGTTCCTGATGGGAGAACCGGACAACGCCTCCATCATCGAAATAGCCGACTTCTTGGACAAACACAACCTCACAGCATCCGTTGCGGAAAAGGACGAAAACGTGGCCGCCCACGTGAACAGCCTGCTCACGGAAGTTTTCAAGACCCGTAACCGTATCACGCCCAAGATACAACTGAGTTGCAACGAAAAAATCAACTTCATGCCCCAACGTTACATGGCCGACAACGAAATATTAGGAACCATGGCTGATGCCACTCCCGGAAGCAACCGGGCCTATCCCAAGGGACTCGACGTGTTTGCCGCCTTCGGCGTGGAAAGCGCAGCCGCCCTGCTCGATACATGCTACCATGAGGACAAGAACTGGAAAGACTTCCGGAAAACAGCCGATAAAATGAAAGAGAAATTCAACCAAAAGGTAGACTGGAACCGCACGATGTACGATAAATGGATAGAATCTCTCATTGTCCTGCAACGCCCCGGGAAAAACTACCCCGGTTTCATGTGTACACCGGCTTGGAAATGCAAGAACTTACAGACGGCACTGGCCTCTTGGAGCGAGTTGAAACACGATGCCTTGCTCTACGGAGAACACCCTTTGGCTGCTGAATGCGGAGGAGCCGGGCTCCCCAACCCCATCGTTGTAGGATATGTAGAACCTAACTTGCCGTTTTGGAGGAAGCTGAAAGAACTACTCGTTCTGAACCGGAAAATATTGGAGAAAACGGGATTTGCCGACCAAGATCTCATGGAAAAGACAAGCACGCTGGAAGAAAAAGTAGACTTTTGCATCCACACGGCCGAAAAGGAACTGCGTAGAGAAACACTCACAGAAGAAGAATACGAAACCATACGCGTGATGGGCAGTTCGATAGAATGGTTCACACTCAGTGTCATCGAGCCAGGAGAACCCTACGATTCTTGGAACCACTTGAAAGGTACGGAACGTTCCGTGGCACTCGTTTCGGACGTGTACACCCGCAACATATCCGGATGCCCGAAAAACGGTATCCTTTACGAAGCCACGGGAAACGCCAATACCATCTATGTACTGCTCGACATCGGCGGACAAACTTATATCACCTGCGGAGCCATATTCGGTTACTATGAATTTACCCGCCCCTTGGGTGAGCGGCTCACCGACGAGGCTTGGCAACAGATGTTAAAAGAAGGCAAGACACCGCCTGCTCCAGAATGGATACGTCCTTACTTTCTGGACCGTCAACCCGAAGCCAACGAATGGATTTTTTACAGCACGGGATGTTAAGGTGGATATCGGGCATATTATGTGTCTTGTGCCTCTTCCCGGCCTGCCGCCGCACACAGGAAGAAGCCTCACTGGACATTCTGTTCACAGGCGACGTGCTGTTGGACCGCGGCATACGGCCTATGGCCGAACGGCGAGGTACGGCATGGCTTTTCAACAACGTAACCCCGGTTTTCCGCCAAGCCGATGCCGTGGTCATCAACCTGGAATGCCCACTGACCACCCGTACCACTCCTCTCAACAAACGGTTCATCTTCAGGGGAGAACCCGAATGGGCAAAAGACCTCCGGCAAGTCGGCATCACTCACGCCGCCATGGCCAACAACCATACCAATGACCAAGGGCGGCAAGGATTGGCTGACACCTACCAAGCCCTTCATACATCCGGCATTACCCCTTTGGGCTACGGATATTCCATGGAAGAGCAACTCACCCCCACCGTCATCCGGAAAAAGGGAATCAAGGTGGCCGTCTTCAATGCCGTACTCTTCCCTCTTGAAAACTGGCAGTACGCAGAGGGTCAGCCGGATGTATGCCGTCCCTCCATCGACCGACTTACAAGCCGAATCCGACAATACAAGGCAGAGCATCCTTCGTCGTTCATCGTGGCCGTACTGCACTGGGGCACAGAATTCCAACCCCATCCCCACGTACAGCAACGTCATTACGCCCATAAACTGATGCAAGCCGGGACGGATGCCATCATAGGACACCATCCACACGTCGTGCAACTCATGGAATACATCAACTCCCGCCCCGTATTCTACAGCCTCGGCAACTTCGTGTTCGACCAAAGCCACCCCGACTGCCGGAAAGCCGTGATGGCTCTCCTGCGCTTCAAGGCTTCCGGAGTGCAAGCAAAGGCCATTCCTATAGAAATCCGGCAATGCAAGCCTCAAATCATCCGGAAACAGCATGAAAACCGATAAAAAACACTATCTTTGTCCACAAAGAAAACCCATTAACCCTTTTCATCATGAAAAAGCTATTGACTTCTTTAGTGTGCCTGCTTGCCGTATGCAGCGGCATGTGCCAATCCCGTGCCAAAAACCATGTGCCCTTGGACTCCATCGTCCTGAGCGACCCTTGCATCCTGCCCGACCGTGCCACCATGACTTATTACATGACCGGCACAGGCGGTAAATTATGGAAAAGCAAAGACCTGCGGTATTGGGACGGCCCTTATACCGTGGCGGAAACCGACCCGGCTTCCTGGATGGGGCCGGAACCGATGATTTGGGCGGCCGAGCTGCATCCATACAAAGACAAGTACTATTACTTTGCCACGTTCACCAACCCGGAAGTGAAGATAGGTATTTTCCGAGGCAACGAAATCGAACGCCGTGCCTGCCATGTGTTGGTAAGCGACAAGGCCGAAGGGCCTTACCGCCCCATGGAAGACAAGACTTACCTGCCTGCCGAAAAACCTACGCTCGACGGTACGCTATGGGTGGACACCGACGGTAAACCCTACATGGTCTACTGTTACGAATGGCTGCAAACATGGGACGGCACAATAGAAAAAATAGAACTGAAACCAGACTTAAGCGGCAGCATGGGCGAAGGCCAATTGCTGTTCCGCGCCAGCGACTCCCCCTGGAGCCGCGAAGTCATCGATGGTGATACGGTGGCCAGCAAAGTGACCGACGGTCCTTACCTTTTCCGCACGCAGACCGGACGGTTGGGCATGATATGGACCAGTTGGATTTACGATGTTTATACCCAAGGAGTAGCCTATTCGGAAAGCGGCACATTGGACGGCCCGTGGGTGCAGGAAGAACAGCCCATCACCCCGCCCAACTTCGGCCATGGCATGTTGTTCCGCACGTTCGACGGCCAGTTGCTCATGTCCGTCCACAGCCACAAGGACATCAACGGACACTACCATCGCGTGCCACACCTCTTCAAGGTGGACGATTCCGGCGACAAGATTGTCGTGAAGGAAGAATATCGGTAAACCTAAAACTTTCATTTTCTCAGACAAAAATCAATCTCCGCAGAACGGAAAATCAATCTCAGCCGAACGATTTTTCATTCTAAGCCAAATGATTTTTCATTCTGCGGAAGAATTTTTCATGTACACAAAACCTTGTAATACATTCATTTATGTATTATCTGAATAACATACAGCTATCAAAATACGGAAAAGTGACAGATATATCAATACTCAGATAATAAAAAAAACGCCGCATACCCCCAAAAAAGGAAGTATACGGCGATATCTTATATGATTGCGTCCGGAATGTACAAACCGAGAAAGGCTAACGAACGGTACTTTATCACCTTATTTCTTGCGGTAAGCTATCGTGCCCGTGGCCTGGTTGGTGGGCATGACCAACACTTCGGCTATCTGGATATGCTCGGGCAAGGAAGCGGCGAAGTAAACCACCTCGGCCACATCGTCGCCCGTGAGCGGACGAAGCCCTTCATACACGTTGTCGGCCGCAGCCTTATCGCCACGGAAACGCACCACGGAGAAGTTCGTCTCCACCAATCCGGGCTTGACGTTCGTCACACGTACGGGAGTATCCACCAAATCTATACGCAAACCGTCCGACAGGGCCTTCACCGCCGCCTTGCAGGCACAGTACACGCTCCCGCCGGGATAAGCATAGTCTCCGGCAATGGACCCCATGTTGATGACGTGCCCCCTGCCCCGCTCCACCATGCCGGGCACCACGAGGCGCGTCATGGCCAAAAGGGCTTTCACGTCGGTGTCTATCACCACGTCCCACTCATTGAGGCTTCCTTCGTGTTCCTTATCCACCCCGATGACCAGACCGGCGTTGTTCACCAACACGTCTATGGCCTTCCACTCTTCGGGAAGAGAATCCAAGGCAGCACGGGCAGCGGCACGGTCGCGCACATCGAACGGCAACAGCCATACTTCGGCCCCATACTTCTCCTCCAATTCCGCCTTCACGGCATTCAGTTTCTCCACGTTACGGCCGTTCAGAACCAACCGATGCCCGTTCATGGCGAACTTGCGGGCGCATCCCTCTCCTATTCCCGAGGAAGCGCCGGTTATCAATACAGTTTTCTTTTCCATTGTCCTATTTTCCTGTTACGATACGTTTAATGTCATTCAATTTGTTCAGAGCCTCCACAGGCGTCAGGTTATTGATGTCGAGATGCAATATCTCGTCCCGGATTTGACACAGCACCGGGTCGTCCAGTTGGAAGAAGCTAAGCTGCACACCGTTGTCCGCCTGCATGACCTGCTTTGCCCCACGGCTGTTTTTCATCACATCCTTGCTGTTGGCAGATTCCAGTTCCTTCAATATGGTATTCGCCCGCGACACGATGCTCTTCGGCATGCCTGCCAACTTGGCCACGTGGATACCGAAGGAGTGCTCGCTTCCACCCCGTTCCAACTTACGCAGAAAGATGACTTTCTGATCCACTTCGCGCACCGACACGTTATAGTTCTTCACGCGGGGATACAACTTCTCCATCTCGTTCAGCTCGTGGTAATGCGTGGCGAAGAGTGTCCTTGCCTTCCCTTTTTTATTTTCATGGATGTATTCCACGATAGCCCACGCGATGCTGATACCGTCGTACGTGGACGTGCCACGCCCCAATTCGTCGAAAAGCACCAAGCTACGCGAGGATATGTTATTCAGGATATTGGCCGCCTCGTTCATTTCCACCATGAACGTACTCTCGCCCATGGAAATATTGTCGCTTGCCCCCACGCGGGTGAATATCTTGTCCACCAATCCGATATGGGCAGATTCGGCCGGAACGAAGCAACCTATCTGGGCCATAAGCGTAATCAAGGCCGTCTGGCGCAACAGAGCTGACTTACCGGCCATATTCGGACCCGTAATGATAATGATTTGTTGTTTCTCCGTGTCCAGATAGACATCGTTGGCAATATATTGCTCCCCTACCGGCAACTCCTTTTCAATCACCGGATGACGCCCTTGCTTGATGTCCAACACATCGTCATCTTGAATCACCGGACGGATATAACGGTTGTCTTGTGCCACTTGGGCAAAAGACAGCAGGCAGTCCAACCGTGCCAACAAATTGGCATTAATCTGGATGGCCGGCGTGAATTCGGCCAAGGCCAACACCAGTTCATTATACAACTTCGTTTCGAGCACAAAGATTTTATCCTGTGCGCCCATAATCTTTTCTTCGTATTCCTTAAGTTCCTGGGTAATGTAACGCTCGGCATTCACCAACGTCTGCTTGCGTATCCAATCGGCAGGCACTTTGTTCTTATGGGTATTCCGCACTTCCAGATAATACCCGAAGACATTGTTATAAGAAATCTTCAGGCTCGGGATTCCGGTGAGTTCCGTTTCTCTTTGCTGTATCTTCAGCAGATAATCCTTACCTTCAAAGGCGATATGGCGAAGCTCGTCCAATTCACGGTCTACTCCTTCGGCTATCACTCCCCCCTTGTTGACCAACAAAGGCGGGTCGTTCTGTATTTCGCGGGCTATGCGGTCGCGGATGGAAGCACAGAGGTTCAACTGTTCCCCTATCCTCTTCAAAGTCTCGTCCGAAGCATGCTCGCAAGCTATCTTAATCGGTTCGATGGCTTGTAAGGCCACTTTCAGTTGCACCACATCGCGTGGCGACACCCGTCCTACGGAAACTTTGGAAATGATGCGTTCCAAATCGCCCATCAGATGCAACTGGTCGCTAACCAGTTCCTTAAACTCCGGTTCGCGGAAAAAGTAATCCACCACATCCAAACGCTCGTTGACCGGCTTCTCGTCTTTCAACGGAAACAATATCCAACGGCGCATCAAGCGGGCACCCATCGGGGTAATCGTACGGTCTATCACGCCCAACAGCGAATTACCACCGTCTACCATGGAATTCAACAATTCCAGATTGCGCACGGTGAATTTATCCAAACGGACGTAACGCTCCTCTTCGATGCGCGAAATGGACGTGATATGCCCGATCTGGCTGTGTTGGGTCATCTCTAAATATTGCAGGATAACACCCGATGCCACGATGCCGCATTTCAAATGGTCGATGCCGAAGCCTTTCAGATTTTTCACTTCGAAATGCTTCAGCAGCTTTTCCGTGGCCGAACGTTCGGAAAAGACCCAGTCATCCAACTCGAACGTAAAAAACTTTGTTCCGAAATTACCCTCAAACAGATTCCGTTTTCCCCGCTCGAAAAGCACTTCTTTCGGCGAAAAATTCCCCAAGAGTTTGTCTACATATTCAGCCGTACCCTCTGCCGTGAGAAACTCTCCCGTGCTGATATCCAAAAAGGCTACGCCACAAACATTCTTATTGAAATGCACAGCGGCAAGGAAATTGTTTTCCTTGTAACTCAATACATTGTCATTCATTGAAACTCCGGGAGTCACCAATTCCGTAATTCCACGCTTCACCAATGTCTTGGTCAGCTTAGGGTCTTCCAACTGGTCGCAAATGGCCACACGCCGCCCTGCCCGGATGAGTTTAGGCAAATACGTATCCAAAGCATGGTAAGGAAATCCGGCCATTTCCACAGGCTCTCCATTCCTTCCGCCATTACTACGTTTTGTCAAGGTAATACCCAATATTTCAGAAGCAACGACGGCATCTTCACAATAAGTTTCATAGAAATCCCCACAGCGGAACAACATAATCGCATCGGGGTGTTTTGCTTTCAAATCATAAAATTGCTTCATCATCGGGGTCAACCCTTCTTTTGCCATAATCGCTAACTTTTTAGAATGAACCACAAAAATACGATTATTTTTTTTGATTTGAAATGGATTATTCTGTTTTTCTACAAGATACGAAAAACGGGACAACCCTCAAATCACAAGAGGAAAGCCCCGACAAACAAATCTTTAATCTCTCAAAATTTTTCTCATAAACACTCAACGAACTATTCGTTTGCTTTTCCTATTAAACCACTGCCTCACGCAGTCCTATGCTCAACATTATACTGTAACAATCTTTTTTACCTCAATCTAATACCTAACCTATCTACATCTCACGATGCTTTCAATATCGTCTCTTGTTTTAAGACAATGCAAAGTTACGCGATATTCCTGAAAGCCGCATGCTTTCGGACGTAATATTCCCATTATGCCTCTTTTTCTTGATTTACGTCAAGGAATATCCTGAAAAAATTCGCTGCGACATGTAAAATCCGTATATTTGTTTCCACGAAAATAGGAGGCGGCTCGGCAAAGACAAATCAGAAAACTGCGTTTTCATTTGTCTCTGCACTCGCCTTTCACTATCTTTGTACCTTATTATAAAAAGAAAAGAGATGAAAAAGGTAGAAGTCTCAGAACTTACGGAGAATTTTTTCGAAACGATCAGCAAAGAATGGATGTTGGTCTGTGCCGGCGATGCCAACCGATATAACATGATGACCGCATCATGGGGCGGAGTAGGGTGGTTATGGAACAAACCTGTAGCTTTCGTATTCATTCGTCCCGAACGCTATACTTTTGAGTTTACGGAAAACAACGACTTCATGACGCTCTCTTTCTTTGGGAAATCACCCAAGGCGCGTGAAGTATATAACTTGTGCGGTTCAAAATCCGGACGGGATATAGACAAGACACTCGAAAGCGGACTTACGCCATATCCCCTTGAAGAAGGCAAATGCGTAACTTTTGAACAGGCACGGCTTGCTTTGGCCGGCAGGAAGTTGTATGCCGGCAACTTGGCTCCCGAAGCTTTCCTCGACCCATCGCTCAACGGAAGATGGTACGGCAAACAAGGCGGTTACCATAAAATGTATATTGTGGAAATCACCGGCGCGTGGATAAACGACATCATTCTATAAACAGATTAAAATAAAAATATCAATATATAAGATGGAATACAATTTTAGGGAAATAGAGCCGAAATGGCAGAAATATTGGGTGGAGCACCAGACTTACAAAGTTGTGGAAAACAATAGCAAAGAGAAGTTCTACGTGCTCAACATGTTTCCTTACCCCAGTGGTGCAGGGCTTCATGTAGGACATCCGTTAGGTTACATCGCTTCGGATATTTACGCACGTTACAAACGCTTGCAAGGATTCAACGTATTGAATCCCATGGGATACGATGCTTACGGACTTCCGGCCGAGCAATATGCCATACAGACCGGGCAACACCCGGCCGTTACCACGGCAGCCAATATCAACCGCTACCGTGAACAGTTGGACAAGATTGGTTTCTGCTTCGACTGGGATAGGGAAGTACGTACTTGTGACCCGGCCTATTACCACTGGACGCAATGGGCTTTCCAAAAGATGTTCGACAGTTATTATTGCAATGACAGGCAGCAAGCACGCCCTATTGAAGAACTGATAAAGGCATTTGATAAAAAGGGTACGGAAAGCTTGAACGTGGCTTGTAGCGAGGAACTGCGGTTCACTGCCGAAGAATGGAAAGCCATGGACGAAAAGAAACGGCAGGAGACGCTCATGAATTACCGCATCGCCTATTTGGGCGAAACGATGGTGAACTGGTGTCCGAAACTCGGTACGGTGTTGGCCAACGACGAGGTAGTGGACGGCGTGAGCGAACGCGGAGGTTATCCCGTCGTTCAGAAAAAGATGCGCCAATGGTGCCTGCGTGTCAGTGCATACGCCCAACGCTTATTGGATGGGTTGGATACGGTGGATTGGACGGATTCATTGAAAGAGACACAACGCAACTGGATAGGACGCTCTGAAGGCACGGAAGTGCAATTTAAAATAAAAGACAGCGATAAGGAATTCACAATCTTTACCACACGGGCCGACACCATGTTCGGTGTCACGTTTATGGTATTGGCTCCCGAAAGCGAATGGGTACCGGAAGTTACCACCGAAGGGCAGAAGACGGAAGTGGAAGCTTATCTTGATGCCACCAAAAAACGTACGGAACGTGAACGTATCTCCGACCGCCGCGTAACCGGTGTGTTCTCGGGTTCGTACGCCATCAACCCTTTCACGGGCGAAAACATCCCTATCTGGATAAGTGATTATGTGTTGGCCGGATACGGGACGGGAGCCATCATGGCCGTACCGGCGCACGACAGCCGTGACTATGCCTTTGCCAAACATTTCAACTTGCCTATCATCCCGTTGGTGGAAGGCTGTGACGTGAGTGAGGAAAGCTTCGATGCCAAAGAAGGAATCGTAACCAATTCGCCACGCACCGGAGTGACTCCCTATATTGATTTCTCGCTCAACGGATTGACCATCAAGGAAGCCATTGCAGCCACAAAAGAGTATGTCAAAACGCATGGATTGGGTAGGGTAAAGGTTAACTACCGCTTGCGCGATGCCATTTTCAGCCGCCAACGCTACTGGGGCGAACCCTTCCCGGTATATTACAAAGGCAACATGCCTTACATGATTCCCGAAGATTGCCTGCCGTTGGAATTACCGGAAGTCAGCAAATTCCTCCCCACGGAAAGCGGGGAACCGCCATTGGGACATGCCACGAAATGGGCATGGGATACCGTAAACCGTTGCGTGACGGAAAACTCACACATCGACCACCAAACGGTTTTCCCGTTGGAATTGAACACCATGCCGGGATTTGCAGGCAGTTCTGCCTATTATCTCCGATACATGGACCCGAAAAACGACCATGCACTGGTAGACAAGGACGTGGATGCTTACTGGCAAAACGTAGACCTATACGTAGGCGGTACGGAACACGCTACCGGCCATCTGATTTACAGTCGTTTTTGGAACAAATTCCTGCATGACTTGGGTTACAGTTGCAAAGAAGAACCGTTCCAAAAGCTCATTAACCAAGGAATGATACAGGGACGGAGTAACTTTGTGTATCGTATCAAGGATACCAACACGTTCGTTTCGCTAAACCTGAAAGACCAATACGATACTACGCCCCTGCATGTGGATGTCAATATCGTATCGGGCGACGTGCTAGACATCGAAGCTTTCCGTAACTGGCGGCCGGAGTATCACGATGCGGAATTTATCCTGGAAGACGGCAAATACATCTGCGGATGGGCCATTGAAAAAATGAGCAAGAGTATGTTCAATGTGGTCAATCCGGATATGATAGTAGAGAAGTTCGGAGCCGACACGCTCCGCCTGTATGAAATGTTCCTCGGGCCAGTGGAACAAAGCAAACCTTGGGATACCAACGGCATCGACGGTTGTCATCGTTTCCTGAAAAAGTTCTGGGCCTTGTTCTACGACCGGACAGGTAATTTCCTGCCCACGGAAGGAGAAGCCGACAAGGAGTCATTGAAATCGCTGCATAAGCTTATCAAAAAAGTCACGGCGGACATCGAAGCCTTCTCTTATAACACTTCTATCAGTGCATTCATGATTTGCGTGAATGAACTTTCCCAACAAAAATGCCATAACCTGGGCATTCTTCGTACGTTGGTCACCCTTATGGCTCCCTTTGCTCCGCATATCGCAGAAGAATTGTGGCACGCCTTGGGAGAGGCAAAGAGCGTATGCGATGCCCTATGGCCTGAATGGAAGGAAGAGTACCTGACAGAAGACAGCATGAAACTGAGCATTTCCTTCAACGGAAAAACTCGTTTCACATTGGATTTCCCTGCAGATGCAGACAATGCTTCCATTGAAAAGACGGTACTGAACGACGAACAAACCCAAAAATATACAGAAGGTAAGCAAATAGTTAAGGTCATTATCGTACCGAAACGTATCGTAAATATAGTATTAAAATAGTGTCAAACCTTTTAGGAGACTACTTGTTTGTCAAGTAGTCTCCTATATAAAAATCTTTGTATTCAATAAATATGAAATACTCAAAAGAAGATATTTGGCAAGAAACCAAAGATTACATTAGTCTTTTTATAGGACTTACTATTTACGCGTTAGGATTCACCGCTTTTATCTTACCTTACCAAATTACAACCGGTGGATTATCCGGTGTATCCGCTATCATATATTACGCCACAGGTTTTCCTGTACAATATACTTATTTCTTGGTTAACGCAGCCTTACTTATCGCTGCCATCAAAATATTAGGCTTCCGTTTCTGTTTAAAAACGATTGTAGGTACATTAGCCCTGACATTTGAATTTGACCTTTTCCAAAAACTTTTGTCTGACGAAAGCGGACAACTTCCTACGATTTTAGGCGACCAGACTTTTATGGCCTGTGTGCTTGGAGCATGCTGCGAAGGAGTAGGGCTTGCCATTGTCTTTTTAAGTAACGGTAGTACAGGAGGAACTGATATCATAGCTGCCATTGTCAACAAATACCGCGACATCAGTTTAGGACGCGCATTAATGTTTTGCGATATTGCCATCGTATCTTCCAGCTACTTTGTGTTTCACGAATCGCAAAAAGTCGTATTCGGATTTTGCGTACTCATCATTTCCATGATTATGTTGGATTATTATATGAATAGTGCACGGCAATCCGTACAGTTCCTTATTTTTTCCAATAAACATGAAGAAATAGCCGAAGCCATTTGTAAACAACTTGACCGAGGAGTCACCATTCTTAACGGCGAAGGATGGTACAGCAAAGAGCCGAGGAAGGTACTGGTCGTTATGGCCAAACGAAGGGAAGGCATAGAAATATTCCGTCTCATTCACCGTATCGACCCCAGAGCCTTCGTTTCGCAAAGCAATGTGGTAGGCGTTTATGGTGAAGGATTCGATAAAATAAAAGTAAGATAAAATGAAAAAGAAATTAGTTTTTGCTACAAACAACGCCCATAAATTGAAAGAAATAAGGGCCATCTTAGGTAATAGCATCGAAATATTAAGTCTCGCCGACATTCACTGCCATGCCGACATCCCTGAAACAGCTGACACTCTTGAAGGCAATGCCCGACAAAAGTCACGGTACGTATACGAACATTACGGGTTAGATTGTTTTGCCGACGATACCGGACTGGAAGTAGAAAGCCTTGGAGGAGCACCGGGTGTGTATTCCGCACGTTATGCCGACGGACAAGGACATGATTCGCAAGCCAACATGAACAAACTCCTGAAAGAAATGGAAGAAAAAAATAATAGAAAAGCACAATTTCGCACCATTATCTCGTTAATAGAAAAAGGAGAAGAAAGGCAGTTCGAGGGAATCGTGAAAGGACAAATTACCAAAGAGAAACGCGGAGAATCCGGATTCGGCTACGATCCTATCTTTCAACCCGACGGTTATGATACCACATTCGCCGAACTGGGTAGCGACATCAAGAACCGCATCAGCCACCGCGCACGTGCAGTAGCTGCCCTCTGTGATTATCTTACAAAAGAATCTTAAACTTAAAAATCGGATTTTATGAAGAAATACATTTTATGGCTTATCGTCTTTATAGGTTGTACGGCCATTTCGTTCGGACAGGCTATCGGTTCGTGGAAAGCTTATCCGGCATTGCAAATATCTACTTATAATATACCGGTAGGCCATAAAATATATTCTCTTTGTAATGGAAATCTTTTCAGTTACAACACCGAAGATACGGAAGTCTACGTGTTCGACAGACTTAACGGGTTGCACGACACCAAAATACAATTCATAAGATATAGCAGTGCAAGCCAAAAGCTTATTCTTGTATATGAAAACGGAAACATTGACCTAATCTATCCGGACAACGAGGTGGTCAACATGAAACAGTTAAAAGACAAAAACTATCCCAACCTCGTCATCAACAATGTTTCCGTAGTAAACGAAAAAGCATATATATGCACGAACTTCGGAATAGTCGTGGTGAATATGGATAAAGAAGAGTTCGAAGCTACATACGATTTAAAATTGAACGTACATAGTTGTACGGCAGATGCACATTACATCTACCTTTGTTGTTCAGAAAACGGTTTCCACATTGGCAATCTGAAACTCAATTTGTTGGACAAGAACAATTGGAAACATATCAGCGGTAATTTTTTCCACGAACTAACATTCTTCAAAGATGAGCTAATCGGATTCAACAAGACTACAGGGTTGTTCATCGTTGACCAACAACACTATACAACCACAGCTCTGACAAAAGGAGCAAACTCTTTTTTTTCTTGCTCTGAAGACGTCATGCTCACCGGAAACTCTTCCAGTATCTATCTGTTCAACAACATCACAGACAAACAGGAAGTCAAACAAGACAATTTATTCAATTATTTAGTTTATAGCAACGATACATATTGGGCAAGCCAAGGCATAAAAGGCTTGCAGCCTTATGTCCTTTCAGGCAAGGCACTCTCTGCCACACAATCTGCCATCCAACCTAACAGCCCCATACGCGACTATTTTTGCAACATGCACTATAATGGCAATCGTTTGCTCATCGCAGGAGGGGACTTGAATTATAACGGCATAGACAGAGAAGGCACGGTTATGTATTACGAAAACGGAACATGGTATAACTTTAATGAAGACGGTATAATCAAACAAACCAATGTGAAATACACCAATACAAGCAGTATTGCACAAGATCCTTCCGACCCCACGCACCACTATGTAAGCTCGGCGGGACACGGATTGTATGAGTTCAAGGATTTCAAATTCATCAAGAGATATGATTATACCAACAGTCCACTGCAAACTATTTTGCCTGACAGCCCCCGCCCACAAGATTACGTACGCTGCGATGCCCTGCAATACGATACAGAAGGTAACCTTTGGATGGTAAACAGTGAGGTAGACACCATCTTGACCATATTGAAAAAAGACAATACTTGGACAAAACTGTATTATGAAGAGCTTAAAAAAGCCCCCAACCTTCCTGCTATGTTTTTCGATGACAAAGGAAGGCTATGGGTTCTCTCCAAAAGGAATTCCACCAATAAAGCTGGCGTTTTCGTATTGGATTACCACGGAACTTTGGAAGACACATCGGACGATATACATATAATAAGAAAAGATATCACCAACCAGGACGGAGTACAATATGATCCCTACTATTTCAACAGCTTTGCCCAAGACCTCAACAAGCAAATATGGGTGGGCACAAACGAGGGACTCTTCGTCATAGAAGACCCGGATGAATTTATCCAAAACGACGACTTCAGGTTCACTCAAATCAAAATCGCCCGTAACGACGGGACAGACTATGCCGACTACTTGCTCAATGGAGTTAATATCAGCAGCATAGCCATTGACGCAGCCAACAGGAAATGGATTGGAACGGGTGCAGACGGTGTTTACCTGATAAGCGAAGACGGGCAGAAAATATTACAACATTTCACTACGGAAAACTCTCCGCTCATATCTGATGAAATACAGAGCATAGCTGTCAATCCGCAAACAGGAGAAGTCATGATAGGTACCTTTTTAGGGCTTGTATCGTATATGAGTGATGCCAACACGCCTGCCGCAGAATTGGATAAAAGCAACGTGCGTGTGTATCCCAATCCCGTAAAACCGGACTACAACGGAGTCATCGCAGTAGACGGGCTGACCTTCAATGCTGAAGTCAAAATCACTACCGTCACAGGACAGTTGGTATATTCCGGCCATGCCAATGGTGGTCTGTTCACTTGGGACGGACGGAACCAAAGCGGAAAGAGAGTCTCTTCAGGAGTCTATAACATCATCTCCACCAATGCAGAAGGGAAAAAAGCCATCGTAAACCGCGTCACTTTTATCCATTAAAAGTATTTACGGCGGTTACCACCGAATTGATTTCCTCGTCTGTCAATAAAGGGGACATCGGCAGGCTCAATTCCTCACGATGAATACGCTCCGTCACCGGCAATGACAGCGAAGCGTACGCTGACAATGCACCTTGCCGATGGGGGGGGATAGGGTAGTGTACCAGAGACTGCACGCCACAATGCTCCAAATGCTCACGTAGTCTGTCACGTCCAGGAGTGAATATCGTAAAAATATGGAATACATGCGCATCTGCTTCGGTTGCCATTTGTGGCAAAACCACTTTCGGATTCTTTATTTCCTTCATATATCTGCAAGCCACCCGGCGACGGCGTTCGTTGTCTTCGTCCAACCGTCCGAGCTTCACATTCAAAACCGCCGCCTGCAACTCGTCCAGACGGCTGTTGATACCCACGTATGGATGCACATATTTGGCTGAAGAACCGTAATTGGCCAACATGCGTACCCGCTCAGCCAAATCCTTATCACCGGTCGTGACAGCCCCGGCATCTCCTAAAGCTCCCAGATTCTTGCCAGGATAGAAACTGAATCCTGCGGCATCCCCCAAAGCACCGGCTTTCACACCTCGATACACCGCTCCATGAGCCTGCGCACAGTCCTCTACCACCAACAAACCGTTTTTACGGGCCGTACGGCTTATCTCATCCATCCGGCACACCCTGCCATAGAGATGCACCACCATGACCGCTTTTGTGCGCTCAGAAATCAAATTTTCCACTTTCCCGGGGTCTATGTTGCAAGTATCCCATTCAGGTTCGCAAAGTACGGGTCTCAAACCGGCACGCATGACCGCCAATATGGAAGCTATGTAGGTATTTGCCGGCACGATGACTTCGTCTCCCGCCTTCATCCGCCCCATGCTGACGTAAGCCATGAAGATAAGCGTAAGGGCATCCAGTCCGTTCCCTGCCCCCACGCAATACCCGACCCCGCAATAACGGGCAAACCGCTGCTCGAAAGTCTCCACCTCTTTCCCGAACAGATACCATCCGGAACGCACTACCCGTGCTACAGCTTCCGACAATTCCAGTTCGAAAGAATCATTGATTTTCTTTAAATCCAAATATTTTACCATTACTTTACTTCAAACTTTTCAGGAAGCTAAATTACAACTATTTTTCTTTCAGGGAAATTTTTCAAGCTTTTTATTTCCCTACTTACAAACCTCTACCACTTCTGGAACCACAAGGATTTTATCATTCACGGAACCTTCATACTCCCTATATGACAAACGGTTAAAGTGAATGCTTAACACTTTTTATATCATTCAGGCACTGCATTTCCGGTGAAAGCCGGTGAAGGCACGGTGAACCCTTCCACCCCACAAAGTTCACCTTAACCGCTTGTCATCCAAACAGTATGAATGGGTGAAGCCTTTTTCAAGCAAAAAACCTATTAGGAGAGGAGTTCATAAAGCCCTCGGCACATCGTAAAATCATTCTCAGCAGATCTGAAAATCATTCACAGGAGATTGAAAAATCGTTTGCCGCACAAAATTACACGACTTTTCATACCTCCATCTCGTACGTATCATACACGACAGCCCGGCCGCCGAAACCCTCTTTTTGGAATATCAGCCCCTCATTCAACACACGGCCGCCTTCCTCTACGGAAGTCCCCATGTCAAAGCAAGGAACATCCTTGTATGTCTCGTGAATCAAATGGTGGAACAACAAATCCACGGCTCCGTACGCCCTTCCTTCGGGAGTGGAACCAATATATTGTACATGAACCACCCTTTCCGTCACGTACAACACGCAACCGGCCACTGTACGCTCCGCCGCACGGCAAACCCTGTACAGCAATATCTGTTGCGGAAACCGACGATGCAACAACATGATTTCTTCCAAGGTATGCACGGGACGCGACTGGTGGCGTTCCATCAGATTCCCTTCCAATACCGCCCAAAAAGACGTAAAATCGTCATCCTGCCTGATGGACAATCCTTCACGCAAAGCACACCTCACTTTACGTTTCCGAAGCGTACTGAATCCCCACGCTGCGGCAGAGGGAATGACCGTGGAAACTTTACGGCCTGATAGGCGTGCCCCAAAGCGGTACAATGCATACAAATCCTCTTCACTGGGATAACGGGCATATATATAAGGTACGGGCGAATAAATCCACTTGACTACCGATGTATACGTCCGTAAATAGCGAAAGATTTCCCCAAACAACCCCAACATGAGCGCAGCCGTCATCTTTTCATCCGTCACCACTCCGCCATACGTCAGTCCACGATGACTGCAAAACTCCGTCGCCGTACAGTGTGCGGGTAGCAAAGCATGCAGCCGTCCGTCCCTGTAAGCCATAAGGGAGAAGTCCGCGAAACGGTCGGCATGATAATCCATATAACCGCGCATGAAAAGGAAAGTCCCGTTGCGGGACTCCCGTACGAAACCGTCCCATTCTTCCTTACAGTCATCGCTATACCGCTTTATTTCCCATCCGGTTTCCATCTCCACACCACCTATCCTATTCATGAATGATACGCAGGAACTCTTCGTAAGAGTTTATATACATTTCAGGCCGGTAAGGTTGGGAAGACAAGACCAACAACACGGCGTCTTCTGAGAAATGCAGCAACTCGTTCCACGTGAGCGGCGGGATGAGAAGCCCCTTGTCCGGTGCGTCGAGCACATACGTCCGCCGTCCGTCCTTGTCTTCCAAGGCGATTGTCACGCACCCTTTCACGGCCACTAAGTACTGGTAGGTAATACGGTTGGCATGCTTGCCACGTTCATGTCCTTCGGGTACACCATAAATCCAGTATACCCGCTTCACTTCAAAAGGCAAATCCTTTCCGGTCTCAGCCACGGTAAGGCTACCACGTTCATCAGTAAAAGTCTTCAAACGCTTCATTACAATCCTAACTTCTCGGAGATTTCCAACATTCTGTGAATCGGTTTGACAGCCTTTTCCGCCACCTCCGCATCCACTACGATTTCCGGCCACTCATATTTCAAGGTATTATAGAGCTTTTCCAACGTAATCAACCTCATGTAATTGCATTCATTGCAGGCACACGTACTGTCGTCCGGAGGAGCCGGAATGAACGTTTTCTCCGGACAAGCCTTCTGCATTTCGTGCAGTATGCCGCTTTCCGTGGCCACGATGAATTCCTTTCCTTCATGGCGGATGGCATATTTCAGCAATGCTGCGGTAGAACCTACCACATCCGCCAGTTTCAACACTGCTCCCTTACATTCCGGATGAGCCAACACCTTGGCCTCGGGATGGGACTCTTTCAATTCCAATATCTTCTCCACGGAGAATTTCTCATGCACGTGGCAAGCTCCGTCCCAAAGTAACATATTACGTCCGGTAACGGAATTGATATAGTTGCCGAGGTTACGGTCCGGACCGAAAATGATCTTTTCGTCCGAAGGGAAACTTTCCACAATCTGACGGGCGTTGCTCGAAGTGACCACCACATCCGTCACCGCCTTGGTGGCAGCCGTGGTATTGACGTACGATATGACCGTATGGCCGGGATGTGCCGAGACAAACCGCGAGAATTCATCTGCCGGACAACTTTCGGCTAGCGAACAGGTGGCATTCAAATCCGGAACCAAGACCTTTTTGCCGGGACAGAGAATCTTATTGGTCTCTCCCATGAAATGCACACCGCACATGACGATGATATCCGCTTCGGTCTTGGCAGCCTTTTGAGCCAGTGCCAAACTGTCTCCCACGAAGTCAGCCAAATCCTGGATGATTCCTTCCGTATAGTAATGCGCCATGATGACGGCATTCTTCTTCCGGCAAAGTTCCCTGATTTCACTTTTCAAATCAAGCTCCTTTGCTATGGGTTCATCCACGAACCCCTTGTCTATCCATTCTTTCTTAACCATATATATATTATTAATTCTTATTTCTATTTTTTGAAAAAATCTAATGTAAATGATAATAGGCTGTTGATAGTGTCGATAAAAAAGAAGCCTGAAACTTGTTTTTTAAGTTATCAAAGCGGAGTATCGAGTAATGTGTCACTTTTCAACACGTGCCTTGGGACTCTTATTCTTTAAACTGAATGCATTATCGTATGTTCTTTATCGTTTTTAACGAGTTGTTCATAACCTACAAAGTTAAAAACTTTAATGGAAAAAGGCTGCATAAATCTGATGAAAATACGGTTTAAAGTTCATTTCTATCTTTTACTAATTTATTTGGTGGTTTGAAATATTCCTGTAACACGGTTGATTTTCTAAATCCAAAGTTTCTTTTCAATAATCTGTTTACGATTTGTGAACGAGTTATCAAGTAGTTTTTATGGGTTTTATTATCTTTGTGAACAAATATGTTGAAAGCAATGAGAAAACTTAAAATAACGGAACTGAATAGAATCTCTGCCGAAGAATTCAAGACGGCTGAAAAACTTCCTTTGATTGTGGTACTGGACCATGTAAGAAGCTTATATAATGTAGGTTCCGTATTCCGTTCGTCCGATGCTTTTAGGGTAGAATCCGTGTATCTGTGCGGAATCACGGCCACTCCGCCACAGGTGGAAATCCATAAGACGGCATTGGGGGCAGAAGATTCCGTGGATTGGGTATATTATGAGCGTACGCAAGATGCCGTGGAACATCTTAAGGCAGAAGGCTACGAAGTTTGGGCTGTGGAACAAGTGGAAGGCAGTGTCATGTTGCAGGATTTCCGGCCGGATAAGGCAAAAAAGTATGCTATCATATTAGGAAATGAAGTGAAAGGCGTGCAACAAGAAGTTGTTGACCAATGCGACGGGTGTATAGAAATACCCCAGTTCGGGACGAAACATTCTTTGAATGTTTCCGTTACAGCCGGAATACTGGTATGGGAGTTTGCCCGTAAGATGAAGTTGTGAACATATAAAGGTATGATGTCATAACGTACCGGCTTCTACCATCCTAACCACCCGTTCCGTCAGCCGGTCATCAGCTTCAGGGTCATAGTCTTTTTTCAGGCTAGCTCCGAATATGCTAGCAAACGCCTGATAAAATCCGGCTTTGAAAGGACCGAAAAAGGCTTTCACTATTTCGAAGGAACTTTGGTTGCATTCGCGGTCCACTAACTTGATGAGCAGTTTCCCCTGTGAATAAGTCAGCTTCTTCATTTGTGGGGTATATTGCTTTTTTATGCCTTTCTCTACAGCTCGGATGTGAGCGTCTTTTTCTTTTTTAGTAGGTAGTTTTTCCAGATATTCGTATGTCTCGGAGATGGTCTGGTTAACCATTTTGGCAATGGGAAGTGTTTTTTTCACGTTATAAACCAATTTGTTATATCGTATGATTTCCCTTTTGTTCTTAAACTTCAGTGGGGGATATACCGGAAGTTCGGGCATGATGATCACGGTGATGGAGTCGCCTTGATAAAATTCCTTTTGTGCTTTCTTGTAAAACACTACTTTTATTCTCGGTTCCCCATCTACAGGAATAAATTCTTCTTGCGCTTTCACTTGTAAAGTAAAGGCACCTAATAAGATTAATATGATAAGCCTGTATATTCCCATATCCGTTGCAAAAATATAAATTAAATACTTTCATCGCGTGTATTTTACAAAGAATAGTTCATTTTTTGTAGTATTTGCAATAGTTGTATGACATGGTATAAAGTATCTGTAACATTGTGTGGATTTTCAAATACTGTTTTTCCATACCTTTGCCTTCATCTTACCAATAAACTTATTAAAGATGAAAAAAACTGTTTTTTACATCCTTTTGATGGTATTTTTAGGTGGTTTTAGAAGTTATTCAGCTGATTTGCGGGCGACAGGGGACGTAAGTATCCAATATAAGGAGAATGGATTGGAGGGAGACAAGGGGCAAGCCGTGGATTCCGCTTTCCATATTTATTTGTGTTTCGGGCAATCTAATATGGAGGGGAATGCGGATATAGAAAGTGTCGACACGGAAGATGTGGACAAACGTTTCCGGGTCATGAGTGTCTGTGACGAGGATCTTAAAATGGGACGTACGCCAGGAGATTGGTACACGGCTGTTCCTCCGTTGTGCCGTTATGGGGCCAAATTGAGTGTGGCGGATTATTTCGGCCGCACTATGGTGGATAATTTGCCGGAATCTTGTAAGGTAGGTGTCGTGATGGTGGCCATAGGAGGAGCCGGTATAGATTGTTTTGACAAGGCTAGTTATGAAAAATATTATGAACAGGCCGATGAATGGCAGAAATATTTGATGGGGTTATATGGTGGGAATCCTTATGCGAAATTAGTGGAATTCGGCAAGAAAGCCAAGGAGCACGGCATTATCAAAGGCATTTTGTTGCATCAGGGGGAAAGCAACAATGGGCAAGCGGACTGGCCGGAGAAAGTGGAGAAAATCTACAGGGATTTGCTTTGTGATTTGGACCTTAAAGAAGAAGAGGTGCCTCTGTTTGCGGGGGAAATGCTGAGTGGGGCAGAAGGAGGAGTTTGCGCGGGGCACAATGAATATGTTGGCATGCTGCCGTGGTTGGTAAACGCGCACGTCGTTTCATCGGAAGGCTGTGAAGGGGCGAGTGACGGGCTTCATTTTACCTCTGAAGGTTACCGTGAAATGGGACGGCATTATGCCAGGGTGGTCTTAAATAAAGTGTATGGCATTCCGTTGGACATGCCGGACATGCCCGTGACAAATATAGATATGCCGGACAAGGACTTGGAAGTACAAATAGGGAAAGGGCAGAAATTGGAATTGATGGCTGCTTTTGAAGACGGGCATACGGAGGATGTGTCTTATATGGCCGAGTATGAAATAGAAAATACTGAAGTGGCAGACATCAAGGACGGGGAGGTACGTGGCTTTTCGCAAGGACGTACGGGAGTGAAGGCAACCTATACAGACGCGGCGGGAAAAATGTCCAGTCTGTCATTCACCCTCAATTCCACCTGTTTTCCTTTCGGTGAAGAATTCATTGAAACTGCATTGTTCGGGAACGGCACGTACCGCGAGGCCGTGAGGGCGTTTTTTCCGGGCGAGAATGGGCAGATGGGATGGAAGTATACCTATGGATTGGATATGAGCGGTTACAAGTACTTGGTATTGAAATTGGATAAAGTCCAAAAAGTAGGGGCTTGCATTATGCTTTATACAGAGAACAATATCTGGTCTGATTGTTGCCAATACCCTGTGGGAGGGGAGGTCTTGGTGGCCGTTCCCCTTCATGACATCACTTATACGAGTGGAGAACTTCAAGGCGAACCGGTGGACGTTTCCCGTGTCATGATTGTCGCCCTGTATGCCGGACAAAGTGGAGTTATTGATGTGGCCGACATGTATTTGACCAACAATGACGATTATTCGCCCGATGCAGTTCCTGTGTTTTCTATGGACTCCAAAGCCTCAAAGGCAGATGGAATAGTGTATGGCTTATCCGGCATCCGGATAAATGGAACGGATAATTTACCTAAAGGCATATATATAAGAGATGGAAAGAAGTTTGTAGTGAGGTAAAGCCTTTGTCACGTGGTGAATGCGGATTCTAATGCAGTGATTATTTGTAGGGGATAATTTGTCATACCGGAAATAGTTGCTTATATTTGAAGCATGGCAGAAAAACACTTTACTTGCATTTATCTACAACGCTTGTGGATAAACATGTTAATGTATTGTGTACTACAAATATATCCTGTGGATAAAGTCATTGCACAGCATTATTCCTGGGAAGAATTTGTAGAGAAGATTTCTGTGGATGAGTATGACGACGGGGAAGACATGAGTCCGCTTTTGGAAGAGTTGGCGGGATTGCATGAGCATCCTTTCAACCTGAACACGGCTACGAAAGACGATTTGGAACAGTTGCCTTTTCTGGATGCGGACGAGATAGAGGAAATCTTGGCATACGTGTACCGTTACGGCCCGATGCAATCGTTGGGAGAATTGATGTTGATAGAGGAACTGGACTACCAGACCCGTCAGTTCCTTGCTTTGTTCGTCTACGTGGAAAATCCTGTGGAGGAAAAAGAAAAGTTACGGTTGAAAACCTTGTTGAAAGGAGGGCGGCATGAGGTGACGAGCCGGTTGGATGTGCCTCTGTATAAACGTGATGGATATCAAATACCGGAAGATGAAGTATTGTTGAAAAACCCCAATAAGGTATATCTTGGTAATTCGTTGTACCATAACATACGCTACACTTATCAGTACAGGAACAGGCTGTTTTGGGGATTCACGGCGGAGAAGGACGCAGGAGAACCGTTCGGCAGTTATGGCAATATGGCTTACGATGCCTATTCGTTCCATTTCCTGTTGAAAGATTGTGGAAAACTCAAGGCATTGGCATTGGGAGACTACCGGGTGGGGTTCGGTGAAGGTTTGGTGGTGAACAGTGATTTTTCTTTAGGGAAATCCACTTTGTTTAATATGGGCGACACGAGACCGTCCATCAAGAAATTCTCTTCTACGTCCGAAACTTCCTTTTTCAGGGGAATGGCCGTTACTTTCCGTTTCGGGAAAGTGGACGTGTCGGCTTTCTATTCCTATTTGCCTACAGATGCCACTTTAAGGAAGGACGGGACGGTTTCTTCGTTGAAGACCGATGGTTTGCACCGTACTTTGTTGGAACTGTCCAAAAAGCATAATGTCATGGAGCAGTCTGCCGGGGCAGACGTGACTTGGAATACGGAATATTTTTCTTTGGGTGCGACTGCGTTTTACCAACATTTCAGTCGTTCTTTCTCAAAAGGCACGGAACTTTACCGGCAATATTATCCGGAGGGTAAGGATTTCCTGAATGCCAGTCTGCACTACCGTTGGCATCGTGACAGGTTTTCGTTTTCCGGCGAGACGGCGTTCAGCAACGTATATGGCGGTTGGGCCACGCTGAACAAAGCCATTTACCGTTTCAACCACCGGTACAGTGTGGTAGCTTTGCAGCGGTTGTTCGCTTACCAGTATGTGGGATTGCGTGCCAACAGCTTTTCCGAAGGTGGGGCGGTCAGGAACGAAAGCGGATTTTATATGGGAGTGGAGGCAGCCCCGCTGAACGAGTTGAAGTTGTCCGCTTATGTGGATTATTTTTATTTTCCGTGGGTGAAGTTTGGGATACCTCATGCTTCCGAAGGGGTGGAAGGGACGTTTCAGGCCGATTGGGTCGTATCGCGGAAGTGGGAATTGTCCGGACGTTACCAACTGAAGCGGAAAGAACGCTATGGGCAGCCTTACCTGTATCATAAATTGAAGGTGCAGGCGCAGTGCATGCCTTCAAAAGTCTGGGAATGGCGCGGGGTGGCACGATATACAAGGGTGAGGGACGTGTATGGACGGCATGTCGGAGGATACATGGGAGGGAGCATCCTGAAATGGAAGGACCGGAAAAACCGCTTGAATGTGGCCGGGTCGTGCGTGTATTTCGACAGCGAGGACTACAAGGCGCCGATGTCTTTCTATGAGCCTTCGTTGTTGT
This sequence comes from Paraprevotella sp., assembly GCF_986071375.1. NCBI lineage: Bacteria > Pseudomonadati > Bacteroidota > Bacteroidia > Bacteroidales > Prevotellaceae > Paraprevotella > Paraprevotella sp. The sequence goes on along the minus strand of NZ_CFQRNQ010000007.1, from coordinate 3,047 downwards.
ATGCCTTTGCTTTCATGACGATGTACGGACAAGGAATGAGGGCGGCGGTGAATGCCCGGTGGAACGTGGCAAAACATTGGATGCTGATGTGTAAATACGGGGCTACCGGATATTTCGACCGGGACGAGATAGGGGAGGGGTTGCAACGCATAGGCGGCCGATGGAAAAACGACCTTTCTTTCTTGTTGCGTTACAAGTTTTGAAAAAAGATTGTGTTACCTTTGCAGGTAGTTTTTTTAGAATATAGCCATGTCTACAGTCATTTATCCTTCTCCCATATTCGGGCCGGTGCACAGCCGTCGGTTGGGAGTTTCTTTGGGCATCAACCTGCTTCCGGAAGACGGGAAGTGGTGTACGTTCGATTGTGTGTATTGCGAATGCGGGTTCAACAAGGATTTCCGTCCCAGGAAGCCGTTGCCCACGCGTGAGGAAGTACATGTGGCCTTGGAAGAAAGGCTGAAGGACATGTCCGCGAACGGCCCTGTACCGGATGTGCTGACGTTTGCCGGAAACGGGGAACCCACCCTGCATCCGCATTTTCCGGAAATCATAGAAGACACCCGTGCCTTGCGCGACCGGTATTTCCCGAAAGCTAAAATCAGCGTGTTGAGCAATGCCACCCAAATATTCAGGCCGGAGGTTTTCGAGGCTTTGGGGAAGGTGGACAACAACATCCTGAAACTGGATACGGTGGACGGGGATTACATTAGCCGGGTAGACCGTCCTACGGGGCGTTATGAAGTGGGTCGGGTGGTGGAACGCCTGAAAGATTTCCGAGGCAAAGTCATCATACAGACGATGTTCATGAAAGGCATGTCGGACGGTGTGGACGTGGACAATACTTCCGACCGTTTCGTGGAACCGTGGTTGCGTGCCGTGAAGAAAATAGCTCCATCGCAGGTCATGATTTACACCATCGACCGCGAAACGCCCGACCATGAGTTACGTAAGGCCACGCATGAAGAGTTGGACCGCATTGCCGGACGCATCCGGCAAGAGGGATTGGAAGTTTCCGTGTCTTATTGAGAAGTGTTGCGGTCGGTCTACGAACCGTATGGCCGTATTTTCCATGATATCATCAGCAGGAAAGGCTTTATGAAGATGAATATCTGTAAGGATATTTGTTGTTTTTATATATTTGATATTCAAATGCTTGTAGTTTATAAATCAATCTGCGCCAAACGGAAAATCATTTGGCGCAGATTGAAAAATCGTTTGGCTGAGAACGGAATTTCGTTCTCCGTAGAATGAATTTTGTATAATAATTGGGTGATACTTTTTTATAAAAAGTGAGTTTTATCGGGCAGCAATAGTTTTTTTACTATATATCGCAAATGATCTTTCTTGGGTGAATTAGATCTGTTGTTGAATAATTTGCGTGAGAAAGTGCGAGTCAAGAACGTTCAAAGTTCCGAATCGTTTTTGTTTCTTTGTTAGTATTATATTTATTTTTTCACTATATTCACGACCTAAATATTCAAAGTTAATTTTTTGTTTTATGAAAAAGATTTTGTTTTTTGTTGCCTTGTTTGCAGGAATTTGTATGATTGCAATCGGTGCCTATGGTTGGAATGTTTATTCTAATAGCGCAAAAGGCTCACTTCTTTTCATGGAAAATGTAGAGGTGTTGTTTCGTGGTGAATCGGTAGATGGATACACTAAATTTTTTGGCGAATGCAGTCGCCCATGTGAATATAAAGCATGGGGTTCTTGTAAGTCAGGAGACCCGGATGAGTGCTATCCTTCTGACTGCTGTTGACATTTGGGGTTCGCTTGTTGGACTTAATGAAGTCTTACAAGCGGACTTTTTGATGTAATTCGTACAAGAAAGAAATAAAGTTCATTGCTAACTTAGAAAAACATGAAAATGAGCAAGTATGCGTATATTGCGATTTTTATTGCTATGGTAATTTTCTCTTGCGGTAAGGATACGGCAGACGACAATGCCAAGGTGTTTACTATAGAAGATTCTGATTTCAAAGATTGGAACAGTTTTTTGCAAATAAAAGAAGAGGTAAGACTTCAAGGTAATGACAGCTCTTGCATTATCACATATTGTGATAAGTGCATAGTAGATAGTGGCTATATGTACTTTTGGGATCACAAGGCGAAAGTCATATACCGCTTTTCTGCTGATGGTAAGTTCGTCTGTAAGATAGGAGAGAGAGGGCGTGCTTTATCCGAGTATATTGAAATTAAAGATATGCAGGTGGACAAACAAGCTTCTGTGCTGAAAGTGCTTGACGACAGAGGAATATTGAACTACCGCTTACAGGACGGAAAATTCATTGGACGCACTAACTTTTTTTCGTCAATACCAACCGAATATGATAGGTTTGCTATAATAGGAAAGGACAGTTTTCTTTGTTTCACTGACATCCGAAACAAATTCAGCATAGTTTTGGACACGCCTGCCGGGCAAGAAGGATTGAGGGAAAGCAAGAGGTTTCATTTGGTCACAAATTGTTTTTATACGTATGATGGCCGGTGTAGGGTGGTGTCTGATTATGGTGAGTTTTATATTGATGAATATGCAGATGGCAAACTTACGACATTGTACAAATTTGATTTGGGAAACAAGCAACTTCCTGGCAATGTGCTGCCCCAAACATTAGAAGAATTTAATGTGGTGGACAATGACCCTACATACTTTAAGTGCATTACAGACGTTTACGAAACGTCGTCATGGCTTTATGCTTTGTTTGTTGGGCCAGAACAAACTTATTATCATGCATTCATAAACAAAAACTCAGGTAAGTATGTGTTCGGCAAAAACTTGGATGTTGTCATTATTGGGGCTGACGAAACGTATTTTTATGCGTTGGTTTATCCTGGATATATCTCACCAGAGTCTGACATATGGAACATTGTCAAATCAAAGCCGAATGAAGATAATGAAGATCCAATATTCATAAGATTCTCGATAAATGAAAACAAAGTATAGCATATTTGGGAACTTGACTTTATGCTTTATTTAGGAAATATCTATAGACTCCATGACTCTGCAGTATGGTTTGCGAAGAATTCACCGGACGCATAGACAACAC